>NZ_JBKFAI010000002.1:0-493482 GCF_053345555.1 Brevundimonas sp. M1A4_2e | reverse complement strand
GACGGCTGCGCAGGCCGCCCTATTGCCAACCCAACCAATCTCTACCCAGATCAACCTCGGACTCTTGTTATGGCTGGATGAGAAACGGGGGTCACGTCAGGGCCGCACCGCCTGATTCAGGGTCATGCTCTCTATTCATTACCCCCATCTGATGAGCCACCTGCAGTTGTTCCGCTACGGGTTGATGCCGATCGTCACGCCTGAAGGGGAGCGTTTTCTCATCATCAAGGCGACCAAAGAGGGGATTCTTGCTGCCCGCGAAAAGAACGGATTCAGGGTTTATCTGCTTTCCGAGAATCCCGAGCAGTTCCTGGGCTTGGTCACCGCATTCTTCGACGACCATGATCAACCCTTGACTGTAATGACCGCGCTCTTCGACGGTGATGAAATGACCGGCGACATCGAGACGGTCTTGAGCCAGCCCGAGTTCAAGGTCTATTTCGTCGACGAGCAGAACCGCGAACTTCTCGGGGTCAGGGTCGCAAATCCCGACGCTGGCCGTTTCCACGAAACCATGGCGCCGGCCGCCTTCGCGCCGTTCGACGTTGATACCTACGGCGAGGTCGTCGCGCGTCTCAGCCAGCGGTTCTCGATCCGCGACCAGATCGACGACCAGACGGCGTTCATCCTCTCCGTTCAGGAACACCTTTATCCCGACGACCTGGTCATTATGGACACCCGGCCCGCCGCGAACAGTTTCAACGGTGCTCATCAGCGACCGGCTGTCACGCAGCTTGTTCGCGAGGATCCGGGGCCGCCTCAGGAGCGTGATATCGCGGTCATGCTGGGCCGCGTGTTTCCACCGGAAAGCATCTTTCTGAATCCATTTCGGTCTGACACCGACAAGGAGCTGTGCGACCTCCTGGTCGTCACCGAGAGGGTGATGTTGTTCATCGAAGCCAAGGACAGTCCCAATACCCCGGCTTCTCTGGACCGCTCGCTGGAACGCAAGCGGCAGACCATCCAGAACCAAATCATCAAGGCCACGAAGCAGCTGAAGGGCGCGCTCACCTATGCCCGCAGCGCCGATGGCGTGGTGATCAAGGCCGCCCCCGAGCCGCTGCATATCGCACTGGCGGGACGTCAGCTCCTTGGCCTCGTCGTCACCCGGGAGATGTTTGACGACAGCCAAGTCGCCAACAGTCAGCCGATCCTCGACATGGTCGATGAACTCCAGCTACCGTTGATGCTGATCGACTATCCTGGGCTGCACATGGTGTCGTTGAACCTCCGGACGCCAGCGCGGTTTGTGGGCGCGCTCCACAACCTATTCGACATCGCCCTGGAACAGGGTCAGTTCCCGCGATCGGTATGGAGCGCGCCGCCGTTGACCGAATAGCGGACCTCGTCCCTGCGGGTCCGCCTTCGCATCCGCCGTTTAAGACAACGCCGGCGGCGGCACTCATCCGGATGGCATCCGTCCACCGAAGGAAGTCCGACCCATAGGCCGGTCACGACGGGATATGTAGTATGGCCCCAGAAGCAGACGTTCCGAACCGCCGTTACGAGTCACTTCCAGCCTTGACGGGAAGGGAAAGGTGCGGGCGTTGGAACCTCTGCGTAGAGGCCCGGGACTTTCAGGCGGCGCCGCGACGATTCTCCGGCGAACCGGCCCTACGGCGAACAGACGACGCCCTATGGAACCGGCGCCCGCAACGGCCAGCGTAGCGATTATGGGCGCGACAGCCTAGGTATACGCTTATCGGGGCGTTTCGACTCTTGCGTGTCGGCTCAGCATTTCGGAGACTCCGGGCATGAAACGTCCGCTGAGGAAATTGCCGCTCGCGAAACAGCGTGAACTCGACGCCGCCGTCGAGATCATTCAGGACGGCTTCGCCAAGGCCATCTCCACACGCCGGGCCGACCGGCTGAAGAACGGCCGTATCCTCAAGATCATCCTGTTCGGCAGCTACGCGCGCGGCGACTGGGTCCACGATCCGGTCGGGCGCTACTTTTCAGACTTCGACCTGCTGGTCGTTGTGGACCACGAGGACCTGACCGACTTCGAGTTCTGGGAGGACGTGGAGAAGCGCCTGCTGGCCGAACTGTCGGCGGGCGCCATGCGCACACCCGTCAGCCTGATCGTCCATAGTCTTGACGACGTGAACTGGAAGCTGGAGCACGGGCGCGGCTTCTTCATCGACATCGCCCGCGACGGGGTGGTCCTGCAGGACACCCCCGGCGTCGCCTTCTCGGAGCCGCAGCCCCTCCCGCCGTCTACAGCGCTGGAAGAAGCCACCGAGTATTTCGAGGAATGGCAGGAAGCCGCGAACGGCTTTCTCAAAGGCGCTCGGTTCTATGTGCAGGAGAACGAGCCGAAGCTGGCTGCCTTCCTCCTCCATCAGACGGCCGAGACGATCTACCAGGGCCTCCTACAGGTCCTGACGTTCTACTCCCCCAAGAGCCACAACCTCATCCGCCTCCGCAACATGACGGAGCCCTTGGAGCCCCGCCTCCGCGACGTCTGGCCCCACGACACCAAGTTCCAGAAGCGCTGCTTCGAACTCCTCCGAGCCGCGTACGTCAAAGCCCGCTACTCACGCCACTACCGCATCACAGACGAAGAACTGGCCTTCCTCACCGAACGCATCGACCTTCTGCGCGACGTGGTCCGCCAGGCCTGCGAGACTCGGATCCAAGAACTTCGGCGTCTCGCCGAGTAGAGAGCATGACCGCGTTCGATAGGACTGCCGCCCGCCTCATCCGCACAATCCGTTCTCGCTCCAATCTACGACCCATGGCCCTGTTCTGCTTTGGAGCCATAGTCGCCCTTTTAGGCACGGCCTTTGGCATGTTGAACGTCGCCTCGTCAGCGCTCGCCGCCTTATTGATTATTGCGGGTGTGGTGCTGGCGGCTTTCGCCGTAGCGGGCATCCTGCTTCGACCTGCCGCCGCGAACGACAACTAAAACGCGCGCTACACCAACTCGGCGGACGCATCGGCTGAGAATGACGGCTCGCCGCCCTACCGAAAACCTCGCCGAAGGAGGTCGAGATAGATCAGTTCGCCATCCCCTCTAACTCCTCACGTAGAGCGTAGCCCGAGGGGAAGATCGCGCTGCCCCGCTCCTCAACGATCCGCCTGGCAAGCGCTGCATCTTTGATCCCGATCTCTTCGAGAGAAGGCATTTGTACACCGAGCTTGGAACGCCAGCCTCGCTGCGTGGTCGTCGTAAAAACCGAACCCGTTTTCGGCTCTTTGAAGCGCATATCGCGCGCATAGACGGACAAGCGGTTCTTCGGGATCCAAAACTCAAAGAAGAGGCTAGGCCATTGAGCCAAATCCTCAGCGCCCCAGCCGCAAAACATATCGTCTGCCGGCCAGGACGCAAAGGGCGCGCCGGCATCCTCCCCTAGCCGTTCCGTCGCCGCCTCTCGCGCAGCATTGCGCTCTTCTTCTGTGCTCGCGATGCCAGTGAACACAAAGCCTATATTGGCGAAATGCTGCGGCTTAGCCCTGACTAGGTCCAGAAGAGATCCCGCTCTCAGCGCTCGCCCCTCTCCCCGCGGCCCGACACGCCAAGACGCCCGCGCGCTTTCCAAAGCCTCAGCCGACAGAGGTTCAGCGCCGCCGTAGAGCTCATCAAACCAATCGGAAGCCTCACGCCAGACCGAGGTCTCCGGCGAATGAAATACCCCTGCTTCAACGAAGCGCGCATCATGCTCGATCTCGAAGCCGATCCCGTTGTCCGAGACGTTCGCGGAACCCACGATTAGACCACGGTCAGAGATGTAGACCTTGGCGTGCAGACCTTTGACATGCTTCAGACTGGGAGCGTCTGGCGCGCCTAGAGCCTCGAGTTCATGCGGCGAAGTGCATCCCATTGAGATGTCGCAGATGATCTTCGGCGTCGCTACGCCGCTGCGACCGCTCAAGAAATCGGCAGCCCCCTTGCCGAGGAACGCCACAGCGCATCTCGCATTGCCCCCGCGGACGATCTCCTGGATGCGCTCGCTAAGAGCGCGACGTGTAAGAAACTCGGTCATTCCACCCCCCCTTTTGCGCCCCCGCGCATTCAGACGCTGCCGCGATCCGCTCCCGACCGAGCATCGTAGCGCCGCACCCTTTGGCTAACATAGTTCAACAAAATTACACCGCTGGATATGGCGCATCCGGTCACGCCACTCATGCCGACTGATCCCCGATCGCTGCCGTTCCTAGCCTCATAGCGACGCGCTCGGCCATCTTTGTAGACCACGACAATCCAGTCGCCATTGCTAGCGGCGGCGACTGCTCCGCTCATGCCGACCGATCCCTTATCCGCGCCGGTCTTCAAATCGATCCGTCGCGCGTTCCCGCCTTTGATGACGACACCTACGCTCATAACCCGCTCCTTCAATCTGAAGTGCGGATATGCCTCCCCACCACGACAGCTTCGGACGCGAAAGACGATATTCGCTTAGGCCGCCGAGGCTTTCGTCGGATTGCCGGCGCTCTTAAGCGCCGCTTGGATTGCTTCGACAGCCTGAGCGACCTGCGAGGCGTCGGAAAAACGTCCCAGGGAGAACCGAAGGCAGCTTCCTGCCTCCTCATCAGAAAGCCCCATGGCGGACAGGACATGGGACGGTCCAATCACCCCAGACGTGCAAGCAGAGCCTAGAGAGGCGGCCACAGCCGGCTGCAGCCGGACCAGCAGATCTGCAGCATCAACGCCGCAAAGCGTCATATGGGCGTTGCCCGGATGGCGCGGCGCATCAGCGGCCGTCAGCTTGAAGCGAGCATCAAGGGCTTGAAGCGCCTCTACAAAGTCATCCCTCAACGAAGCGACGCGGGCGCGCTCCGCCTCGCCTTCCCTTCTCATGATATCGACCGCCGCAGCGAACCCAGCGCACAGCGGCGTCGGCAAGGTGCCTGGCCGAACGCCGCCCTCCTGCCCGCCGCCAAAGGTCAAGGACCGGGGCGTCCAGGGACGGTCGGGTGATAGGTAGAGCGCCCCCACGCCCTTAGGCCCATAGAGCTTGTGGCTCGAGAAGCTCGCCGCGTCGACACCCCAGGCGAAGAGATCAATTTCCCCTGCAAGCGGGGCCTGCGTGGCGTCGCAGTGGGAGAAGGCCCCAAACTGCGCGGCAAGGTCGGCCACCTGTCGAACCGGCTGCACGATCCCCGTCTCATTGTTGACCGCCATCACCGACACCACGGCGACCGTGTCGTCGAGGCTGCGCCGCAAGGCTGCCAAGTCGACGATGCCGTCGGCGTTAACCGGAATGATCTCGACTGCATACCCGTGCCGCTCGGCGGCGTATGCAACTTCAAGGACCGCCTTGTGCTCGATCGCGCTGACAAGAAGGCGCCTGCGCTCGCTTGGCGCCGCAAGCGCTCCCCCGAACACCGCGATATTATTCGCCTCCGTAGCTCCGCTCGTAAAGATGATCTCCTCAGCGAGCGCCCCCCATACGTCCGCGATTGTCGCCCGCGCCTGCTCTACGGTGCGCCGGGCTCGCCACCCAAGACTGTGGTCATCCGAGCTCGGGTTGGCGAAGTCCGTCGCCATAGACGTCGTCATCACTTCGATCACACGAGGATCGACCGGCGTTGCGGCTTGATAATCAAGGTAGACCGTTCCATCGATGAGCACGATCGCGAATCCCCAATCTCGTCCTGGTGATCTCGTCCAGGACGTTGACATAGCGGAGCTTACCGGCTGTCATCAACTGGAAGAACTCTCCAGGACAAAATGACCCGCAGCCTTCTAGACAACGACGATTATCGTCTTCACTTCGCCGGTCACGAGACCTTTCCGCTGCGTTACGGATGGCTCAAGAAGGCATACGACGCCGTCAAAGAAAACATTGAACAAGATGCTGAAAGTGGTGCTGCCGTTTTCCTAGACGAGACTGCGATCGCGCGCTTCGGCGTTGGAAAGAACATGGTTCTTTCTATGCGCCACTGGGCGCTCGCGACCCAAGTTCTGCAAACCTATGAAAAAGAAGGCGCGCGGATCAGCCCCATTGCTTGCGGCCCGATCGGCGACCTTCTCTTTGGTGAGTCGGCCGATCCCTATCTCGAGCATCCCGGCTCGCTTTGGCTGATCCATTGGCTGCTTGCGTCTAAACCCGGCCGGACTACTGCCTGGCACTGGGCTTTCAATGAATTCCATGAGCCCGTCTTTGATCGCCATCTCATGGCGCGCCGGCTCTCTCGGCGCTGCGAGGACCTGAAGGATGCGGGCCGCTTTAATCGCGATCGACCCGTGGCGGAGATCACCATCAAGCGGGACGTGGACTGCATTCTGCGTACCTACCATGCCGCTCCGGCCGTCGGCCGACGCGCGCCGGAAGACAGCATCGAGTCTCCTCTCGCCGAGCTCGGCCTCATTCAAAAGGCCGGCGTCGGAGAACAGTACCGCCTTCGCCGCGGGCCTAAGCCGACACTGCCGGACGAGATATTCCTCTACGCCCTCGTCGATTTCTGGAACGGGCTGTTCGACAGCAGGCGATCCTTCTCCGTGGACTTCCTCACCTTCGAGCGCGGCTCTCCAGGACAGGTCTTCTTAATGGATGAGGAGGCCGTCGCCGAGCGCTTGGTTCGCCTCGACGAACTGACCAAAGGGGCGCTTCGCTGGGATGAATCCTCCGGGATGCGCCAGCTCTATGCGCCTGGCCTCGCGATCCTCGACAAGAATGAGATCCTGAAATCCTTCTACGCCCGGGACATGGAGATTATGGCGGCATGAGTAAGCGCCTCTCTTCCATCGTAAAAGTCGCTCGCCGCTTCAGTCGTGCAGTTCGCGTAGACGCCGATCTGACCGATCCTCGCGCGCTTGACGGTTACGTCTGCTCCCAGTCGGCCGTCGAAGCCCTGCTGCTGATGGGACGCCACCACAAGGCCTCCGGTCATGGCGCCTTCACCTGGACAGGCCCTTACGGCAGCGGCAAATCCAGCCTCGCCATTGCGCTCGCCGCGCTCGCGGCCGGCCCCGAGGAGAGCCGCAAGCGCCTGCTCGGCGACATCAATGCGGCAGATCGGGACGAACTCATCGAAGCCTTCCGCCCGACTGAACGGGCTTGGCGGGTCGTCGCTGCGGTTGGTCGTCGCGACGCTCCTGAAGCTGCGATCGCCGAATCCATTGCAGCGGCCGTTCAGGATCAGCCGAAGCTCGCCCGTGGAGAGCGTGAAACCCTAGCGGCCTGGGCCCTTCGAATTGCTACGGACAAATCGCATGCCGGCCTCATCTTGCTCGTCGACGAGATGGGCAAGTTCCTCGAGCATGCCGCGCGCGCCGACGGCGACGTCCACCTCTTCCAAGATCTCGCCGAAACCGCTTCTCGTTCTGAGGGGCGGCTTATGGTGGTTGGGATCCTCCACCAGGCCTTCGACGAATATGCTCATCGTCTCGCCCGCGAGGCGCGCGACGAATGGATCAAGATCCAGGGCCGTTACCTCGACGTGCCGATCAATCTGGCCGCCGAAGAACAACTCGATCTCATTGGACGCGCCATCGAGGTCAGCCAGCCTATTCAGGACAAGACCGCCGCGACGAACGCCGTGGCGAAGAGCCTGAGCAGCCAACGCTTCGGCAACGTCTCGGTGCTGGAAGCGCGTCTAGAAGCCTGCTGGCCGCTACACCCCTTGGTGGCGGCTTTGCTAGGTCCCATTTCGCGGCGCCGTTTTGGTCAGAACCAACGCAGCCTCTTTGGCTTCCTAAACTCTGTGGAGCCCTATGGCTTCCAATCGTACCTTGAGGAAACAGAGCTCGGCGGGGCCCGCGCCTACCAAGTGGGACGACTGTGGGATTACCTTCACGCCAACCTCGAACCGGCCATTCTCGCTTCCCCCGACGGTCACCGCTGGTCGACCGCTCTGGAGGCCTTGGCCCGCCTCGAGAGCCGAGAAGCCAGCCAAGAGCATTTCGAACTGCTCAAGGCGATCGCTCTCATCGACCTGTTCAAGGATCGATCCGGGTTGCAGGCGACGCTTGACCTGCTCAGCGAGGTCGTCGCGGGCTTGAGCGCCAAGCGCTTCACAGCCGCGCTGGAAGACCTCGCGAACTGGTCGGTCGTTATCTTCCGCAAGCACTCCGGAAGCTATGCGATCTTTGCAGGCAGCGATTTCGACATCGACGCCGCGGTCGATCAAGCGCGTGAAGCCGGCGTCTCGATGGATTTGCGCCAGCTCTCGCGGTATGCGGCGCTGCAGCCGATCCTGGCCAAGCGCCACTATGAAACGACCGGCGCTTTGCGTTGGTTTGAAATCGAGCTCTGCGCCGTCGCCGACGCCGAAGAGCGTATCCGCACCTATCACCCCGCCCCCGGCGCGGCAGGCCTTTTCCTCCTTACGGTCAGTGGCGAAGAAGAAAGCGCCTCTGAAGCCCAGTCGATTTTGAAACGAGCCAAGGCCCAGGCAGGAGATCGCCTGGTTGTGCCCGGCTGGACGCCCGAGAGCTTCATGATCCGCGAAATGGCCTTCGACTTGGCCGCACTCGAGCATGTTCGGGCCCACCGAGCCGAGCTGGCGGGGGACGCGGTCGCAAGACGGGAAGTGGATGCCCGCATCACGCGCCTGAGCGCCGACCTTGAAGACCGCATGGCGAGCGCCATTCATCGGGTCAAATGGGAGCGTCCCGCCGGCATGAAGACGGACATATCCTTGCGCCATAGCGGTCCCGCAGGCTTGAGCATTCTGGCGTCCCGCCTAGCGGACTGGCGCTACCCCAAGGCCCCTCACCTGCCGAACGAGCTGGTGAACCGCAGCCGCCCCTCTTCGAACGCCGCTGGCGCGGTGCGCACGCTCCTTCGGGCCATGATCGACCGCAAATCGCAAGAGCGGCTCGGCATCTCTGGGTTCCCGCCGGAAGCGGGCCTCTACGTCAGCCTGCTGGAAACCACGGGCCTTCATCGCTACGACGAGGCGACTGAAGCCTGGGGTTTCAGCGCGCCTGCCGCTAACGACCCTCACCACCTTCATGACCTTTGGCAAGCCACCGACGACCTCCTCAAGCGTAGCAAAGACGGCGTCTCCATGGCTGACGTCTTCAAGGCTTGGCAGGCCCCGCCGTTCGGCGTGCGCAACGGCCTGTGCAACATACTTGGCGCCGCCTATTTGCTGACGCGCGTCGAGACCTGCGCCTTCTATCTTGACGGGGTGTTTCGTCCTTCGCTCGACACCTTCCTGATCGACCGCATGGTCCAGGAGCCCGGCGCCGTCAGCATTCGCGCGGTCCAGTTGTCGGAAGTGGACTTCGCCTTCATTTCGACGCTGAGCGAACGCCTTTCTACGGAAGAGGTCCCTATTCCGCCGACGACCTTCGACGTCGCTCGAGCTCTTGTTGGCCTCATTCGCGGCTTGCCGATGTGGAGCCAGCGCACCGGCCGACTGAACGCCTCTACGATAGCCTTCCGCGATCGGGCGAAAACAGCGGAGGATCCGAACCGCTTCCTGACGATCGACACGCCCAAGGCTTTCGGCTGGAGCGGCGACTTCTCCGGTCCCGCACTCGCCCGGCAAGTCACCGAAGCTGTGGACGAGCTCCGCAACGCCTATGGTCTCATGCTGGCCGCGATCGGCGACAACCTCATTCGAGAGCTCCGCGTGAAGAGCGACGGCCTTGCAGCCCTTCGTCGTCGTGCGGCAAGCGTTAAGGGCGTGACCGGCAACTTCCGTCTCGACGCTCTCGCCACCAGGCTATCGACCTACGAGGGCACCCTCGAAGAGCTCGAAGGCATCTCCAGCCTAGCGGCGAACAAGCCTCCGCGAGATTGGGTCGATCGCGATATCGATGCGGCCTCGGTGGAGCTCGCGGCGCTGGCCCAGCAGTTCCTCAAGGCTGAGATCTTCCAACGCCTAAAGGGACGTGAAGGCGGCCGTGTGGCGATGGCGGTCTACATCAGCGACCCTGATCACCCCGAACCCAAGGCCCGCGAGATCACGGTCTCCGCCGCAGAGCGCGCCGAAGCCGGCATCTTGGCCCAACGCCTTCGGGCGCTTGTCGAAGCCAATGGCGCCAGCCCTGAGGTGGCTCTCGCGGCCCTTGCCGATCTCGGCTGGACATTGAGCCAGGAGCCGGCGCCCGAGCAAAAGAGTAAGAAAAAATTGGAGGTCCAGCATGGCTGAGCGTCACGTGCTCGGGATATCCGGCGGGCGCGACAGCGCCGCCTTGGCGGTCTATATGGCTCAGCATCATCCTGAACTGGATATCGAGTACTTCTACACCGACACTGGCAAGGAACTGCCAGAGGTTTATGAATTTCTAGGCAGACTCGAAGGATTTCTCGGCAAGCCCATCGAGCGTCTCAACCCGGACCGGGATTTCGACTACTGGCTGCGAGAATATAAGAACTTCCTTCCCTCGCCTCAGACGCGCTGGTGCACGCGCCAACTCAAGATTAAGCCCTTCGAGGAATGGGTCTACCCGTCGGTCGCTCAAGGCGTGACGGTGCACAGCTATGTCGCCATCCGCGCCGACGAAGACTACCGGGAAGGCTATGTCTCAGGAAAGGAGACGCTGAAGACCCATCTGCCGTTCCGCGAAGCCGGCATCGACAAGGCCGGCGTCATCGACATCCTCGAGGCCGCCGGCGTGGGGCTTCCTGAGTATTATCGTTGGCGGTCGCGCAGCGGCTGCACTTTCTGCTTCTATCAGCAGAAGATCGAATGGGTTCGCCTCATGGAGGAGCATCCCGAAGCCTTCGAAGAAGCCAAGGGCTATGAGAAGAACGCCCTGGAACATGGCTCGCCCTTCACCTGGAGCCAGGGCGAGTCCCTTGATGATCTTTCTCGTCCAGAGCGGATCGCTCAAATCCGAGAGGATCACGAACGTCGCGTGGCGCGTATTCAAGCCAAGCGACGCATCAATCCGCTGCAGGACGCCCCCATCGAGTTCGACGAGATCTACGGCTCGGCAGCCAAGCTCTGCATGACCTGCCACAAATAGCGCAGACCAATGCGGCTCGATTTCATGGTCACCGTGAAATCGAGCCGCTTGAAATTTTCATGAGCAGCCCAAGGTCGAACGCAACCTCGCCCGCCGCTACAGAACGTGTTCCAAGTCGTAGGCGACGAGTATCGGCCTGAGCACGCTGTAGGCTTCCGTGCTGTTCTCAGCCAGCTGCGAGAACTCCGCCACCCGCTTCAACTCCGCGCTGATCAGCTTGTGGGCTGCACCCGTTTCATCGTGCGCGCCTTCCGGCAGCACCACGACGAAGTCATGGATATTGGCGATCGTCTTGCCAGGAGAGCGACGGAGGATCCGTCCACGCCGCTGAATAAACTGGCGCGGATCCCTCGAGCTCGCCAGGATATAGGCAGTACTGCAGGCGGGTACGTCGATGCCTTCATCGAGGCATTTGATAGCGACCAGGCCATCAATGTCGCCGAACCTGAACGAGCGTAGGATCGCTTCGCGATCACGGCGACTTTCCCGCGCTGTGAAACGAGACACCCGCCACTTCATATCGTTCAGCAACTTGCTGACGACCTCGATCTGCCGCGCAGGCAGGGCGTCGAGATCCGCCTCGTCTTCATCATCGCCCTCGACGTCCATTCTCCCATCGCCGCAATAAAAGAGCGTATGCCTTTCAGGCGGGCGTCCATTCAGAACCGCTTGGAGGGCGGGCAACTTATTGGCTGCCGAGCCGATAAGCCGCGACCGTTTCATAAGGAGCGCCGTGAGGTTCTGGCTGGGCTTGCCGCCGCCCTGCCCTTCACGCGCAAACAGCCTGGCGATCTCATCCGACAGGGTGATGAACTCGTCGGCTTCTTCAGCCGTCAACGTCACCACCTTAGGATAGTAGTTGTAGCGCGTCAGGACCTCGTCATCGATGGCCTGTCTCAGGCTGTAGGTATAGACGACTTCCCCGTAATAGGCCTTCAGGCGATCATTCCGCTCTTCATCGAGGTAGTGCATCGGCGTGGCGGAAAGGCCGATCCGATAGCGTGCGTTCTGCGGCAAGGCTGAAGCCATGGCCTGGGAGCCATGGTGGTGGCACTCGTCTCCGATCCACAAGAGCTTCTCCCCAGGGATCCGCGCCAGAGCGTCCTGAAACTCTGGCGTCTTCAAGGTCCGATTGACGACGACGATCGCTTGAAAGCGCGCCACGTCCGTCTGCAAATCTTGAACCTTCCGCTGCAGTTCGTCAGACCAGTTGGCCTTTGAGACGTAGCATTTGAGTGGCCGGATATTGAAGGTTTCGAGGATCTCGCACCATTGATCCGCCAGGCTTTGATACGGGGCGGCGATCACCACTGTGAGGTCGGGAATACCCTTGGCCATCTGAACCGCGCCATAGACGGCTGTAATGGTCTTGCCCGCTCCAGTGGCGAGGTCGAATATCCCTAGATAGTCCCCTCGCGTTTGCCATTCTCTTAGCGCGGCGCGCTGATGATCTCTGATCTTGAACGGCGAGCCGTTGATCGTTTCCGGCACACGCGGTCCAAGTTGGGCCTCGACGACCCCTTCGTCCGGATCGCTGAGCTTGGCGGCGATAGCCGCTTCTCGTTCCGGGCTCGGCGCCTGATCCATCCTCGCTGCGACCTCGAGCAGCTTGTCCTTCAAGGCCGTCGGCATGTCGATGACCGCCGTTCCTCTGCTTCGATTTTCCCATAGGCGCTCGAAGCTCTCTCGATGGGGCGCATGCCACTGCTCGAATTCGGGCCGCCACGCGGGAAAGACATTGATCGACTCGTAGTTGTGAGTGGGCAGAAGCGCCGCAGCGCTTTCATTGGCTGAGCCCGAAAAGACCACGGCGTCGCCATGCTCGTCGGTGATGATCCCAACCTTGTCGTGGTAGATTCCTTGAGGCCGCAGCGCGATGCGGATCTCCAGCCGTTCGTGCGCAACAAGCCAGGCGAGGGCCTGGAAGCGGTGCTCGAACAACTCATCATCGACCTCGCCGATGGAGGCGATAAGATCCTCGCCTAGGCGCTGCGAGACCTCCCTAAGCCTCAAACCTTCGCTGACGGCGGCAATATCCTCGGAGGCCGTAAAAGCCCCGACGATCAGGCGGATCTTGCCCTCCCCCTGGATGAAAGCCGTCAGGGCTTGGGCCGCCTCGCTCAGCGTAGACGCCGAAAAATAACCGACAGCGCGATCATACCTTTTCGCGACCGAGAGGGCCGGGAAATAGAAATCCCGCAGGATGTCGTCCTGGTCGGATTTATAGACGCCCTTGAAAGGCAGATCGCGCAGCATTGTCAAAACGTAATCGCCGCCAAGTCAGGCTCTGGAGCGGTGGAGGGCAAGTATTTTCGCTCCTTCATGAGCGCGAGAAGCGCCCGATCCGGATACTCGCCGCCGTTCCTCAGGAAATAGTCCTTGATGATGGCTAGGCCGCCATTGGCGTACTCTTCGAAAATCTCCGCACACTGGGCTTCCTGCCCTTCTCGCAGGATTTCGACGTCCTGAGCTTCAGCGACGGCCAAGGCCCACAGGAGGTCTTCGGCCGCAGGATCAGCCTCAAACTGCTGGTAGGAGATATCCTCAGTCCCTTGCGACCGATCGAGCTGAACCCTCCTCTGCTCCGAAAAGCCGAGGAGGGCGGCAAAGCACAGAAGCTCCCGGATCGTGGGGAACAGTTTCCTCGTAGAGCCCGGAATTGGCTGCATGGCCAGCCTTTGCACCAGGTCCTCATAGACGCGGCTGCGGTGAATGTTGGGGACGCGCTCAGCCATTGTAGGTCACTCTCTCAAAGGCGCTGCCATCGCTCTTGGCGCCGAAGACGGCCGTCTCGACATCGCGGCCGTTGAACTGACGGATCTCGGGCGTGCGTTCGCCCCGCTCGGCCCGGTTATGACGAACCAGCACATATTCCTCGCCGATTCTGTCGCGCAGCGCTTCCATGACGCTCCCTGAGCCTTGGGACTTGGACACCATCAGCACGACCTGCCCGGCCATCTTGGGGACGTATTGAGCCGTCGTCCGACGATAGTCTTCGTCGAGCTGACCGAAGGGAGAATCCAGCACTAGCGGCGCGACCGTACCTTTTAGCAGACGATAGTCGTCGGCGTTTTGGCGGATCTTGGCGAACTCAACGAGGGCGGCCGTAAAGGCTAGGCCAAGCAGTTGGTTCTCGCCGCTCGACTTGGGCAGCTGCGTGCCGGCGTCATTCACAAGGCTGATGGCGTAGTCGCTCGTCATCTGAAGCTGCAGAGCCTTGCGGCTCGTATCTTCAAGGATGGAGGAGATCGATTTGCGCAGCACGCCTTGCGCCGCCTTTTCTTCTTCCTTGAGTTCCTTCTCAAGCTGCCCCTTGAGCATCTCGCAAAGATTATAACGCGTTACGAAAATCCTTGAGCTAGCGTCTTCGTCAGCAAGCTTTTTGAGATTGCGCTCAGCATTAGCCTTGCCGTTCTCTGCACTGATAATGCTGGCGTTCAGCTGGCCGATTTGCTCATACCGCTGCTTGATCCTGCGTTGAAGATCATTGCGCTTGGTTTCCCGCTCAGCGATGTCCTTGATGTCGATACCGACAAGCTTAGCCGAGACATCGCTCAACTCCTGCTCCAGCCGCGCGATATCTTCGCGCGCCGCAGCAAGCCGCTTGTTGGCGGCGTCGAGCTGTCCCGGCGCCCTCGTCCGTTCAGAACGAAGCTGGGACAGGCGAGCCTTCACCTTGCTGATGCGATTGCGCAAGGTGGCGTTTGCGGCCTTCTGAAGGAGGCTTGAGACGTTGATATGGGCTTCAGTGCCGGCCTCAAGCGCCGCGCCGCAGATGCAGCGCTTCATATCGAGGATGTCATGCACAAACTCCTCGTTGTAGGGCGACGGCAACCGCCCCTTGGTCTCTTGCACGTCAAGATGACCGACGCCGAGCTCTGTGATGCGGGTCGAGACGATGAAGCGTCCGCTTTCGCCGATCCAGCGCAGGATTTCTGTCTGAGATTCAGTTTCGCGGGCGCGCGCGCGATCAAGATCTTTTTGAGCCTGATCGCGACGAGCTTGCAAGCTCTTGGCTGCTGCGGAGTTGCGCAGCTTATCCTCAATGTCAGCCACCTGCTGCTCGAGGACTTCAATCTCGCCGCGGAAGCCGTCACGCGCCTCCTTGGCGGCTTCAATCTGCGTCCCGATACTGTCGATGCGAGCGCTTTCTTGCGCGATGCTCGCCGAAGCTTTCGTGTTGGGAATCTGCCGGCGGTAATATGTCGCGGTCTCTTCGAGATCTTTGATCGCCGTCTCGATCAGGGAACAGCCAAGAATGTCCTGAACAGCCCGGCGAATGC
Organism: Brevundimonas sp. M1A4_2e; assembly: GCF_053345555.1. Lineage (NCBI taxonomy): Bacteria > Pseudomonadati > Pseudomonadota > Alphaproteobacteria > Caulobacterales > Caulobacteraceae > Brevundimonas > Brevundimonas sp. M1A4_2e. Next base: position 478,329 of record NZ_JBKFAI010000002.1, on the reverse strand, counting down.
TGCGACGGTTGTCTTCACCGAGGAAGACTTCGGCATGTTCACCGTCGAACAGGAAATGCCCCGCCATGCTTTTAGGCACGACCGTATTGATAAAGGCGTCTGGCGTCGAAAGCGGCAGCCAGCTGCCATTATCATTTCGCATGATCGTGAACTCACGATCGCCCGGCCCGCCCTTGGTGAAACGACGCGCTCGGTAAAGACTCCCGTTATGCTCAAAGAGAACTTCGACATAGGCATGTGTCACGCCCGCCGCCTTGGCGTCGAAGTTGACAAGTTCGCTGCTCTTTTCAAACTTTGCAGTGGTTTCGCCGTAGAAACACCACAGCAGAGCGTTCAGCAGGGTCGTCTTGCCGACACCGTTCTCAGCATGGATAAGGGTGACGTTGCGCTCAGGGTTCTGCGAGAACTCAATCGAATGCTCGCCGTGGAAACAGCGGAAATCCTTAAGCGTGATTTGAACTAGCCACATTATCAGGCCTCACCGCTCGGCGTGGCGCGCTCGATAATCTCGCGCAGCTTGCGCCTACGATCGGCGTCGCGTCCCTTGTTCTCGTAAAAAAATTCGCGCTGCAGCTCCACGATCTGCTCAATCACGCGCTTCGTCTTTTCATCGCCGCTTGACGTATCCGTCATGCCTCAAGCCCCCAACTGCTCGACGCCGTCCTGGCGTCACCCTCATATACCAAAGCTCACCAAACTCGGCAGGCCTTTCTAAAGTGTTGAACCCGTTATGAGCTTCAACACCTAGGTTTGAGAGTTAGCCAAGATTTATGACAAAAGCGGTCGCGAAACCGCCTCTCAAGCTTCGAAGCCTCACCGCATCCTCGAAAAGCAGGAAATTGTGGATCATTGGGCTAGTCTGTCCGGTTCACGACCGGAAACGTCGCAAATCATGGATTAGTGTTTCGCGGATCCATGACCGCCGGCGAACGAGGCCTCTCCTTGAGCTTAGACCTTCTGACGGACCCAGCCGCCGTTCACGCCACGCTCGACGAGTACGACGAGATTGGCGGCGAAGCCTTTCTCTCCCGGTACGGATACGGCCGCAGCCGTTCCTACTTCGTCGTCCGCGACGGCCGGATGTATGAATCCAAGGCGATCGCCGGCGTTGCCGTCGGCAAGCAACACCCCGAGCGCGGCCCGCTCAAGCCCGACGAGTTTTTCGGCGGCGAAGCCACGGTCCAGAAGACGCTCGAAAACCTCGGCTTCAAAATCTGGCGCAGCGACGCCGTTCAGGCCTTCCGCTCAACCGAAGCCTTGGAAGCGATCCGTCGAGCTTGGGGCCTTGAAGGGCGCGGCGGCAAGCACATCGCCGTCTGGACGACCCCGCATGGGCGAGAGCTCGCCTTGCAGCTCGAGCAGGAATCCGTCCGCATCTGGGTCGAGCAGGAGCCGCGCGTCGAGGGTGTGAGCGCGACGCGCTACGGCGCAGGCGACGAACGCCATACCTATCTCACCGCCAACGCCAAACGCCTAGCCCTGCCTCATACCGCCTGGCGCCTCATCGTTCCTTCAGAGACCGCCCTCGCAAGCCTATTGGCCTGGTATTCGGGCCTTGAGACGCAAAGCCTTGATCTAGAGGCGCTTGAACGTCTTAAGCAGGCCTTCCTCGAGGCTATGCCCGGCTTCACGACGTTCGCGGATCCAGGCGAAACCTACCTCGCGCAAGAGCGTCGCTATAAGGATGAGCTCGTCTCGATTTTCCACGAGGAGATCACTCCCAAGCTCTCCACCGAGGCTTTGCAGGATAATCAGGCTGCAGACTTGGCGGCGGCCTATCATAGCCTTCTGACCCGCAAGCTAATCAGTTCAGGCAAGGCGCAGAACCTGGTGAGCTGGCAGGCGGTCGATCGCCTTAAGACGTCAGATCCCGCCCGGACGGTCCGGCTAGGCCAAGCGCTCAACGCCCTTCTCAGCCATGAGGATGTAGCGACCGACCGCCTAGATCGTTTTATCGCCGAGGTCGGCGATGCCTTCCGGCAAGCCGGCGCCTCAGGCCCTCTTGGCATGGCCCGCCTTTTGGGTTCCTGCGCCCTCATGCTTCAGAACCCCGAAGGCTTCGTCGCCATCCGCACGGATCTCTTCGAGCGGGCGACAAGCGAACTCAAGCGGGAGAAATACCCCTCCTACGCCGATGAACCGGCGCGCATTCGCTTAGCGCTATCACTCTGCGAAGACCTTCGCGAAGCCCTGACCTCCGCCGGCTGGGCGCCGCGTGATCTGATTGATGTTCAAAGCTTCCTATGGGTCGCCCTCATGCACAAGAACGACGACGTCTCTGAAAGCTTCGCCGACCTCATCCGTCTCTCCCTCGAGCAATACCGCGACGTCCGCGAAACGCCCTTTAAGACGACGCCCGACCTGTGGGCTGTCATGGACAAGCTGAAGGCGCTCCTAAAACGCATGCCGAGCGTCGCAGCCCGGCCGCACCTTCTAGTGGACTGGAGCCTCGGCAAAGGCGTTTGGGCCTCCGTCCCCTGGATCGCCCTCATGGATGAACGCGAGACCACCAGCACGCAGCGAGGCCTCTACGTCGTCTTCCTCGTCAGCCGCGACATGGAAGTGGTTCACCTCGTACTGCTCCAAGGCACCACAGACGTCGTGAACGAACACAAGCGGTCCGGAGCCATGCCGCTTTTGCGAGCTCGCTCCGAAGCCTACCGCGCCCAAGTGCCGGAACTCGTTGAATACGGCTTCCGCCTAGACGGCGACATCGCCCTGGGCGCTGAAGGATGGCGCGCTCAAAGCTACGAGGCCAGCACCATCGCCCACCTTCCTTTGATGGTCGAGGATCTGCCGTCTGATGAGGCACTCGATGCGGCGCTTGAGCCGCTCTTGGCCGCCTATCAGCGCATCATTGAGGGCGCGCCCTTGGACATCGAGGAAGAAGATCATCCTATGCCCGTCGAGGCTCCCTATACCGTTGATGAAGCGATGCGCGGCCTCTTCCTCGACCGTGCGGAGTTCGAACGGATCCTGGAGATCTGGCGCGACAAGAAGAACCTCGTGCTCCAGGGCGCGCCCGGCGTCGGCAAGTCCTTCATCGCGCGCCGATTGGCCTACGCCCTGATGGCGCAAAAGGACGCTGATCGCGTCGCCGTGGTGCAGTTCCACCAGTCCTACGGCTATGAGGACTTTATCCAGGGCTATCGCCCCACCCGCGACGGCGGGTTTGAGCTGCGCGACGGGATCTTCCACCGCTTCTGTGAACAGGCGCGTCGCGACCCCGGCCGGACCCACGTCTTCATCATCGACGAGATCAATCGCGGCAACCTCTCCAAGGTCTTTGGAGAGCTCATGCTATTGATTGAACATGATAAACGCTCAAGCGAATGGGCTGCCCGCCTCGCCTACGCCGACGAAGATGCAGAGCCGTTCTACGTCCCTGAGAACGTCTTCCTGCTCGGCATGATGAACACCGCGGACCGCTCGTTGTCCCTTGTGGACTACGCTCTACGACGCCGTTTCGCCTTCGTCTCCTTGAAGCCGGGCTTCACGAGTGCCGGCTTCGGCGAACACCTGCGCGCTCGAGGCGCTTCGCCCGCAATCATCAGCGCCGTCATTCAAGGCATGCAGGAGCTCAATGCGGCGATTGCCGAAGACAAGGTCAATCTCGGCCCGGGCTTCCAGATCGGCCACAGTTTCTTCACGCCGGCTGAGGGTCAGGCGGTAGGCACGAACTGGTTCCGGCGTGTGGTGGACACGGAGATCCGCCCGCTCCTGGAGGAATATTGGTTTGATGCCCCAGAGCGGGCTGACGACTGGTGCGCTCGCCTTCTCGCCCACGCATGACGATCCCGATCCGCAACCTCTATTATCTGTTCTGCTACGCCTGGCGCCGCTTCCCAGACGGTGGAGTGGTGGACGTCGGCGTGGATTCCTCGCCCGATCTGCCCAATCTATTCGCGCGCCTTCTAGTCACGGACGCCAATCGTTTGCTGCGACGCGGGCTCGACCGCAGCTACCGCAGCTTCATTGAGGAGACCCGTGCTCCTCGCGGGCGGATGCTTCTAGACCTCATCGTCAAGGAGCAGACCTTGCGCCGCGGCGCCGTCATATGCGCCGTCGACGAGCTGACGACCGACGTCCTACACAACCAGATCATCAAGGCCTCCGCCCGAGCATTAGCGCGACGGCGCGGCCTCGATGACGAACACGCCCATGAACTGGGCCTGCTCGTCCAAAGAATGGCCCAGGTTTCCGACCTGCGGCTGAACGCCGACACGTTCAGGCGCGTGCAGCTATCGAGGAACAATCGACAGTACGGACCTCTCATAAAGCTCTGCGAGCTGGTCTTCCACGCCCAGCTTCCCGAGGAAGGCGGCGATGGCTCGCGCTTTGCCGACATCCTCAAGGACGAAAAAATAATGGCGGCGGTCTTCGAGGACTTCCTGAGAAACTTCTACGCTCACGAACAGCGCGCCTTCCACGTGGGGCGCGAGACTATGGCTTGGGACGCCCGCCCGCTCGGCGACGTCGACGGCGCCTATTTGCCGGCAATGGAGACCGACATCACCCTGCGCTCTCGAGAGCGGACCATCGTGATGGACGCCAAGTTCTATAAAGAGGTGCTGGCGTCGCGCGCTGGTCCCGGCAAGGTGCGCTCAGGTCACCTCTATCAGCTCTATGCCTACCTCGAGCATGCAGCTTTGCGCGCGCCTCACCTGCCGTGCGACGGCGCCTTGATCTACCCTGCGATCGGCGGCGAGCTATCGTTGCGCTACAACCTCAGGGGCCACGAAGTGCTCGTGCGTTCCATCGATCTCACACAGCCCTGGCAGGACATCCGTCAGGCGCTGCTCGAGATTCCTCTATCGTTTGGAAAAGACATCGCCCCAGCTCCCTTAGCGAATGGCGCGCTCGCCTAAGGGCTAGTTCTCGCGGCTACTCTCAAGCAGAGACACCCTCAGCGCGAACGACGCCATTCCCATGGCGCTTGAAACTCTCCAGCCCAAAGGCCCTTGCGTCCGTTCTTCGCCTCGACCTGGACGACCTCATAGGTCTTGCCGCTATAGCGAGGATAATCGAGCGCCCAGCCTTGGCGAACCATCCAGCCGCCCAGATCCGACCCGGCGACCGAGCAACGCGCCACGATCCGTCGATAGCGATCTGGCCGCCCGACCGGACTGCAGATGACTGTGCGCTGGCCCACGTAGTCAGAAAGCGCGTTCGCCGCCGACTGGCCGCAACGATAGGTCTGCCCCCCACGGCTACAGGGCTGGCGCGCCTCCGGCGCATCCACGCCCCAAAGTCGAATGCGCTGCCCGCGGATCTCCAGCGTGTCGCCGTCAATCACCGAGGCTCGCCCGGCCCAAGCCTCAGACCCGCCGGATAGGGCTAGGGCCAGCACAAAAACGCCTAGCATGGGATCTTAGTCCAGCACTTCCGCGATAGCCTTCATCGTCACTTGAGCCCGATCAATCGCAGCTTCAAAAACAGGGCCAAGGTTCATAAAGGCCTCGTGCTTGTTGTCTCGAACATCAAACTGCGCAGCTTTAAAGCGCTCGATCAAGGCCGGCGACAGTTCGCGCTTTGGGCTGCGCTTGGACGCCGAAAATGTAGTCGCCTTTGATCATGGTCGCCCAATAGCGATAGCCTTGCGCAGGTCCTGGCGTCGCACGAAGGTATCGGCCTTTGCCGCTACCGGCGGCCACCAATTCAAAGGCTGCCAACAGCCTTCCTGCTTCGTTCGACATCCTGTCCTCTCCAATGTTGTCCGGTCGCCACGACCTAACGTCTCGTTGTTTCCTAGACCGTCGCCATGCCAGATACGGTCGTAGATGCGTCAAAGGGTTCGAACGCCCAGTGATACTTGTTCTTCCTAACGGGCCGGTCAGGCCATAGCCGAGCCCTAAACAAGGCTCCGGTCCCTTCCCTCACGGTTATCACTTCAATGTCCGCCGCCTCGTATCGCTCGTCGGGACGCCCGCGACTCCGATATGCACCAGGGATCCTCTTTTCTTCTTCCCGAAGAATGACGACGGCGGGATAAGCCAGCAGCCGCCTGATCACGTCATCGACGCCGACGCCGTCATCCTTGTCGATCCAATCCTGGACCTCCCGAACAGGATCTTGGTGCTCAAACGTCACAGCTTGCGTCCAAGCTTTCACCTTCGCACGCTCCGATTGTTCGTCTGCCAACAAGGCTTCGCGTAGGTCTCTCGCGCGCCGGCTCAACACCCGGCTCCCCCATATACTGGCGCCGTCGCGCCCCTGGCAGGCGATGCGGTTCGTCGCAAACCGAATGGCGCTATTGAAAGCCACGTGCCGATCCGCCGGTAAGGTGCCGGGCAGGCTGGCGTGATAGAAGGCGCTGGCGATGAAGTTCCGGATGGAGCCCAAGCCGCATCGCCCTACCCCCAAGGCTTGGCATCGCGAAACGATCTCCGCCTCTAAGTCCGCCATCTCGCCCCCAATCACGTCCGATATTGACGGAAAGCTCGACCATATTGAGCCTCGTAGCAATAGGGACGACGCGGCATGCGATTAAGGGTCATCGACATCGAAACCAGTGGGGGCTCGCCCTCCGAGATCATTGAGATCGCTGCGGTCGACGTCGTTTCCCATCTCGACGGCTGGAAGGCGGAGCCGCCGCGCGCCCAGTGCTTCAAGCCCCTAGGCGAGATCTCCTTTCACGCCATGGCGATCCACCACCTGACGCCGGCTGACCTTACCGATGCGCCTGCCCTTTCAGACCAGGCGCTCGCCGCTTTCATCGATGAAGGACCGGCGGCCGATATTCTCGTGGCCCACCACGCCGCTTTTGAAGCGCGCCATATTCCGGTGGAGGTCACCGGCGCCCGTCCCTGGCTCTGCACCGTCAAAGCCGCACGCGCCGCCTGGCCTGAAGCGCCAGGGCATTCGAACCAAGTGCTTCGCTACTGGAGAAACCTTAAGCTCGCGCCCGAGCTCGCCATGCCGGCCCATAGAGCGGCGCCGGACGCTTGGGTCACCGCCCATATCCTGATCGACCTTCTCAAAGAGGCTTCGGTTGAGCGCCTCATGGAATGGAACGACGACGCACGCAGTCTCGAGCGCATGCCGTTTGGCAAGCATCGCGGCAAAGCGTGGCCCGAGGTGCCAACCGACTACCTGCAATGGCTTCTCGATCAATCGGAGATGTCCGACGAGGTGCGCAACCGCGCTAGCGCCGAACTGGCGCTTCGCAATCCCTCAAATCTCGTCATCCTTTCCAACACCAGCTTCTGAGCAATCATGGCGTTCAAGATCCACCTTATCTGCAAGGCCAATGCCGGCCTAACCTGCGTCGACGCCAAAGCTGGCGTCTATGAGAGCGAGGCTTGGCTCCTCAGCGAAGACGATGTCGTCGCACTGAAAGGAGGAGAGGTTCTCTTCCACGAGACGAAAGGCCGTCCTTCGTATTTCGGGGGCTCCATTTTGGACATCAGCCCTATCGACAGTAGGAACCTGGACAATGCGGGCCGCAAACGGCGCATTATCAAACTGCAATCAACTGCCGCCTGCCGAGGCGTAGACTGGGATACGTCTGGACATACTCACGACATGGCGTGGACCAGCGGCGTGATCGCTGCGTCGCCCGCCAAGACAGGCGATGGTGCGTGACGCTTGCTCTTGCGTAGCCCCCGCCTCTTAGGAAGCCCTCTTGTCTGGAGAAGACGATAATGCCCCGGCGCCGTCGCAACCCTTCTCGCCGCATGCTCCGGCATCATCCCAGAAACGTCATCCCCGGCAGTCTTTTTGTGCTGTTCATCGTCATCCTCATGGCTGGCTTCTAACCGGCGCTCGCACCCCCGCTTGGTCAAAGTTCGGAATCGGTCGAGGCCCGCCCTGAGCTGCGCGCCATTCCAACTCGCCAACCAATCTCACAAGATACTGAAGTAAAATGGTAAAAGACGCTTATTTCGAAATCCAGCAACGCATCCGCGCAGCCGACCAGAAAACCCCCAATCCGCTTCGCGGCGGCTTGACCGATCTTTTCGTCAATCACCCCGCCGTCCGCCCCCATGATCTGTGCGCACCCGCCACGGCCAAAATGGTCCGCTATCGTCTCGCCAATGGCCGAAGCCTTGGCCATCAGATCGAGACCTCGCCTCAGCACCTGTGGTTTGCTAGCGACGACCGCCTCGTTCTGCCGGCGACGGCGCGCCCCTACCCGGCGACGGAAGGCGGCAAGGGCCGGCACTCCAACGTCAATCAAATGCCGGATCTGCGCGACCAGGCCGTAACCCGCGTGACCATTCAAACGGTGGAGGAAGCGGAAATCCTCTTGAACGCCCTGCTCGCCTAGAGCGACGGCTTTGCGCCGATCGCTTGGCTCCATCCCTGCCTAAGGCTACGGTCGAGCGACAGATTCGGTCGCAAATCGGAGTTGGGCATGCGGCACGAGAAGGCGGGATTGTTGTTAGAGCTCGCCCGCCGCCTCGCCGCGAGCGCGGAGGGCATGACGCTCGACGAGATGGCGGCTGAGCTCGATATTAGTCGCCGCACCGCAGAGCGCATGCGAGACGCCTTGTGGTCGCTCTTTCCACAAATGGAGGAGCTTCCCGAGGGCGTCGTCAAACGCTTCCGCATCCCCAAGGGCCTCGACGGCTTCTTTCAGGCGCCGACTACGGAAGAGCTGGTGGAGCTGTCTCGAGCCATCCATACGCTCAAAGACAGCGGTCACCCGCGGCGCGCGGCGACACTCGCTGCCCTCGACCAAAAAGTCCGAGCCGCCCTGAAAACAGAGGCGCTTCGTCGCCTCACGCCGGATGTCGAAGCCTTGGCGCGCGCCGAACTAACGGGCGTGCGCGCCGGTCCCCGCCCCCACGAGGATCTGACCCTCATTGCTGCGATCCGCCAGGCCATCATGGGCCTGTCCCTCATCAGCTTTCGCTATATGGGCGGCTCGAAAGCTGGCAGCCGCCGCAAGGTGGTTCCCTACGGCCTATTGTTCGATCGCATGAACTATCTCGTCGCGGCGGAACCAGGCCAGGACAAGCCCCGCAGCTGGCGGCTCGACCGGATCGTCGACCTCGAAGTGCTCGATGAAGCCGGAGGCGCGCCGGAAGACTTCTCAATTTCCGACTTCGCCGCCCAGTCCTTCGGGGTCTTCCACGACAAGCAAGAGGACGTGGTTCTTAGGGTGATGCCCGAAGCCGCTGAAGACGGCCGTCGCTGGCGCTTCCACCCCTATCAAACCATCACCGAACAAGAGGATGGCTCCGTTATCGTCTCTTTCCGAGCCAGCGGCATGATGGAGTTGGCATGGCACCTCTTCACCTGGCGTGACACCATCGAGATCATCGCGCCCGAGAGGCTCAAACAGGTCATGGTCGAAGAGCTCCAAACCTCTCTTGCCCGCCACCAACGACCGATAACGTCGTAATTCGCCGCTAGAGCTGGCCCTATGAAACCTTTGCTCTCGGCCTCGCGGCTCAACAACTTCCAAGCTTGCCCCCACCACGCCGCCCTTTGGCTGGCCGGAGAGAAGCCCCCGGAACGCGCTGAGGACACTTTGACCCTCGTGCGCAGCAAGGGCTTCGATCATGAAGCTAAGGTGCTCGCCGATCTCACCGAACGCCATGGAGATGTCTTTGAAGTCACAACGTCTGGGTCGCTCGAGGAGCGAACGGCCCAGACCCTGGAGGCCATGCGTCAAGGCGCGCCGCTCATTTATCAAGCGGCGTTTGCGGATGAGCGCTGGGTCGGCTTTCCCGACTTCTTGGTTCGCACGGGCCAAGGACCGGACGGACGTTGGCAGTACGATCCAGAGGACGCCAAACTCGCCAAGAAGGCCAAGGCCGACCACGTCGTCCAGCTCGGCGTCTATGCAGCGCTTCTAGAGCCCGTAACCGGCGCCTACCCTCGCCGCGGCGTCATTCACGTCTCAGCACCGGAACCTGCAGTCTTTGATCTGAACCAGACGCGCTATATCACCCAAAGACTGATGCGAGGTTTTGAAGCCTTCGCCGACCAGGCGCAGCGCGATACCCGGCCCGTGAAGGCCTCGGCCTGTGGCCAATGCGACTTTGCTGAGCGCTGCACGGCCGAATGGCGTAGCGCTGACAGCCCCGTCTTCGTCGCCAATATCAGGGGCGACCAGATCATCAAGCTTGAGAAGGCCGGCGTAACGACCCTGACGGAGCTCGCCGCCCTGCCCGCTGAGCAAAAGATCCCAGGGATCGGCGATGAGACCCTCGCCAAGCTGACAGCGCAAGCACGCCTGCAGAAGCGCGCCGAGGAAACCCAAGAACACTCAGTCGAAGTGTTGCCGCCCGCCCCGGCTCGTGGCTTCGCCTTGCTACCCCCGCCGGCCGAGGGCGATCTTTTCTACGATATCGAGGGCGACCCTCTGTATCCGGAACGGCTGGAGTACCTTCACGGCCTATGGGGTCCGCTCGGCGAAAAGGGAGAAGACAGCTTCGTCGAGATCTGGGCCCATGACCATGAAGAGGAGAAGGTCGCGTTCGAGCGCCTCATCGACCTCTTCACCGCGCATTTGGAGCGCTATCCCCAAGCGCGGATCTATCACTATGCGGCCTATGAACAGACCGCGCTGAAGCGCCTAGCCATGCGCTATGCCACCCGCGAAGCCGAGCTGGACCACATGTTGCGTACCCACAGGTTCGTGGACCTCTATCAGGTGGCGCGCCAGGGGATCCGTGCGTCAACGGAGAGTTACTCGCTCAAGGCCCTGGAAAAGATCTACTGGGGCAAACGAGCTGGCGAAGTGACCAACGCCGGCGACAGCATCATCGAATACGAGCGTTGGCGCGAAACTCAGGACCCCGCCATCCTTGAGGCCATCGCCCGCTATAATGAGGATGACTGCGTCTCGACCGCCAAGCTGCGCGACTGGCTGGAGACCCTGCGTCCTGAAGGCGCCGTCTATGGACTTGCGGAAGATGAGACGCCGGAAGACCGAGAACGCGCTGAAAAACGCGAAGCCTTTGAAGCCGATCGCAACGCGCTTGCGGCTCGCGTTCGCGCACAGAGCGCTCTCGAGCCCGAAATCCGCGAATTGATCGCGGAGCTTCTATGGTTCCACCAGCGCGCGCAGAAGCCTCAGCTCTGGGCCATGTTCGACCGTCAGGCTTGGACCGACGAAGAGCTGGTGGACGACGCCGAAAGCCTCGGAAAGCTGACGCTGCTCAAGCTTGAGCCCGACAAGCGCTCCTACCTCGCGACCTACGCCTTCCCGCCTCAGGACACTAAGCTCAAACCGGACGACACCCCGAAGTTCGCCATCGACCTCGAGCGCGCCGCATCGATCGTCGAGATTGATCCCAAGGCAGGGCGCGTCGTGCTTCGTCGCGGCATGACCGCTGGCGACTTCCCTGCCGCCTGCTCGCTCATCCCCGGAACCATCATCAACCAGAAACCGCTGGTCGAGGCCCTGATGGCCTTTGCGACACGTATGGCGGACGGGATCTTCGAATATGACCAGGCCACGCTCGACTTCCTGAGGCGCCGTACGCCTCGCCTGAAGGATACCGCCACGGGCGACGCCGTGATCCGCAGCGACGAGAACCTCGTTGACGGCGTCACGCGCTCCGTGCGGAATCTCGATGAGAGCACCTTGCTCATCCAGGGTCCGCCAGGCACGGGCAAGACCTATACGACATCGCACGCCATTGTCAGCTTGCTAGAGGAGGGCAAGCGGGTCGCCGTCTCCTCCAACTCCCATAAGGCCATCAACAACCTGCTCGCCGCGATCTCAAAGCGCGCCGCAGAGCGTGGCGTACGCTTCAACGGCGCCAAGAAAGGCACGAGGGACAAGCCCGAGACCTTTTTTGAAGATCCGGGTTTCACGACCGTCCTGAAGTCGGAAGAGGTGGATGAAGGGGGATACGATTTGGTGGGCGCCACCGCGTTCCACTTCGCGACCGACGGCTGCAACGCATTCGACTATCTGTTCGTCGATGAAGCGGGCCAGGTGTCCTTGGGCAACCTTATAGCCATGGCCGGCTGCGCCAAGAATCTAGTCCTCGTCGGCGACCAAATGCAGCTGCCCCAACCGGTGCAGGGCGTGCATCCCGGCGACACAGGCCTGTCGACCCTCGACTATGCGCTGCGAGACCAGGCGACCGTGCCGCCTGAACGCGGCGTCCTGCTAGACGTTTCGTGGCGCATGCATCCGGCGGTCTGCAGCTTCATTTCCGACGCCATTTACGACGGCCGACTGAAGGCCCACCCTCAAACTGCGGCTCGTTGCCTGGAGCTAGACGCAAGCTCGCCATTGAAACCGGCTGGCATTGTGCAAATCGCCCTCGACCATGAAGGATCCACCCAAAGCGCGATCGAAGAAGCGCGCGAAGTCGCCCGCCTCCTACAAGACCTTCTGCAGACCTCGTGGAACAACGGCTCTGAAAGCCGTCGCCTGAGCCTCGACGACGTCCTCGTCGTGAGCCCCTTCAACATGCAGGTCGATCTCCTGCGCAGGTCCCTGCCAAAGGGGGCTCGTGTCGGCACCGTGGACAAGTTCCAAGGTCAGGAGGCGCCGGTGGTGATCATCTCCATGGCCACCTCCTTTGGCGGCGACGCGCCAAGAGGGACAGAGTTCCTCTTCAACCGTAACCGCCTCAATGTCGCGATCAGCCGGGCCAAGTCCCTCGCGGTCGTCGTTCACTCCGAACGATTGATGGACCTGCCCTCGCCTAGCCTTGAGGACCTGCCGCGGCTGGACCTCTTCGCTCGCATCGAGAACGCGAGCCGCGAAGCGGCCTAGTCGCCGCCCTTTGATATCATCGCGTCTTAAGCGCCCATGGAGCGCGGCTTAAGACGCGGTCTTCATCAAAAGAGAACCGGACAACGGCTAAGGTTGCACTCGAGCATGCAATGCATCGAGGGGGCCATGACAAACGCTCAGGTGAAATCGCCGACCGCTTCTGATTTTTCCATCCTCAAGGATAAGCAAAGGAGCGTCCGCGACGCTTTTCCCGAGGCGCTAGGCCTTCGCGTTCATCGCGCGCTGAGCTGGCTCGGACGTGCTGAACGTGAGACGGACGACTCCGATGTACGTTTCATCCTCTACTGGGTCGGTTTCAACGCTGCCTATGCGGGGGATTTGCACGTTGAGCTCAGCAGCGAACGCGGCGCCTTCGCCGCCTATTTCAACGCCCTCATCAGTCTGGATCGGGATCACCGGATCTATAATTCTGTCTGGGAGCGGTTCCCTCACGAGATCCGGCTTCTGCTCAACAACCGCTATGTCTTCTCACCGTTCTGGAACCACCAGAACGGGATAGAGGGCTACGAGGACTGGCAAGATCGTCTCGCGCTCAGCCAAAAGGCGGTCGCGACCGCCATGGCGCAACGCAACACGCCGCGCATCCTGTCGCTCATGTTTGACCGGCTCTACGTGCTGCGCAATCAGCTCGTTCACGGCGGAGCGACCTGGAATAGCGGCGTCAACCGAGACCAGGTTCGCGACGGCGCTGCCGTCATGGCCAGCCTGCTGCCGATCTTCATCGACATCATGATGGACAATCCAACCCGCGACTGGGGGCAGCCCTTCTATCCCGTGGTGAGTTAGGTCCGCGCCTCTTCCGTAGGTCTACGGGTTCACGCTTTGACGTCGTTCGGGTTCGATTCCCTCGAACGAGGAGATGCGCCATGACGACCGCGAACCGGCCATTGCAGCGGACCATCAAGAAGACCCAGTTGCGCCAAATGATTCCGTTGGCGGATAGCACCATTTGGGAGATGGAGCGCCGCGGCGAGTTCCCCAAACGCTTCCTGCTGACCCCGCGATGCGTCGTATGGGACCTAGCGGAGATTGAAGCCTGGCTGGCGTCGCGGCGGCGGCGACCGATCCGCCCTACGCCGCCTCCCGATGTGCGCAAACGCATCTCCCGCCCGGTCAGAGACGCGGATCGAAACGGGGTCCTTCCGTTTCAGGGATAGAGAGCGCGGGCGTCCATGAACGGCCGGCCTCCCAGGCGTCGACCGCGTTCGACCATTCTTGCGCCATGTGCCGTCTCTGCGCCTCGAACTCCGCCTTGTTGTAGACCCCGCGTGACGAGCGCTCCTCATGGGCCAGGCACTTCTCGATCCAGTCCGAGTTGAAGCCCATCTCGTGCAGCAGCGTTGAAGCCGTCCGCCGCAGGTCGTGAACGGTGAAGGTCTCCAGCGGCAGTTCCTGCTCGCGGGCGCGTTGGACAATGGCCGTGGTCACCCGGTTGAAGGTCGCCCGTGACATGGGTGCATCGGCGTCATAGCGGGACGGCAGGATGTAACGGGAGTTTCCGGAGCAGGTCTTCAGGGCGACCAGGATGTCGAGCATCTGGGTCGACAGATAGACGTTGTGGGGGCGCGACCGCTTCATCCGTTCCTTAGGGATGGACCAGACCGCGTTCTCGAAATCGACCTCGTCCCAGGTCCCATCCTGCAGCTCGCTCTTGCGGACCATGCTCAGCAGGATGAACTTCAGACCCAGACGGATCGTCGGAAGGGTCGCGACCTCCCCTAGCAGCCCGAGCATGATCCGGATCTCGGACGGCGACAGCGACCGGTCACGGGGACGAAAGCGCGCGATCGCTGCCGGCGCCACCCCGTCGGCCGGATTGTCGATCTTCTCGCCATGGAGAATGGCCCAGGCGTAGATCTGCTTGACGATGTCCCGGACGTGGATGGCCGTGGCGGGAGCGCCCCTGTCCACGATCGACTTGCAGTGCGCGCGCAGGTCGTCCGGCGTGATCTCGGTCAGCAGCCGGTTGCGCCATTGCGGCAGGACCTCCCGGTTGAAGATGGACCGCCGCATGTTTCGCGTGCTGTCCGCCATGGGTGCGTCGTCCATCCACTTCTGCGCCACATGGGCGAAGTCGCGGGCCTCCTTGAGCCGTCTTTTGGCGCGCTGCTTTTCCAGAGCCGGAGACACCCCTTCCGCGATCATCCGCTTGGCTTCGATGAGCTTCTCCCGAGCCCTGGCGAGCGACAAACCGGTCAGCCCGTATGACCCGAAAGTGACCGTCTCGCGCCGCCCGTTGAAGCGGTAGTCGTACTTGAACGCGATGCCTCCTGACGGTGTTACGAGCACGTACAGACCATCCCTGTCGGTCTTTTTATATGCTTTTGATTTTCCTCGCGTATTCCTCAGCTCTGCGTCGGTAAGCATGCCATTTCCCCTTCCAAAAGACCGTCAGGCGTTTTCGGGGTCCTCCACGGCGATTTTTCGTAAACAATTCAAAATCTTGTTTCGAAGAAAAGACCGTCAGAACGCCCTTAATGGGGTGACGGTATGAATCAGGGGCGGCTGAGGCAACGGACACGAGACCGTCAGGAAAGCCGTCATCACAAAAAAGAGACCCTCCGAAAGGCTTCGAAGGGTCTCGTAAAAATTCACTTTTACGTCAGTGACTTAACGGCATCTTCTCGAGCGATCTCGAAAGGTGCCGAAAGGCCTGAATTATTCCCACTCGATCGTGCCGGGCGGCTTGGACGTCACGTCGTAGACGACGCGGTTGACGCCGCGGACTTCGTTGATGATGCGCGTGGCGGTCTTGGCCAGGACGTCCCAGGGGAACTGGTAGAAGTCGGCTGTCATGCCGTCGGTCGAGGTGACGGCGCGCAGGGCCAGCACCTTTTCATAGGTGCGGGCGTCGCCCTGGACGCCGACGGTCTTGACCGGCAGCAGCACGGCGAACGCCTGCCAGATGTCGTCGTACAGGCCCGCCTTGCGGATTTCGTCCAGATAGATGGCGTCCGCGTCCTGGAGCGTGGCGACGGCCTCCGGCGTGATCTCGCCGGGGATGCGGATGGCCAGGCCCGGTCCGGGGAAGGGATGGCGGCCGACGAAGGCGTCCGTCAGGCCCAGCTCGCGGCCAAGCGCCCGCACCTCGTCCTTGAACAGTTCGCGCAGAGGTTCGACCAGCTTCAGCTTCATGAAGTCCGGCAGGCCGCCGACGTTGTGGTGGCTCTTGATGACGTGCGACGGGCCGCCGGTCGGGGACACGCTCTCGATCACGTCGGGATAGAGGGTGCCTTGGGCCAGGAAGGCGGCGCCTTCGATCTTGTGCGCCTCGCGGTCGAACACCTCGATGAAGATGCGGCCGATGGTCTTGCGCTTGGTCTCCGGGTCGGAAATTCCGGCCAGTTCGCCGAGAAATTCCTTCGACGCATCAACGTGCACCAGCGGGATGTTGTAGTGCTCGCGAAACAGGGTCGTGACCTGATCGGCCTCGCCCTTGCGCATCAGGCCGGTGTCGACGAAGACGCAGGTCAGCTGATCGCCGATGGCCTCGTGGACCAGCACGGCGGCGACCGATGAATCGACCCCGCCCGACAGGCCGCAGATGACCTTGGCGTCGCCGACCTGTTCGCGGATCTTGGCGATCTGCTCGTCGCGATAGGCGGCCATGGTCCAGTCGCCGGTCAGGCCCGCCACGCCGTGGGTGAAGTTCTTCAGCAGCTGGGCGCCGCGCGGGGTGTGCACCACCTCGGGGTGGAACTGCACGCCGTAGATCTTGCGCGTCTCATCGGCGATGGCGGCGAAGGGCGCGCCTTCCGAGGTGGCGATGACGTGGAAGCCTTCCGGCAGGGCCGTCACGCGGTCGCCGTGGCTCATCCACACCGGCTCGCGATGGTCGACGGCGCCGATACCGGCGAACAGGGGGCTTTCGCGGGTGATGACGATCTCGGCGCGGCCGAACTCGGCGTGGTGGCCGCTCTCGACCTTGCCGCCCAGCTCGGCGCAGATCAGTTGCTCGCCATAGCAGATGCCCAGGATCGGCGCGCCGTAGTCAAACACGGCGCGGTCGACGCGCGGACTGTCGGCGTCGGTCGTGGAGTTGGGGCCGCCCGACAGGATGATGGCCTGCGGCTGCATCGCCGCCAGGGCCTCGCCCGCCTTGTTGAAGGGATGGATTTCGCAATAGACGCCGGCCTCGCGCAGGCGACGCGCGATCAGCTGCGTCACCTGGCTGCCGAAATCGACGATGAGCACCTTCTGGTGTTGGGTCGGCTGGGTCATGAGGTCGAATCCGGGGCGAGCGATTGCGCGAGGGTTTGGCCTTGCAGGGCCGGAATTTCAAGGGCCGAGAGGCCCTGATCCGCGAGCACCGCGATCAGGCCGTCCAGCGCCCGGGCCAGGTTCTCATCCACCAGATGCAGGGTCGAGGTCCAGTCGTGCAGGCCCGTCAGTTCGGCCTTGCCGTCCGACACCCCGCGCAGCGCGACCAGCGGCAAGCCGAAGCTTTGGGCCGCGCGCACCAGCGCCCACGTCTCCATGTCCACCATCTCGGCGTCGATGGCGTCATAGGCTGCGCCCGAGACGACGTTGCCGCCCGTCGACAGGCGCGCGCTCGGCACGCCCGGAATGGGGCACGGCAGCGGCAGAACGGCGGGCAGATCGAGCAGCGGCGTCACGCCCTTCTCAAACCCCAACGGACTGGCGTCCATGTCGCGATAGGCCACGGACGACGCCTGATAGACGGCCGCATGATCCAGCACGCGTGACCCGCACGAGCCCAGCGACAGGATCAGGTCCGGCGCCTCTCCCCTCGCCTCTAGCCGCGCCAGCGCCGCCGTCAGCGCCACCGCCCCCTCGACCGGGCCGATGCCGGTCATCAGCGGGTCGATGCGGGCGCGCAGGTGCTCGCCATATTCCGCAGGCGCCGCCATCACGGGCAGGACCGTGACGGCGCCGTAGCGTTCCAGCCTCATGAAGCGCGCTCATAAAGGGCGATGAAGAAGCCGTCCGTGCCGGTGGCGGCGGGCGACAGGCGCAGGCGGTTGCCTTGCGCCAGCGCGGTCAGGCGTTCGCGCCCCGCCTCGGTCAAATCCGCGCTATGCGCCGCATCGGCGATGGGGACGGGCTTGAAGTCCGCGTGCGCGGCCTCGAAGGCGGCGGCTGTGGCCTCGTTCTCCGCGCCCAGCACCGAGCAGGTGACATAGGCCAAACGCCCGCCCGGCCGCACCAGCTTGGTCGCCTGCCCCAGTATCCGCAGTTGCAGCGCATGCAGGCGCGCGACTTCCTCGGCCGTCAGGCGCCAGCTGTCCTCCGGCCGGCGCCGCCAGGCGCCCGAGCCCGAGCAGGGCGCGTCGACGAACACCACGTCGGCCTGAGCGTTCAGATCCTCGACCCCGCCGCCGTTCGTGCCCAGCAGGCGCAGATCGGCCTCGACGCCCGCGCGGGCCAGACGCGGCTTCACATTGTCCAGGCGTTTGGCCGAGACGTCGCAGGCGATCAGCGACCCCTGCCCCTGCATGGCCTGCACCAGACCCAGCGTCTTGCCGCCGCCGCCCGCGCAATAGTCCACCACCGTCGCGCCGGGGAAGGCGCCGGACAGCCAGCCCACCACCTGACTGGCCTCGTCCTGAATCTCGAAATGGCCGTTCTGGAAGCCGTCCAGCGGCTGCACGTTCGGCGCCGGCTCAGCGTCCAGCCGCAGGCCCCAGCCCGACAGTTCGGTGCGCTGGGGCGATAGGCCCGCGCCGCGCAGCTCGGCCTCGACCTCCTCCATCGTAGCCCGCAGACCGTTGACCCGCAGGTCCACCGGCGCGCGACCGCTCAGGGCCTCGACCTCTTCACGCCAGCGGTCGCCGTGGACCGCCTTTAGGTCCGCCGTCACGAAGTCCGGCAGGGCTACCTCGGCCAGATCGGCCGCGTCCTCGTGCGCCATGATGCGGCCGCGCTCGTGCTTGGACAGCGGGCGTGGGCCATAGCCCTCGCCGTTGTAGAGGCCTTCGATCTCCTCCAGCGTCGCACCGTCCAGCAGCGACAGGGCGCCCACGATCAGGGCGCGTCCGTCCTGACGCCCGCCCATGAAGGCCGACAGGCGGCCGCGCGCGCGCAGCACCTGATAGACGCGTTCGGCGATGGCGCGGCGGTCGCCCGAACCGGCATAGCGGTTCTGCTGGCTCCAGGCCTTGAGCACGGCGTCGGCGGGCTGGCGGCCCTGCGAAATGCTGTCGATGATGGCGGCGGCGGCGGCCAGGCGGGCGGCTGGGGTCAAATCAGACTCGGATGAAAAGGGCCAGAAGGCACAGCGCCAGTCCCGCAAGCGAGACCAGCCACACCAGCGACCGGATATAGGGAACGCCCAGGGCGTACAGCGGGATATAGGCGACGCGCGCCCAGAAGTAGAGGCCTGCGCCCCACGCCGTCAGCGCGCCGGTCCGATCCGCCATCTGGGCGATCAGCACGGCGCCGATGAACAGCGGCAGGGTCTCGAACAGATTGGTCTGGGCCCGCTCCAGACGGCCGACGACGGGGCTCTTGGCTGCGGGCGTTTCGTCCCGCGCCCCGGCGTTCCACGACAGGCCGAACTCGCGCGTTCGGGCGAAGGCGGGCAGGAAGATCTGCACCAGGGCCAGCACCAGCGTCGCCGCCAGATAGGTGAGTTCAGTGGTCACGCTCTTCTCCTGTGTCGCTAGCCCAAAACAAAACCGCTCCCGACCGGGGCCGGGAGCGGATCAGGTCAGCCCTGACGATAGTTCGGCGCCTCGCGCGTGATCATCACGTCGTGGACGTGGCTTTCACGAAGGCCCGCATTGGTGATGCGGACGAAGCGCGCGCGCTCCTGGAAGTCCGCGATGGTGGCGCCGCCGACATAACCCATCGAAGCGCGCAGCCCCCCGACCAGCTGGTGCACCACCGGGGCGATCGGCCCCTTGTAAGGGGTCTGGCCCTCGATGCCCTCGGGGACCAGCTTCTCGGACGAGACTTCCTTCTGGAAGTAGCGGTCGGCCGAGCCGCGCGCCATGGCGCCCACCGAGCCCATGCCGCGATACGACTTGTAGGACCGGCCCTGGTACAGGAAGACCTCGCCGGGGCTTTCGTCGGTGCCTGCGAACATCGAGCCCATCATGGCGACATTGGCGCCCGCCGCGATGGCCTTGGCCAGATCGCCCGAGAACTTGATGCCGCCGTCGGCGATGACCGAAGCGCCCGTGCCTTGCGCCGCGCGGGCGGCGTCGACGATGGCCGTCAGCTGCGGCACGCCCACGCCCGCGACGATGCGGGTGGTGCAGATGCTGCCCGGCCCGATGCCGACCTTCACCGCATCGGCGCCCGCGTCGATCAGGGCGCGCGTGGCGTCATAGGTGGCGACGTTGCCGGCGATGATCTGGACGCGGTTGTTCTCGCGCTTGATGCGCTCGACCACCTGGGCGACCGAGGCCGAGTGGCCGTGGGCGGTGTCGATCACCACCACGTCGGCGCCCGCATCGGCCAGCGCCATGGCGCGCTCGAACCCGGCGTCGCCGACGGTCGAGGCGGCGCCGACGCGCAGGCGGCCCTGCTCGTCCTTGCAGGCGTTGGGGAAGGCCTGGGCCTTCTGGATGTCCTTCATGGTGATCAGGCCGACGGCGCGATAGGCGTCGTCCACCACGATGACCCGCTCGATCTTGCGCGTGCGCAGCAGTTCGCGCGCCGCCTCGCGCCCGGCCGAGCCTTCGCGCAGGGTGATCAGCTCGCCGGTGGTCATCAGATCGGCGGCCTTGAGGTTCAGGTCCGTCTCGAAGCGCATGTCGCGGTTGGTCAGCATCCCGACCAGCTTGCCGCTCTTGGGATCGACCACGGGGAAGCCGGTGATCTTCTTGCGTTCAACGATCTGCAGCACTTCGCCCAGCGTCGTGTCGGGGGCGACCGTGACCGGGTTCACCACCATGCCGCTTTCATAGCGTTTGACGGCGCGGACCTCTTCGGCCTGCTCGTCGATGGTCATGTTCCGGTGCAGCACGCCCAGGCCGCCCGCCTGCGCCATGGCGATCGCCAGGCGGCTTTCCGTCACCGTGTCCATGGCGGACGACAGCAGCGGGATGTTCAATCTGATTTCGCGCGTCAGCTGGGTCGAGACATCGACATCAGCGGGCATGACCTCGGACGGACCGGGTTCGAGCAAAACGTCATCGAAGGTTAGGCCTTCGCGTATCTCCATTTGGAGCCTCCATTTTGCGGGCCGCGTATAGCCCCCGTTGGCGGGGAACCGCAACCCCAAGCCCGCGCTATCGTCCATATAAGAGGAATTGCCTTGAAACGGGCGGCGAAGGGACGCATTGCGCGATAATGGTTCGCATCTTGATCAACACGGCGCGGGAGCTGGCTCTCAAGATTGCGAGCTACGGCGCCATGCACCTGATCGTGGCGATCCTGGTGGCCTTCGCCCTGACGCGCGACTGGCGGCTGGCGCTGGCGGTCGGGGTGGTCGAGCCGATCTTCCAGACCATCGCCTATTCGATCCACGACCGCGTCTGGCACCGGGTCGAGCGCCGCAAGATGCTGTCCGGGGTGGAAGAGACGGTCGAGGCCTTCACCGCCCGTCTGGAGCTGATGGACGCGCACGAGCAGAACCGCGCCCACAACCACCACGGCCACGGACACAGCCACGCCCTGCCCCGCAACCTGAAGCAGGTGGCGTTGAAAACCGTCACCTACGGAGTCATGCACTTCGCCGTCGCGGTGCTGGTGGCCTTCGCCCTGACGCGCGACATCCGCATCGCCCTGGCCATCGGCACGATCGAGCCTCTGGTGCAGACGGTCTTCTTCACCCTGCACGACCGCCTGTGGACACGCGCCGAAGCGAAAAAAGCCGCCCGGCGCGCTGCGGCCGAGGCGGAAGGCGCGTCGGCCTAGCGCTTGTTCAGCGCCACCAGGAAGACCTCGGCGCTGCCCTTTCGGCTCGACTCCGGCTTCACGTATTTCACCGTCTCGAACTCTTCGCGCAGGCGCGTCAGCACCCCGCCGGCGTCGCCGCCCTGGAAGTTCTTCGACACGAAGTTCCCGCCCGGCCTCAGCGTGCGGATGGCGAAATCGGCCGCGATCTCGATCAGGGCGATGATCTTCAGGTGGTCCGTCTGGCGGTGGCCGATGGTGTTGTGCGCCATGTCAGACAGCACCAGGTCCGGCGGCCCGCCGATGGCGTCCAGCATCTGCTGATCCACCCCCGGATCGGTGAAGTCGGCCTGAATCAGCGTCGCGCCCGGAATCGGCTCGATCATCAGCAGGTCCACGCCCGCCACCGCCGCCGCGCCGCGATCCAGCGCCACCTGCACCCAGCCGCCCGGCGCCGCGCCCAGGTCGATGACCCGCGAGCCGCGCTTGATCAGCCGATACCTGTCGTCGATCTCCATCAGCTTGAAGGCGGCGCGGCTGCGCCAGCCCTCTGCGCGGGCGCGCTCGGACCACTGGTCCGACAGTTGACGCTTGATCCACGCCTGGCTGGACAGCGTCTTCTTGTCGGCTGTCTTGATCTTCTGGCCGACCTTGCGGCCGGCCGCCGTGCCGCCCGTGGGCAGGCGCACCATGCGGCGGCGTTCCTGCGGCTTGTCGGCGGGCTTTTCGTCTTCACTCATGCTTCCCACATAGCCCTGACGGCGTTCAGCCGCTATGACCCGCGCACAATTCCGGCTCGCATAACCTCAAGGAGCGCCCGATGGCCGACCAAACCCTGACCTTCACCCTGGACACCGGCGACGGCGAAGACCGTAACGTCGTCATCAAGCTGCGCGACGATCTGGCGCCGAACCACGTCAAGCAGATCACCGACCTGGCCAAGGAAGGCTTCTACGACGGCGTGGTCTTCCACCGCGTGATTCCGGGCTTCATGGCCCAGGGCGGCGACCCGACGGGCACCGGCACCTCGGGTTCGTCCAAGCCGAACCTGAAGCAGGAATTCTCGAAAGAGCCCCACGTTCGCGGCGTCTGCTCGATGGCCCGCACCGCCAATCCGGACAGCGCCAACTCGCAGTTCTTCATCTGCTTCGACGACGCCCGCTTCCTGGACGGCCAGTACACCGTCTGGGGCGAAGTGATCGAAGGCATGGAACACGTCGACGCCCTGCCCAAGGGCGAGCCCCCGCGCGCGCCGGGCAAGATCGTCAAGGCGACCGTCGCCTGATCATAAATCTCCTCCCCACGGCGTGGGGAGGGGGACCACAAAGTGGTGGAGGGGCTTGCGACAGCGGAACCGGGCAGCCCCTCCGTCACGGCGCTACGCGCCGCGCCACCTCCCCATGAAATGGGGAGGAGAAGATCAGTCCCCCGCCCACCACCGCATCGACACCCCGTCGAAGGTCCGGTCCCCGACCTTCAGCCGTCCTTTCAGGACCACGCCCTGATCGCCCAGGTTGCGCCGCGCCGTCGCCAGCGCGCCCTGGTCCAGCGCTCCTTCGAACGACACCGCGCCCAGCTCGCGCGACGACGCCTCAAACCGCACCCGGTCCTCGGTCACGTCATAGGCCGTCGGAATCAACCGCGTGCGCCGCGCCTTATCGCCCGTCTCGAACTCCATCATGATCGGCGCGAACCCCGCCGTGCGCTGACCGTCGCGCCAGGCCATGAAGTCGGGAACCTGCCCTATGAACAGGTGATGCAGCCGCCAGTCGCCGACCTGCACCACCGTCGTGGGGATGTAGTAACCGGACACGTCCTCGGGCAGGTCGTGCTTGAACGCCGTCGCCGAGGGAGCCTTGTCAGGCACGGCGCCCCGATCACAGGCCGCGACCGTCAGGGCCAGGGCCCCCGCCAGCAGAATCGACAACGCCCTCATGGCAGACGCAGCAGGGTCGACAGCCAGCCCATGTCCTGAAGATGCTCGACCGACTCGAACAGCGGCACGGCCAGCAGGAAGACCAGACCGTCACGCAAGGTCGTCAGGAAGAACTGCGGCCGCACCTCCAGGCTGTCGGCGTCGCGCCATTTGGAGAAGTCCGGCCCGAAACGCGGCGTCCGCGCGCAATAGTCCGCATAGGTCTGGCCGAAGGCGCCCGCCAGCCAGGCCTCCTCGCGCTTCACCGTGGCGTAGAAGACCGCCACCGTCAGCAGCAGGAAGACGGTCGCCAGCGTCACGCTGCCCGTCTGCGCGCCCACGCCGAACGCCCCCATGAAGCTGAAGACATACAGCGGGTTGCGGCTGATCGAATAGGGTCCGCGATCCACGATCTCGGCCTTCTTGCGTCCGCCGATATAGAGGGAGCACCAGGCGCGCCCGACGATGCAGACGACGATCAGGCCCAGGCCGAACGCCTCCACCCCCTCGTGCAGCATGGTCTCGCCGCCGATGGACCGGCTGACGAAGGCCAGCCCGACCACGCCGATCAATCCGACCAGCAGCGCCGCCTTGCGCAGTTTCTGCACCCGTTGAAGGTCAAACCCTTGCGTCGCCGACATCACTGTATTCCTCGACTGCTGAGGCTGCGACAGAACGCCGCTCTGACGGCGGATTCAAGGCCTATCTTTGCAAGTGTTTTGCGACAGCCGTCACTGATCCAGCCACCGGTCCAGCGCCCGGAAGCCGGCGATGGCCAGCTCGGTCGAGTCCTGGAACACCGCCGGGTTGATCTTCTCGAAGTCGTCGCTGGGGCGGTGATAGTCCGGGTGATAGTTCACCCCAAAATAGAGGAACGGCAGCCCCGCGCGGTGGAAGGCGGCGTGATCCGACGCCTCGACCCAGTTGTCGGCGCCCTCATCCTGAGGCGTGTCCTTGCCGAAGGCCAACGCCACGTTCGGACGCGCCGCCACCTGATCCAGCACCGGGCGGAAATAGGGATGCTGATACGTCCCCGTCACCCACAGCTTGCCGTCGCTGTCGGCCCGCGCCGTCATGTCGAAGTTCAGGTTCATCGCGATGGCGTGCAGCGGCACCGGCGGCGCCTCGACGAAATGCTTGGCGCCCAGCAGGCCTCGCTCCTCGCCGTCCAGAGCCACGATCAGCACGCTGTGTTCGGGCGGGTTGGCCTTCAGCCGTCTGGCCAGCTCCAGCATGGTCGCCACGCCCGAGGCGTTGTCGTCCGCCCCGTTGAAGATCTGGCCGTCGTTGACGCCCACATGGTCATAGTGGGCGGTCACGACGATGTATTTGTCGCCCACCCGCGTGCCGGGGATCACGCCGATGATGTTGGTCCCGCTGAAGGTCTTGGTCCCTTCGCGCGTCCGCCCCTGCATCTCCCACGGCTGCAGCCGCCCCATCGGCGAGGGCTGGACGCCCAGCGCCTCCAACCGCCCGACGATGTAGGCGCGCGCCTTGGCCCCGCCCTCCGAACCGGTGTCGCGCCCCTGCATGTCGTCGGCCGACAGGATGCGCAGGTCCTCCATCAACTGGGCGTAATCGACCGAGGGCGACGCCGCGACCGCAGGCGTCTCGACCACAGGCGCGGTCGTCGTCTCACAGGCGGCCAGCGTCAGGGCGGCGGCGATCACGGACAGGCTGGCGAGGACAGGACGCATGGAGGGCTCCGGCAGGAATCTTTGAGGCGCGACGCTAGCGGCCCCGGGCCGCTGCGTCAGATTACGTTTCTGTCATGGCGGCGGCAGGGTGATAAGGAACCCCTTCCGCCTTTGCCGACTTCCTGCGATTCTCATGTCCGATCTCTTCCCGCCTGTCGAAACCCTGACCGAAGCCCGGGCGCGCGAGGAACTGGACCGCCTGTCGGCTGAACTGGCGCGTCACGACGCCCTCTACTACGCCAACGCCGCGCCCGAGATTTCCGACGCCGACTATGACGACCTGAAGCGCCGCGCCCTGGCCATCGAAGCCGCCTTCCCGGCCCTCTCTAGCCCCGTCTCCCCGTCCCAGCGCGTCGGCGCCCCCGTCTCGACCCAGTTCGCCGAGGTCCGCCACGGCGTGCCCATGCTGTCGCTGGACAACGCCTTCGACGACGGCGAGGTGCGTGACTTCGTGGCCCGCATCGCGCGCTTCCTGAAGCTGCCGGGCGATGAGCCGATCGCCTTCGTCGCCGAGCCCAAGATCGACGGCTTGTCCGCCAGCCTGCGCTACGAAAAGGGCGTTCTGGTTCAGGGCGCCACGCGCGGCGACGGCAAGACCGGCGAGGACGTGACCGCCAATCTGCGCACCATCGCCGCCATTCCCCAGACCCTGGCCGGCTCCGGCTGGCCCGACGTGATCGAGATCCGCGGCGAGGTCTACGCCCCCAACGCCGCCTTCGACGCCTTCAACGCGGCGGCCGAGGCTGAGGGCCGCCGCACCTACGCTAACCCCCGCAACTTCGCCGCCGGGTCGCTGCGTCAGAAAGACCCCAAGATCACGGCCCTGCGCCCCCTAACCTTCTTCGCCTACGCCTGGGGCGAGACCTCCGCACCCTTCGCCGAGACGCAACACGGCGCGCTGGAGGCCTTCCGCAGCTGGGGCTTTCAGGTCAACGACCGCTCGGCCCGCGTCGAGGGCGCCGAAGGCCTGATCGGCGTCTATCAGGCGCTGGAGGCCGACCGCAGCCGCCTCGGTTACGACATCGACGGCGTGGTCTATAAGGTCGACCGGCTGGACTGGCAGCAGCGCCTCGGCTTCATCGCCCGCAGTCCCCGCTGGGCCATCGCTCACAAATTCCCGGCGCAACAGGCGACGACCGTTCTGGAAGGCATCGACATTCAGGTCGGCCGCACCGGCTCCCTGACCCCCGTCGCCCGCCTGCATCCCGTCACTGTCGGCGGCGTCGTGGTCCGCAACGCCACCCTGCACAACGAGGACGAGATCGCCCGCAAGGACGTGCGCATCGGCGACACCGTCGTCCTGCAACGCGCCGGCGACGTCATCCCCCAGATCGTCGGCGTGGTCGAAACCCTGCGCCCCGACGGCGCCGTCCCTTACGTCTTCCCCACCGTCTGCCCCGTCTGCGGCTCCGAAGCCGTGCGCGAGGGGGACGAGGTCAAGCGCCGCTGCACCGGCGGCCTGATCTGCGACGCCCAGATCGTCGAGCGCCTCAAGCACTTCGTCAGCCGCCGCGCCTTCGACATCGAGGGCCTCGGCGAAAAGCAGCTGATTGCCTTCCACGCGCGCGGCTGGATCAAGGAGCCCGCCGACATCTTCCGCCTCGCCCGCGACGAGCAGAAGCTGGCCCTGCTGCGCGCCGAAGACGGCTATGGCGAGACCAGCGTCGGCAACCTGATCGCCGGGATCGACGCGCGCCGCGTCATCAGCCTGGACCGCCTGATCTTCGGCCTGGGCGTGCGAGAGATCGGCGAACAGACCTCGCTCGTCCTGGCCCGCGCCTTCGGCAGCTGGACCGCCTTCCAGGGCGCCTGCATGGCCGCCGCCGATGGCCTGGCCAGCGACGACTGGAAGACGCTGGCCGCGACCCACGCCATTTCGCCCCGCGTCCTGGGCCTGATGGCTGACGCCCGCCCCGCCGCCGACGATCCCTGGCCCGAAGCGCCGATGGATCAGAAGATCGCCCTCGCCTTCCCCGGCATGGCCGCCCCCGCCCGCCGCTCGCTGGCGGAAATCTCGGACGGCTGGAGCGACCTCACCCGCTGGGCCGCCGTCGCGCGCAACGAAGGCCCGTCCGAA
Organism: Brevundimonas sp. M1A4_2e; assembly: GCF_053345555.1. Classification (NCBI taxonomy): domain Bacteria; kingdom Pseudomonadati; phylum Pseudomonadota; class Alphaproteobacteria; order Caulobacterales; family Caulobacteraceae; genus Brevundimonas; species Brevundimonas sp. M1A4_2e. The sequence continues at coordinate 451,123 of NZ_JBKFAI010000002.1, read as the reverse complement.
ATGCTGAACCAGATCGCCGGCGTCTCCGGCGTCGGCCCGGTCGCCGCCGAGGCCCTGGCCCACTTCTTCCACGAGCCGCACAACCTCCAGGTCGTCGACGCCCTGCTGGCCGAGCTCGAGCGCGTCGAGGACGTGGCCGCCCCCACGACCGACAGCCCGGTGGCGGGCAAGACCGTGGTCTTCACCGGCTCGCTGGAACGCTTCACCCGCGACGAAGCGAAGGCCCGCGCCGAGAGCCTCGGCGCCAAGGTCTCGGGCTCGGTGTCCAAGAAAACCGACTACGTCGTCGCCGGACCCGGCGCCGGGTCCAAGCTGAAGGACGCCGAAAAACACGGCGTCGCCGTCCTGACCGAGGACGAGTGGCTGGCGCTGATCGGCGGCTGACGCTTTCCTCCCCATGGAATGGGGAGGAGAACGCGCGCGAAGAAATCTTGACCTGAGGTCATGTAATCCTTTGGCGAACTTCAAGATTTCGGCCTTGTTTCCGTCCGAAACCCGGATCACCCTCCGGCCAAGGGATCGGCTCAACGATCCGTCAGAAGGAAAACGCCGATGAAGACCTCCGTCCTGACGGCGCTCGCCGTCGCCGCCGCCGCCCTCGCTTCTCCCGCGCTCGCCAGCGACCCGACCGGCCTGTGGCAGACCCCGACCAATGGCGGCCAGGTGCGCATCGAGCGCTGCGGCCAGGCCCTGTGCGGCACGCTCGTCACCTCCAGCCACATCCGCGCCGATCCGAACGCCCGCGACGCTCGCAACAAGGACGCCTCCCTGCGCGACCGTCCCTTACGCGGCCTGCGGATGCTGTCGGGCTTCACCGGCGGCCCGACCGAGTGGCGCGGCGGCAGCGTCTACAATCCCGAGGACGGCGGGACCTATCGCGGGACCATCACCCTGACCAACGACAATACGCTGCGCCTGCGCGGCTGCATCGTCGCCCCGCTGTGCAAGACCCAGACCTGGACCCGCGTCCAGTAATCGAGGCGCACAGGCCAACGAAAAACGTCTCCCCCGCGATCGCGAGGGAGGCGTCTTCATATCCACGCTTGCGCGCTCGCCTTACAGCGGCGCCGTCTGCGCCTTCAGCCACTCCAGCGCCGCCTCGTCCTTCTGCACGCCCTCAGCCAGCAGAGGCCCGACCTTGGCCAGAACCTCGGCATGATAGGCGTCGACATAGGCCCGCTCGTCCGCCGTCAGCAGCGCTGTGTCGATCAGCTTGCGATCCAGCGGAGCCAGCGTCAGCTGCTCGAAGCCGTGCATCGGCCGCTCGCCGCCCGGAACCTGCGTCGGCTCCGTGACGACCTGCAGCGTCTCGATGCGGATGCCCCACTTGCCCTCACGGTAATAGCCCGGCTCGTTCGACAGGATCATCCCGGTCAGCAGCGGCTGGTCGGTGCCCCAGCCGGCGATGCGCTGCGGCCCTTCGTGGACGCCCAGATACGACCCCACCCCGTGCCCTGTGCCGTGATCGAAGTCGAAGCCCGCATTCCACAGCGGCTGGCGCGCGATGGCGTCCAGCTGACGCCCGCTGGTCCCGGCGGGGAAGCGGATCACCGCCATGGCGATATGGCCCTTCAGCACCAGGGTGAACATCCGGCGCTGATCGGCCGCGCCCTCGCCGATGGCCATGGTGCGGGTCACGTCCGTGGTCCCGTCCAGATACTGGCCGCCGCCGTCCACCAGCAGCAGCGAGCCCGTCTCCATCGGCCGAATCTTGGCCCCGACCGGCTTGTAGTGCGGCAGGGCGCCGTTCGGCCCGACCCCGGCGATGGTGTCGAACGACAGGTCCTTCAGCATGCCGGTCGCCTCGCGGAAGCCTTCCAGCGCCTCGACCACCGCCCGCTCGTCGGGCAGTTCCTTCTGCGCGACCGTATCGACCCAATGCAGGAAGCGGGTCAGGGCCGCGCCGTCGCGGATGTGCGCCTGACGGGCGCCCTCGATCTCGACGGCGTTCTTGCAGGCGCGCGGCAGGGCGCAGGGGTCCATGCCGCGCACGATTTCGGCGCCCGCCGCTTCCAGCCGGTCGAAATACCAGGCCGACGACACGGCCGGGTCGATCAGCACCTTGCGCCCCGACAGGGCGTCCAGCGCGCCCGGCAGCGCCTCGGGCGCCTCCAGCGTCACGGCGTCGCCCAGCCAGCCGGGCAGTTCGTTGGTCACCTTGGCGGGATCGAGGAAGACGCTGGCGGTCCCGTCCGCCTTCACCACCGCCTGGCCCAGCGGCAGCGGCGTGCGGATCACGTCGCCGCCGCGAATGTTGAACAGCCAGGCCAGCGACGACGGCGCCGTCAGCACGGCGGCCTCGGCCCCGGCATCACGGATGGCCTTGCCGATGCGGGCGCGCTTGGACGCGGCGTCTTCGCCGGAATAGTGATCCTCGTGCGGGACTACCGGCGCCTGCGGCTGGGCCGGGCGAGCGTCGCCCCAGGCCAGATCGATCGGATTGGCCTTGACCGCCTTCAGCGTCGCCCCGGCCTTCTCGACCGCGCGTTTCAGCGTCGCCAGCGCATCGGGGCTGTGCAGCCGCGGATCATAGCCGATTACCGACCCCGCCGGCACAGCCGCCAGCCAGTCGGCCAGCGCATTCAGCGGCTGCCGCTCGAACAGGGCCTCGTCCGTTTGGGCCTTGGCCTGCACCGTATAGCGGCCGTCGACGAAGACCGCCGCCTTGTCCATCAGCACCACGCCCGCCCCGGCCGAGCCGGTAAAGCCGCTGACCCAGGCCAGCCGCTCATTGGCGTCGGGCAGATATTCGTTCTGATGCTCGTCCTCGTGCGGGACCAACAGGCCGTCGAGGCCCTGCTTGGCCATCTCCGCGCGGAGCAGAGGCAGGTGCTTGGCCCCGAAGGACGGATCGGTGGTTTCGTCGAATGTCTGGCGCATGAAGCCCATATACTCTCCCTGCAGCGTTTGAGGAGAGGCAAGACATTCTCCCTCCTCGCCCCGGGGAGGGTGGCTGAGCCAAAGGCGAGGCCGGGTGGGGGCGGCAAGGCTATTCGAGCGCCGAGGCCAGGATCACCAGGCCCTCCCCACCCGGTCGCTACGCGACCACCCTCCCCGGGACGGGGAGGGAGAATCGGTGCGCCTACTTCTTACGCAGCTGCAGCGCGCTCCACGCGTCATGATGGATCGTCTGCTCCACCACGAAGCCCAGCGGCAGATAGGCCTCCAGAATCCGCTCTTCCTGCGTCCGCAGCAGGCCCGACAGGATCGCCACCCCGCCCGACTTCAGCGCCCCGGCGATCTCGGGCGCCAGGAACACCAGCGGCGCGGCCAGAATGTTGGCGAACACCAGATCATAGGGCGCGTGCTGGGCGATGCGCGCGTCGCTCAGGCCGTCGGCGAAATAGAACTCGCATTTGGCGTCGTTGATCGCCGCATTCTCATTGGCGATGCGAGCTGAGGGCTCGTCGATGTCCGTGCCGACGGCGATGGGCGAGCCGGTCTTGGCCGCCGCGATGGCCAGCACGCCCGTGCCGCAGCCGACGTCCAGCACCTTTTCGAAGCTCTCTGTTTCCAGCAGCTTGTCGAAGGCCTCCAGGCAGCCGACCGTCGTGCCGTGGTGGCCGGTGCCGAAGGCGGCGCCTGCGTCGATCTTCAGATTGACCCGGCCCTCGGGAATCTTGCCCTGATCGTGCGCGCCATAGACGAAGAAGCGCCCCGCCTCGACCGGCGGCAGGCCCGACAGGCTCATGGCCAGCCAGTCGGCGTCCGCCAGCTTCTCGACCACCACTTCCAGGCCCGGGGTGGCGCGCAGGATCTCGGCGATGCCTTCGGCTTCCTCGTCGCTGGTCGGGAAGGCGTCGATGCGCCAGATTTCCTTGTCCTCATCCTCTTCCAGGATCGAGTAGGTGGCGCCTTCCAGCAGGGGGTTGGCGTCGATGGCGGCGGCGGCGGCCTCGGCCGGGGCGCGGTCGCCGCGGGCGATCACCTGAACTGCGGATTCGGACATTTTTCAAACACCGTTATAATAACGAATCGCCAGTGCGGGCTTGGATCACACGCCCGCGTCCAACGAGGGGTCGGGGAGTTTATGGCCAAAGCACCGTCTGAGACGAAACCTGCCGCGAAAGCGGCTTCTGTCGCTTCCAAGCCGAAACCAGCGGCAAAGTCGAGCGCCGCAGCGACAAAAGCTGACGCCAAGCCCAAGACCGTAAAGGCCGCCGCGGCGACCAAGGCTCCCGCCAAGGCGGCCGCACCCAAGGCTGAGCCCAAGGCCAAGCCCGCCGCAGCCAAGGCGACGACCGCCAAGGCCGCTCCGGCCAAGAAGCCGGCGGCCGCCAAGACCGCGAAGACGGCCGCCGCCAAGGACGCCGCGCCCAAGAAGGCTGCAGCGCCGAAGAAGGCCCCCGCAGCCAAGCCCGCCGTGAAAGCCGCGCCGTCCGCTTCAGAGGCCAGGGCCGAGCCGGCCGTCGCGGCCGTCGCCGCCCCGGTCGAGCCCCCCGTTCAGGCCACGGCGCCCGCCGCCGCCGCTGCGGCGGTCGAGCCGGTGAAGCCAGTCGACACGCCCGCCCCCGAAAAGAAGAAGGGCTTCTTCGCCCGTCTGTTCGGTTTGTGATCCGGCGCTGAGCGCCAAGAAAAAAGGCCGGAGAGGACGCCCTCTCCGGCCTTTTTCAATTCACGTCGTCAGGCGGGCCTCAGGCCGGCGGCAGGTCTTCCGCCAGGATCGCCATTTCGAACATGTAGGAACCGGCTTCGTCTTCATCCTCGAACACCACGCCGATGAACTCGTCGTCGACATAGACTTCGGCGGAATCGGCCACCTTGCGGCCCTTCACCTTGATGCCGCCGTGGTTGAAGGTGCGCTTCAGGTGCGTCTCGACGCGCTTCAGATCGTTCTCGGTCACGGGGTAGCCTCGTTCAACTCGTTGGCCGCGAAGGGTAGAGAAGCCGTCTGCCGATTGGAAGCCCGGACAGGATCAGCCCACAGCAGAGTCTCAGATCACGAAGTCATAGACGATGTCGGACAGCGTATGGTCCATGGTCCGCGCCGGCGTGGCGTCGGTGGGGCAGTTGACCAGCCGCGCAGGCACCCCCGCCACGGTGCAGCCCGCCGGGACGGGCTTCAGCACCACCGAGCCGGACGCCACCTTGGCGTAGTCGCCGACCGTGATGTTGCCCAGCACCTTGGCCCCGGCGCCCAGCAGGACGCCGCGCCCGATCTTCGGATGGCGATCGCCGCGCTCGGCCCCGGTCCCGCCCAGGGTCACGGCGTGCAGCATCGACACTTCGTCGCCGATCACCGCCGTCTCGCCGATGACGATGCCCGTGCCGTGGTCCAGGAAGACGCCCGAGCCGATCCGCGCCGCCGGGTGGATGTCCAGTTGGAACAGCTCCGAGATCCGGCTCTGGAAGTGAAACGCCAGGGTGTCGCGGTCCTGGGCCCACAGCCAGTGCGCCACGCGCCAGGCCTGCAACGCCTGGAACCCCTTGAAATACATGAAGGGCTGCAACAGCGACCGGATCGCCGGATCGCGCTCCTGCACCGCCTTCAGGTCGGCCTCGGCGGCGGCCACGATGCCCGGATCGGCGGCGAAGGCCGACAGGGCTACCTCGCGCACCGTCATGGCGCCCAGTTCCGCATCGCCCAGCTTGCGCGCGATCTGGAAGCTCAGCGCCCCCGCGAAATCATCGTGCGCCAGCACCACGGCGTTCAGCTGCGACGCCAGGCGAGGCTCCTCGCGCGCAGCGTCCTGGGCTGCGGCGCGCAACTGCGCCCACAGGTCCGGCTGTTGCGGCACGACTTCCAGCTTGGCCATCAGGCTTCCTTCGCGTTCGGCGGCGATCTTACGCGCCCAGCATGGAACGCGCCAGCGCGGCGGGCAGTTCGCCCTCCCGGGCCATATGGTAGGCGCGGTAAGCCGTCGCCACCGTCAGGCTGTCGCGCACCGCGCCGCGCGCGATCTCGGCCATCAGTTCGCCAAAGGGCACGCGCGCCGACAGAAAGACCTCCGTCGCGTCCGGCGCCGTCTCGGTCATCTCAAGCCCCCAGGCCACCCAGGTCATCGCCCGCTCGTCGGTGATGGAGTTGGACAGGTCCACGTCCAGCGCCGCGCGCCAGTGCTGCGCCGTCAGCCCCGCCTCCTCGGCCAGTTCGCGCTTCACGGCCTCGAACGGGTCTTCGCCCTGCGGCGCCCCGCCCTCGGGCATCTCCCAGGAGTAGCGCATCAGGGCGAAGCGGTGCTGCCCGACCAGGCTGACCGTCCCGTCGTCATGCAGCGGCAGCACGCCCGTGCCGACATTCTTGGGCCGCATGACCATATAGTCCGCATCCGCCCCCGTCGGCGCCACGGCTGGATGGCGCGTCACCTGCATCCAGGGCGTATCGACGATCACGCTCGTCCCCAGACTGCGCCACGGCGGCGTCTGGGGCAGGCCCTCGGCCCAGCGGGGCTTGATGTCGCGGATCTTGCTCATCCCCCTGCTATGGCGCCGGAGGCCGGGAAATCCTAGCTAAGCGGCCATGAGCCCGTCAGACCTGTCCGCCCCCCTGCCCCTGCCCGTCCGTTCGCAAGAGCTGCTGGCGCGCCTGACCGTGCGCCGCTCGGCCTCGGCCCAGCTGCTGAGCCTGCCCGGCCCCTCGGACGCCGAGGTCGAGCAGATCCTGCTCCTGGGCGCCCGCACGCCCGACCACGGCAAGCTGTTCCCCTGGCGCTTCGTCATCCTTGGCCCCCAGAGCCGCGCCGAACTGTCCGAGGCCCTCGCCGTGCTGGGCGAGACCCAGAACCGCACCGGCAAGGAGGTCGCCTCCCTGGCCAAGCTGGCCAACCCGCCGCTGACCATTCTGGTCGTCTCGACCCCCATTCAGGGTCACAAGGTCCCGGTGTGGGAGCAGCAGCTGTCCGCCGGCGCCGTCTGCATGAACCTTGAGCACGCGGCCAACGCCCTGGGCTACTGCGCCAGCTGGATCACCGACTGGTATGCCTACGACCCCGCCGCCGTCGCCCTGTTCGGCGTCGAGGACGGCGAAAGCATCGCCGGCTTCATCCACGTCGGCTCCCTGTCCGAGCCCCCGCTGGAGCGCCCCCGCCCCAACCTGGCGCACAAGGTGACGCGGCGGCCGTAACGCCCCTTCTCCCCCTGTGGGAGAAGGTGGCTCGCGCAGCGAGACGGATGAGGGGTGTCAGCGCCCCGGCATCCGATTACGTCATCTGGCGAGCACAGGCGGCAAACGCCCCGCCGCCCCCCCCTCATCCGAGCGCCTCCGGCGCCCTCCTTCGCCCACAAGGGGAGAAGGCCTTCCTACCTCGGCTCCTCCTCCGGCCGGTGCACGATCGACACCAGCACCACCGAGATGATCATCAGCAGGAACCACGCCCCCAGCTTGTTCAGGCTGACCATCTCCCACCCGTCGCTCTGCCCCGGATAGACCCAGGCCCGCGCGAACGTCCCCAGGTTCTCCGCGAACCAGATGAACAGCGCCACCAGCCCATAGCCCAGCAGCAGCGGCATCGACCGCCGCGTCCGGTCGGCGGTGAAGTAGAACCACCCCCGCATGAACAGCAGCCCCGTCGCCGCGAACAGCGCCAGCCGCACGTCCGGCAGCCAGTGGTGCGCAAAGAAGTTGACGTAGATCGCCGCCGCCAGCACCCACGTCGTCCACAGCGGCGGATAGTTCCGCACCCGGATATGGAAGATGCGCTGCACCCGCGCGATGTAGCTGCCCACCGCCGCATACATGAAGCCCGAGAACAGCGGCACGGCGCCGATCCTCAGCACCGACTCTTCCGGATAGATCCACGACCCGTGATAGGTCTTGAACAGCTCCATGATCGTCCCGGCGACATGGAACAGAAAGATGACCCGCGCCTCCTCCCAGCTCTCCAGCCTGAAGGCCAGCATCAGCGCCTGTATCCCCAGCGCCCCCAGCACCAGGAAGTCATAGCGCGCCAGCGGCGCCTGATCTGGCCAGAACAGAAACGTCCCCAGGATCAGCGCCAGCATCGCCCCGCCGAACAGACACGCCCACCCCTGCTTCAGCCCGAACCACAGGAACTCATAGGCGTAACGGCGCAGGCGCGATCGGTCGGCCCACGCCTCCGCGCGCTTCATCAGACGCCGGCCCCAGGCTTCGAGCGGTAGACGGGAGGATGGGGTCATGGGCAACATCAATATCACACGCGGCTAAGCTCACTACACAACCGCGCTTCCACGTGTAACCGTGTGCGACGAAGCGACTTGAGTCGGCGTTGCGAGCGATCCTGTGACAGACCACATCTTCGGAAACACTTCGACGGATCTCAAACTAGAGGTCATCGAAAATTATCTGAGCGCATACACAACCGCACTAAGGCCCAAGTTCAAGCATCTTTGGTACATCGACGCCTTCGCAGGAGCAGGGCATCGAACCGTGCAACATGCAGAAGTGCGAGGGTCCATTTTTGAAGACGACCGAGCAGCCTATAAGGAGCATCGACGCGGGTCGGCCCGCATCGCACTGGATGCTCGTCCGCATTTCGACCGCCTAACTTTTATCGATCAAAAGCGTGGCCACGTAGAAGCTCTGAAGGCCCTTGCTGCCGAGTATCCGAGCCGCTTGGTTGAAGTCGTCAGAGGCGACTGCAACGCCATAATTCCTGATGCTCTCGCCCGAGAAAGATGGTCTGGCAAGAGAGCCGTAATGTTTCTCGACCCCTACGGCCTGAATGTTGACTGGTCTACGCTAGAGGCCATACGGCGCACCAACGCAATCGATGTTTGGTATCTCGTAAACATCAATGGCATCCTACGTCAGGCAGCGAAATCTCTATCTGCGGTCGACAGCCACAAGCATCGGCGGCTCACGCGAATGTTCGGCACTGAAGATTGGCGTTCCGCTTGGTACGAACTTCGGCCAGAGCAAGTCAGCCTGTTCGCGGGCATGGACGTAGGTGAAATCGCGCGGAATTCAGCGCGAACCGCCGATGAAGTCGCCGTGGAAGAATGGGTCAAGCGCAGACTAGCAGGGCTCTTCCCATGGGTCTCTAACCCCCTGCGTCTGTACATGGACGGCAAGGGCGTCCACCAATTTTCACTATTCTTCGCAATGTCTAATGCATCCGGTCCTGCCGTCGGGTTAGCTCAAAAGCTGGCAGGTGCCGTTCTCAACAAGGGCATCTCGTCCCAAAGCCGACCACGGTAAGTCCGGCCGGCGGCCTTCTTATTCCGTCCACCCCACTGCTTGAAGAAAAAGGCCGTTTCGGTAGCGATGCAGGCGGCCCGAATCTCATCGACCCAAGCTTCTTCCATCGGTCTAGCACGAGGGCCCGACTCCCCTCCGACGATAGCCCATTGAATATCTGTAAGCTCCGCGCGCCTGACCGAGCCAATCAGCGGCTCGAAAGAAACAAAGCGAATGACTGACGGCGTAGCGCGCAATTCATCCAATCGGCTGACCACAGCATTATCTTCGACCGTGGTGCCCAGCCAAACATGCGTAAGCGGCTGGGGAGCTACTTCATTCAATATTTCACGCATGCGATCTGGTCGCTTGGTTAAGACCTGAAACACATGCTGTGGAGCCGCCGCCATCGCTATCCAGACACGTCGAATGAACTCTAGAGGGACATCCGGATGGAAGAGATCGGACATAGAATTTACGAAGATCATGCGCGGCTTCCGCCAACGAGCGGGAACGCCCAGCGCTGACTCATCCAGCGCGATCCGCCCAGTCCATACATACCTGCCACCACTCTTTCGCGTGAGGCCAGAATATTTCTCGACTCCCATAGCTTCGAGGCGCGCCGCCATGCGCATAGCGTAACAGTTGGTGCAGCCGGGCGTTATGATCGTGCACCCTGCGACCGGGTTCCAGGTCGCGTCCGTCCATTCAATGGTAGTATCGGCCATGGTGCATTAACTCCCGGTCACAAACTCGCCGACTTTGGTTAATGCGGCCTTTACTAACTTTAGCGGCCCTTGTGGCCCCCTCACCCCCGCCCGCGATACCCCGCCACGCCCTGATCCGGCAGCCACACGCCCTCCAGCGGCGCGCCCGTCTGCCAGAAGACGTCGATGGGGATGCCGCCGCGCGGATACCAATAGCCGCCGATGCGCAGCCATTTCGGTTGCAGCAGCTCGGCCAGGCGCTTGCCGATGGCGACGGTGCAGTCCTCGTGGAAGGCGCCGTGGTTGCGGAAGCTGGTCAGGTACAGCTTCAGGCTCTTGCTCTCGACCAGCCAGTCGCCGGGCACATAGTCGATGACGAGGTGGGCGAAGTCGGGCTGGTTCGTCACCGGGCACAGGCTGGTGAACTCCGGCGCGGTGAAGCGCGCCACATAGAGCGTGTCGGCGTGCGGATTGGGCACGCGCTCCAGCACCGCCTCTTGCGGGTTCGTCGGGGCGGCGGTCTGGACGCCGAGCTGGCTGAGGCTGTCGGTATAGTGGGTCATGCCCGCCATTTAGGCCTTCGCCCCGCCAAAGAAAACGCCGCCCCCGCCGCAATCGGCCATCCCCCCGTTTCACCTGTGCTAGACTGCGCCCCGGCCGAGAGAGACCGGCCGCGCGGGGACGAGGCGATTTCAGACGATTCAGACGAATTGGACTCTCTTTTTTTCCGCAGAGACATTTCGGCGGCCTGTTTCAGGAGCATCCATGATCTCGCCCACCAAGCTTGGCTTCGCCTTGAGCGCGCTGGTGATTGCATCAGGCGTCGCCGCCCTGCCCCCGGCGTCTTCGGCCCAGGAGGCCGATCAGGCCTTGGCGCCCCCGCGCTGGAGCGTGCCGCCGCAGGCTTCGGTCGATGACTTCCCCGAAGCGGCCCTGCAGGCGGACGTCAGCGGCGCCGCCGTGATCGCCTGCGACGCCGCGCCGGACGGCCGGCCCGTCAACTGCGAAGTCCGTTCCGAAACGCCGCCGGGCATGGGTTTCGGTCCGGCCGCCCTGGGCATCGTGCAGCGCGGGCGCGTGGTGGTCAGCGATGACGGCGCTGACGCGGCCTCTAGCCGTTTCGCCGTCCGCGTGCCGTTCAATCTCGCCCCCGAGCCGCCCCCGCAGGAACCGGCCCGGACGTTGGCCAACATTGAATCCCGATGGCTGACGCCGCCCCAGCCGAAGGCGTCTGACTATCCGCAAAGGGCGGTCGATCGCGGCCTTTCCGGCGGCGCCGCCGTCCGTTGCGAAGTGGCGCCCTCAGGCAAGCCGACCAACTGCGTCGTGATCGGCGAGGTTCCTCGCGGCAGCGGCTTCGGCGAGGCGGCCGTCAAAATCGTCCTTCGCGGCCGGCTGGACCCCGCCACGATCCGGCCGGAAGAGGTCGGATCGACCTTCGTCGTCACCGTGCCCTTCAGCATCCACTGATGCGAATTTCAGACGAATTGGACTCTCTTTTTTCTCCTTCTCCCCTTGTGGGAGAAGGTGGGCGCCGGAGGCGCTCGGATGAGGGGTGTCGGCGCGAGGTTTGCTGTCCTGCGCCTGTCCCGTGCGATCATCGGCCGCCAGGGCGCTCACACCCCTCATCCGTCAGGCTCCGCCTGCCACCTTCTCCCACAAGGGGAGAAGGGCGCTGGAACGCATTGCCTTCCCCGACGACAGCCGGTTAGCGTGGCCAAAAGCAACTCAGGAGAGACGACCCGTGGCCATTCCCGCTTCCCTGCAGTCCGGCCTGAAGCTGCCGGTGATCGCCTCGCCCATGTTCCTGGTGTCGGGGCCGGATCTGGTGGTGGAGGCCTGTAATGCGGGCGTGATCGGCACCTTCCCCTCGCTGAACCAGCGCACGACAGAGGGCTATCGGGAGTGGCTGCACGAGATCAAGGCGCGCCTGAAGCCCGACGCCGCCGCCTTCGGCGTCAACCACATCGTCCACCCGACCAATCCGCGCCTGATGGCCGACATGATGGTCTCGGTCGAGGAGAAGGTGCCGCTGATCATCACCTCGCTGGGCGCCGTGCGCGACGTGGTGGATGCGGTGCACGGCTATGGCGGCGTGGTCTTCCACGACATCGCCAATGTGCGTCATGCGCGCAAGGCCGCCGAGGCCGGCGTCGACGGCCTGATCCTGGTCGCCAATGGCGCGGGCGGACACGCGGGCGTGGTCAACCCGTTCGCCCTGATCAACGAAGTGCGCAGCTTCTACAATGGGACCATCATCCTGGCAGGCGCCATCTCGACCGGCCAGGACGTGGCGGCGGCGCTGATGATGGGCGCCGACTTCGCCTATATGGGCACCCGCTTCATCGCCACGACCGAGAGCGCGGCCCAGCCCCACTACAAGGAGATGATCATCCAGGCGGGCTCGACCGACATCACCTACACCCCCGCCGTCTCGGGCATTCCGGCCAACTTCCTGACCCCGTCGCTGGTCGAGAACAACATCGACCCCAAGTCCCTGCCCGAGCACAAGCTGGACATGGGCGAAGAGGCCAAGGCGTGGAAGACCGTCTGGTCGGCCGGTCAGGGTTCGGGCGCCATCCACGACGTGCCGACCACGGCCCAGCTTGTCGCTCGGCTGACGGACGAGTTTTCGCAGGCCTGTGATAAATTCGACAAGAAGCGTCTCTAGGAAGCGGCCTCGACACTCCCCTGACGAGGCCGACCATGCGCATCCTGACGACCGCCCTTTTGGCGACCGCCCCGCTCCTGATCCTGGCCTCGGCGGCCCAGGCCCAGGACATGCCCGGCCGCTGGAGCTTCAGCGCGGGCGCCGCCAGCGACAACCGCTCCAAGGACGCCTCCAAGTCCGACGGCGATCCCTTCGTCTGGGGCGCCGCGGAATGGGAAAGCGACAGCGGCCTCTTCTACGTCAGCCCCGCCGCCGAAACGATCAAGAGCGGCGGCTCGGAGCTGGAACTGGAGCTGACCGGCGGCGTGCGTCCGCAGTGGGCCGGCTTCGACTTCGACCTGAACGCCGCGCACAAGTGGCGGGTGGACGCCGCCCCCGGTTATGACGCCAACGCCTGGGAATTCACGGCCGACATGAAGCGCTCGATCGGCCCGGCCAGCGCCCGCCTGCGGCTGCAGCACTCGCCCGACGGCGCCGGTTCGGTGAAGGCCTGGACCTGGGTCGCCCTGCGCGGCGGCTGGGACTTCACCGACAAGCTGAACGTCTCGGCCGAGATCGGCCGCCGCGAGCAGGACGAGAGCGTCGACTACACCGGCTACAACATCGGCGCGACCTACGCCCTGACGTCCAACCTGGAGGCCGAACTGCGCTGGCACGGCACGAACGCCAAGGTTCCGGGCGAGCAATACGCCGACGCCCTGGTGGCCGGAATCAGCGTCTATTTCTGACCGGCCGCGCCGCGTTTCAGGCGCCGGTTTCATCTTTGCCGCGAAAAGGCTTAGGCTGACGCCATGACTTTTCGACCGACGACTTTGGAACGTGCGTACCAACTGGCCCAAAGCGGCGCCTGCCGGACGGTAGGCGATGTGAAACAGGCCCTGAAGACCGAGGGGTATGAGCGGATCCAGGATGCCCTGTACGGCTCGACCATCACCTCGGCCCTGCGTAAATTATGTCAGGAGAACTGGGTCTCGCCCCCCGAAACCGCCGAGCCCTGAACCGCGCCCCTTGCATTAGGACGAGGAACGGTCCACTTTATCGGGGTCGATCTCACTGCGTAACGCTCTGCCTTCTGCCCCGCGCACCGAGGTCTAAGCCGATCCATACAGACCCGACAGGCCATCAGGGACGTTCTCTGAGGCCAACTTCTAGCGGAGGTCCTGAAAATGGCTACCGGCACTGTTAAATGGTTCAACTCCACCAAGGGCTACGGCTTCATCCAGCCGGATGACGGCGGCAAGGACGTTTTCGTCCACATCTCGGCCGTCGAGCAAGCCGGCCTGCGCGGCCTGGACGAAAACCAAAAGGTTTCGTACGAAATCGAGCGCGACCGTCGCTCGGGCAAGGAATCGGCCGGTCAACTGAAGACCGAAGGCTGATCCAGCCGTCCCCTCCCCGTCGGCAACGACGGGCGTAGGCGACAAGGATTGAAGCGCGCAGAGGTCGCCCTCTGCGCGCTTTTCTTATGCGGGTTTCAACTGGCTGAAGTCGGCGCCGCTGGGCGACTGGAACAGGCGCAGACCGAATTCGGGCAGGATCGCCAGCAGGTGATCGAAGATATCGCCCTGGATCGCCTCATACTCGGCCCAGGCGACCGTGGCGGTGAAGGCGTAGATCTCCAGCGGCAGGCCCGTCTCCGTCGGCTGCAGCTGGCGCACCAGCAGGGTCATGTCCTGGCGGATGCGGGGATGGTTCTCCAGATAGTTCTGCACATAGGCCCGGAACGCGCCGATGTTGGTCGAGCGGCGCATATTGACGGGATCCCGCCCCGCCGCGACCAGCTTGGCGTTCCAGTCGGCCATCTCGACGGCCTTGTCGGCCAAGTAGTCGTCGATCAGGAGGAAGCGCCGCATCCGATCGCGCTCGGCCTCGGTCAGGAAGCGCGCGCTGGTCTGGTCGATCAGCAGGGCGCGCTTGATCCGGCGCCCGCCGCTTTCCTGCATCCCGCGCCAGTTCTTGTAGGACTCATTGATCATCCGCCATGTGGGGATGGTGGTGACGGTCTTGTCCCAGTTCTGAACCTTCACCGTATGCAGGGCGATGTCGATGACGTCCCCGTCGGCGTTGACCTGAGGCATCTCGATCCAGTCGCCGACGCGCAGCATGTCGTTGGAGTTCAACTGAACCGACGCCACCAGCGACAGGATCGTGTCCTTGAACACCAGCATCAGCACCGCCGCCAGCGCCCCCAGACCCGACAGAAGCAGCAACGGCGAGCGGTCGATCAGCGCCGCGATCACCAGGATGGTGGCGACGGCGTAGATGACGATCTTCAGGACCTGAAGATAGCCCTTGATGCTGCGTCGATGCGCGCGTGGCGAGCGGGCGTAGATGGCGTTGGCCATGTCCAGCGCGGCGCCGATGCCGACAGCCACCGCCACGATCATAAAGGCCCCAGCCACATTCTGGACCAGGGTGACGACGCCGGGCGAGAGATGGGGCACGCCGCCGATGCCCCGGTAGATGATGATGGCTGGAACGACGCGGGTGAAGCTGCGCACCACCGGCTGCAGCAGGACATCGAGATCCTGCGCCGCCCGCCCGACGACCTTCAGGATCAGTCGGGTCAGGACTCGGCGGACGACAAAGTCCGCAATAAGGGCGACAAGGACAAGAAGACAGAGCCCGATCAGCATCTCCGCCGTCGGGAACTCCGCGAGGCGCTCGCGCATGGCGTCAAAATTAAACATGTCCCCAGCCTAGGCAGGCTGGCCGGGGATTTGAACCCCGGCGCCTCAATCAGTCTCAGCCGATGGCCTGATCCAGATCGGCGATCAGGTCGTCGATGTCCTCGACCCCGACCGACAGGCGGATCAGGTTGTCAGTGACGCCGCCCGCCTCGCGCACCTCTTTCGGCACGCTGGCGTGGGTCATGATGGCCGGGTGGTTCACCAGGCTTTCGACGCCGCCCAGCGATTCCGCCAGGGTGAAGACCTGCACCCGTTCCAGCACGCGTTTGGTGCGCTCCAGGTCGCCGTCGATCAGCAATGTGACCATGCCCCCGAAGCGGCCGTTCATCTGGCGCGCGGCGAGTTCGTGCTGCGGGTGGCTGATCAGGCCCGGGTAGAGCACCTTGGCGACGCCGCCATTCTTCTGATCGGCCCGGTCTTCCAGCCAGCGGGCCACGGCCAGGGCGTTCTCATTGTGCGCCTTCATGCGCAGGCCCAGCGTCTTCAGCCCCCGATTGGCCAGGAAGGCGTCGAACGGCCCCATGACGCCGCCGATGGAGTTCTGCAGGAACTTGATCTGGGCCGCCATCTCGGCGTCCTTGGCCACCAGAACCCCGGCGACGATGTCAGAGTGGCCGTTCAGATATTTGGTCGCCGAGTGCATGACCACATCGGCGCCGAGCGCCAGCGGCTGCTGGCTCCACGGGGTGGCGAAGGTGTTGTCGACCACCAGGATCAGTTGGTGCGCTTTGGCGATTTTCGACAGGGCCGCGATGTCGGCCAGCTTCATCAGCGGATTGGTCGGCGTCTCGACCCACAGCATCCGCGTCTTGTCTGTGATCGCCGCCTCGACGGCCGCCAGGTCGGTCAGGTCGATGTAGCTGAAGTCCAGCCCCATGGACCGGCGCCGCACCCGCTCGAACAGCCGCCACGAACCGCCGTAGAGGTCATCGCCAGTGACGATGTGCGACCCGGCGTCCAGCAGCTCCAGCGCCGTCGAGGTCGCCGCCATGCCCGAGCCGAAGCCAAAGGCCTGAACCCCGCCTTCCAGATCGGCGATGCAGGCCTCGAAGGCCTCGCGCGTCGGGTTCTTGCCGCGGGCGTATTCATAGCCCTTGTTCACGCCGGGGCTTTCCTGCGCATAGGTCGAGGTGGCGTAGATCGGCGTCATCACCGCGCCCGTCGTCGGGTCCGGCCGCTGGCCCGCATGGATGGCGCGGGTCGAGAAGCCCTGGCGGTTCTTCAGTTCAGACATGGGTTTACCGGTTCAGGCTGAGGTGGTTGATCAGGTCGGTGCGGGTGATCAGGCCGACGAAGGCCTCGCCGTCCAGCACAATGGCGACGCGGTCTCGATCAAAGACCGGGATCAAGGCGTCCAGAGACTCAGTCACCTGCAGCGTGTCCAGATCGCGCGTCATGGCCGAGGCGACCGGCTTGGCGAAACGCTCCTGACGGGTGATGTCGTCGGTGTTCATGATGTGGACGATGTCGCTCTCGTCCAGAATGCCGACCAGACGACCGTCCTGAATGACCGGCAGTTGCGACAGGCCGTCGCCGCGCATCCGCTTGAAGGCCGTGTCCAAGGTGTCGTCAGGCCCGATCACCACCACGTCGCCGGCGGCGTATTTGCGGTTGATCAGGTCCGACAGGTCGCCGTGCAGTTCGCGTTCGGCCAGCCCCTGATCGGCCAGCCAGGCGTCGTTATAGACCTTGGACAGATATTTGGCGCCGGTGTCGCAGACGAAGGTCACGACCCGCTTCGGCTCGGTCTGCTCGCGGCACCAGCGCAGGGCCGTGGCGATCAGGGTGCCCGAGGATGACCCCGCCAGAATGCCTTCCTTCAGCAACAGCTCGCGCACCGTGGCGATCGCCTCGGCGTCGGGGATGGAATAGGCGACGTCGATCAGGTCGGGATCGGTCGTCTCGGGCATGAAGTTCTGACCGATGCCTTCGACGGTATAGCTGCCGTCCGGCCCCGGCACGCCTTCGTTGATCAGGCCCGCCAGCGCCGAGCCGACCGGATCGGCCAGGATGATCTTGGCGTCCGAGCCCTGCGCCTTCAGATAGCGGGCGATGCCCGTGATGGTGCCGCCCGAGCCGATACCGGCGACGAAGGCGTCGACCTGACCTTCCATCTGCTCGAAGATCTCGGGGCCGGTCGTCCTGAAGTGGGCCTCGGAGTTGGCGTCGTTGGCGAACTGGTTGACGAAATAGCCGCCCGGAATCTGCTGGGCCAGGCGCTCGGCCATGTCGGTGTAGTATTCGGGGTGGCCATGCGGCACGTCCGAGCGAGTCAGGCGCACGTCGGCGCCCATGGCTCGCAGGTGCTGGATCTTCTCCTTCGACATCTTGTCGGGGATGACCAGCAGAACCTTGTAGCCCTTCTGCTTGCCGACCAGGGTCAGGGCCAGGCCGGTATTGCCCGCCGTGGCCTCGACGATGGTGCCGCCGGGCTTCAGCCAGCCCGCCTTCTCGGCGGCCTCGATCATCGACAGGGCGATGCGGTCCTTGATGGAGCCGCCGGGGTTCTGGCTCTCCAGCTTCAGGAACAGGCGGCATGGCCCGGTGTCGATCCGCGTCACCTCCACCATCGGCGTCTTGCCGATCAGGTCCAGCAGGGACTTGGCCGGACGGCTGAGAACAGGGGCGTCGGTCATCGACATGAGAGCAGGCTCCGTTGCACGGGTGACTTGTGAAGCTGGGCGTCCGCCCCTCTGCGGTCAACTCCTGCAAGTTTTCACCCTTTCGGCGCGAAGCGCGTTAGAAAGGGCGCAATGGTCAAGACTCCGAAACGCCCCGCTGCGGGCCTGCCCGACAAAGAATCCCTGATCGCCTTCCTGCGTGAGGCCGGAGAAGCCGAAAAGGCCGACATCGCGCGCGCCTTCGGCCTGAAGGGCGCCGAACGGCGCCAGATGCGCGAAATGCTGAAGGAGCTGGAGGCCGAGGGCCGGCTCAGCAAACGCGGCCGCAAGGGCTTTTCCGAGGTCGGCGCCCTGCCCCCGGTCGGCGTCGCCGACGTGGTGGATCGCGACGCCGACGGCGAGCTTTACGTTCAACTGGTCAAGGGCGGCGAGGACGCGCCGCGTGCGATCCTGATGCCCGACCGCGAGGGGCGCGGCCCGGCGCCCGGCATGGGCGACCGCCTGCTGGTCAAGTTCAGCCAGGGCGTCGACGGCTGGGAGGCGCGTCTGGTCAAACGGCTGGACACCGGCGGAAACCGGGTTCTGGGCGTCATCCGCAAGGGCGGGCGCGAGACGCGGGTCGAGCCGGTCGACAAACGCTCCAAGGATGTTCTGCTTGTGCCGGCCGCCCAGGCGGCGGACCTGCGCGACGGCGATCTGGTGCTGGCCGCCATCGAAAAGGGCGAGCATCGCTACGGCCCCAAACGCGGCAAGATCCTTGAGAACATCGGTCGCGAGGACGACCCGCGCGCCGCCTCCATCATCGCCATCCACGCCCACGGCGTGCCGACCGGCTTCTCTGAAGCCGTGGAGCGCGAGGCCGAGGATCAGGACGTGCCGACGCTGAAGGGGCGCGAGGACCTGCGTCACGTCCCCTTCATCACCATCGACCCCGCCGATGCGCGCGACCATGACGACGCCGTCTATGCCGAGCGCGACGAAGACCCGGCCAATGCAGGCGGCTGGATCGTCTGGGTCGCCATCGCCGACGTCGCCGCCTATGTGCGCCCGAACACAGCGCTGGACCGCGAGGCGCGGGCCAAGGGCAACTCGACCTACTTCCCTGACCGGGTCGAGCCGATGCTGCCCGAGGTCCTGTCCAACGGCCTGTGCAGCCTGAAGCAGGGCGAGAACCGCGCCTGCATGGCCGTGCGCATGGTCTTCGACAAGGACGGCCGCAAGACCGGGCACAAGTTCACGCGCGGGCTGATGCGCAGCCACGCCAAGCTGTCCTACGAACAGGCGCAATCCGCCATCGACGGCCTGTTGGACGACGCCACCGGGCCAATCATGGAGGCCATCCTCTATCCGCTGTGGAACGCCTATCGCACCACGCTGAAGGGCCGCGAGCGCCGCAGCCCCCTGGCCATCGAAAGCCCGGAGCGCCGCATCATCATGTCGCCCGACGGCGGCATCGCCGGCATCGAGCCGCGCAAGTCGCTGGAAGCCCACCGCCTGATCGAAGAGATGATGATCCAGGCCAACGTCTGCGCCGCCGAGACGCTGGAGAAAACGCACACGCCGCTGATCTATCGCGTCCACGACACGCCCAGTCAGGAAAAGATCTTCAACCTGGCCGACTTCCTGCACACCATTGGAAAACCCTGGAACAAGGGCGAGGCGCCGAACACCAAGCGCTTCAACAAGCTGCTGGAGGAAACCCGCGACACCCCACACGCCGAGGTGGTCAACGAAGTCGTCCTGCGCACCCAGATGCAGGCCATCTACAGCCCTGAGAACGTCGGCCACTTCGGCCTGCACCTGGACCGCTACGCCCACTTCACCTCGCCGATCCGGCGCTATTCCGACCTGATCGTCCATCGCGGCCTGATCCGGGGGCTGAAGCTGGGGTCGGACGGCCTGACGGACCGGGAAATCGCCGAACTGGGCGGCATCGCCGAGCACGTCACCGAGACCGAGCGCCGCTCGATGGCGGCCGAGCGCGATGCGATGGACCGCTACATCGCCGCCTTCCTTGAAGAGCACGTCGGCGCGACCTTCAGCGGACGGATCACCGGTGTGACCCGCTTCGGCCTATTCATCCGGCTGGACGAGACGGGCGCCGACGGGCTGGTCCCGGTCTCGACGCTAGGCGACGAATACTTCACCCATGACGACCGCGCCCACGCCCTGGTCGGCGAGCGCAGCGGCAAGCGCTTCCCGCTGGGGCGCCGCGTCGAAGTGCGGCTGATGGAAGCCACGCCCGTCACCGGCGGTCTGGTGCTGGAAATGCTGTCCGAACCGGACCCGCGCGACCCCAACGCCCCGGCGCCGCGCTATGGCATGCGCGGAAGAGGCGGCGACGGCCCGCCCAAGCGTGGGAAAGGCCGCCCCGGCGGGCCCAAACCCCGCAACGGCGCCAAGCCCTCCGGCGGCCTGAAGGGCGTCAGAAAGGGCAAGCGGCGTTGAATAATCTCATGTCCCTTCTCCCCTCGGGGGAGAAGGTGGCCTGCGAAGCAGGTCGGATGAGGGGGCTCTATCCGCAAGCAAAACGACTGATGGTGACGACGCAGCCAGCGTCCCCCTCATCCGTCTCGCTGCGCGAGCCACCTTCTCCCCCGAGGGGAGAAGGACATCCATGAAACCTCTCCCCTTCGACGCGGCCCAAGACCTGGCCGACGCGCCCCGCACCGGCGGCGCCCAACGCCCTAAGGACGCCGCCACCCTGATCCTGACGCGCGGGGCAAAACGGCCCGAAGTGCTGATGGGCCGCCGCGCGCCGGGCCATGTCTTCATGGCGTCGAAATGGGTGTTTCCGGGCGGGCGCATCGAGCGGGCGGATTTCACCGCAGCGGACGCCGGCCCCCTATCGCATGACGCTGCACGCCGGCTGGAGGCGGAGATGCCCGCCCGGCGCGCCCGCGCCCTGGCCCTGGCCGCCGTACGCGAGACGTTTGAAGAGACGGGGCTGATCCTGGGGCGCCCCGCGCCGGCGGCCTCGGTCGCCGGGCCGTGGCGGGAGTATCGCCAGGCCGGCGCCCTGCCCGATCTGTCGGTGCTGTCCTATGTGGCGCGGGCCATCACGCCGCCGGGCCGATCGCGCCGCTTCGACGCCCGCTTCTTCATGGCGCCGGTCGAGGCCCTGCGCGACCCGGACCGCATCGAAGGCTCAGGCGAACTGGACGAGATCGCCTGGATTGCGTTGGACGAGGCGCAAGGGCTGGACCTGCCCGCCATTACCCGCTTCGTGCTCAGCGAGGTGGCCGAGCGGCTGGAGACGCCTCAGCGCCCCCTGCCCTTCGTGCATATGGCGCGCGGCCGCCACGTCATCGACCATCAGGACTGACGCGGCGGCCTCAAGGCCTTATTCGGCGACCGGCTTGGTCAGGTCGAAATCGACCTGGAAGTGACGGTTCGGCCGGCGCAGCTCATAGGTGAAGGTCTTGTCGGGATGGACCTCCATCGCCCAGACGTTGGTCGTCGAGACCGAGGCGTCGTTGGCGTTGAACAGGTCGATGGATTCCTGATCGACCGGGAACTCCTGACGCTCGGCCGTCCCTTCGTTCGCCGTGTCGCCGCCGTACCAGTGCAGCGGATCGGTCTTGCCGTCCGGCTGGCGGTGATCGTGCTTCAGGCGCAGGCCCGAATCGGTGCGGGTCACCACCCAGGTGCGCGAGCGGTCTTCGCCGACCCAGAAGGGGATACGGATCTCGTCCGCCGAGCAGTCGCGCACGTGCATCAGCAGGCGCTTGCCGGCGAAATCGGAATCGGCGGCCTCGTTGGTGACGACCTTGCCCTCGAATCGCTGGCCGCACAGGGCGGTCAGATTGGCGAAGAAGGCGTCCTGCGCCGACGCCGGGGCCTCAGCAGTCGCAGCCGCCGGAGCGGCGGGCTCGGACGAGCAGGCGGAAAGGGCCAGACCAGCGGCGAGAACGGCGGCGGAAAGGGCGGGGGCGGGCTTGAAGCAGGGCTTTTTCATGGCGAAACACTAGCGTCTGTATGGCCAGGCTCAACGCGACATCGAAGCCGTTGACTTTGAGCCTGTCCTGAGTATGTTCCGCGCCTCTTATTTCAAGCGGCTTTCGCCGTCGCAGAGGTTAATTCCGATGGCCAAACCGGCTTCCATCAAGATCCGCCTGAACTCCACCGCCGACACCGGCTTCTTCTACGTCACCAAGAAGAACGCCCGTACGATGACCGAGAAGATGGTCGTCAAGAAGTACGACCCGGTCGTCCGCAAGCACGTCGAGTTCAAGGAAGGCAAGATCAAGTAAGGGCTTCGCCCTCCGCTTGAATCTGCAAGAATCGAAACGCCCGGTCGCACGACCGGGCGTTTTTCTTTGGTCGTTTGTTAGGGCGAGGCTGCGTCAGGCGGCCCGAGCTACGACGCGGTCGCGCCCCTGAGCTTTCGCCTCATAGACGCCCTCATCGGCCCGTTTGAGCAGCGCCTCGGGCGTGTCGTCCACGCCCAGACTGGCCGCCACGCCGACCGAGACGGTCACGCCAAGCACATCCCCGCCGCTGATACGGAAGGGGGCCGCCGCCACGTCGCGGCGAATACGTTCGGCGATGCGATGTGCGTCTTCCAGCGTCGTGCCCGGCATGACCACCACGAACTCCTCGCCGCCGAACCGACAGGGCAGATCGACCGCGCGCACATTGGTCGCCAGCCGCACCGAAAACTCGCGCAGCACCTCGTCGCCCACGTCATGCCCGAAGGTGTCGTTCACAGCCTTGAAGTGGTCGATGTCCAGCACCAGCACCGCCACCGGGTCCCCGCCCCGCGCGGCGCGGGCGACAAGAGCCTGAAGCTGGCCGGTCATGTAGCGGCGATTGTGCAGACCCGTCAGGGGGTCGGTGAGCGCCAATTCCAGGCTGTAATCCAGCTTATCGCGCAGGAAGTCGCCGTACCGCTTGCGCTTCACCTGAGTGCGCACTCTGGCCGACATCTCTTCGGGGTCGACGGGGCGGGCGAGGATGTCGTGCGCGCCCAGATCCAGCGCCTTCAGCAGACGCGGCCGGTCATGGGTGTCGATCAGCGCCAGGATGGGGATGCGGCGCATCGCCTCCTTGGACCGCAGCTGAGCAATCAGTCGAAGGCCGTCGAACCCTTCGGACGACACATTGACGATCACCAGATCGACCGATCCGCGCGCCGCATCCAGACCGTCGGCTAGCGTGTCCGCAATCATCGGACGGTGCTCGATCGACAGCTCGCGCGCGATCATCTCGGCCTGAAGCTCATTGTCGTCGACGACCAGAACCCGGCCGCCCGAGCCCTTCAGATGGCCGACGCCGCCTGCGTCCATGCCCAGGCGGCGGCTGCTTTCCTCGCGCTCACGCAGTTCATCCATGACCATTTTCAGACGCGTCAGGCTCTTGACCCGCGCCATCAGGATCACGTCGTCCAGCGGCTTGGACAGGAAGTCGTCAGCGCCTGCTTCCAGTCCCCGGATGCGGTCATGACGCCCGTCCAGGGCCGTCACCAGCACCACCGGGATATGACGCGTCTCCTCGGCGGCCTTGAGGCGGCGGCAGGTCTCGAACCCGTCCATGCCGGGCATCATGACGTCCAGCAGGATCAGGTCGGGCTGTTCGTCCTGGGCGATGCGCAGGCACGAGGTCCCGTCGCCGCAGGTCAGGACGTCATAGTATTCAAGAGTCAGCTTGGCTTCGAGCAGACGGACGTTCGCCTCTACGTCGTCGACCACGAGAATTCGCGCACTCATCCCCTACCCCAGGTGCTTCCGCACCGTTTCCAGGAAGGAGATGACCGAAATCGGCTTGGAGATGTAGGCCTCGCACCCCCCCTGACGAATTCGTTCTTCATCACCCTTCATGGCGAAGGCTGTAACGGCGATGACGGGTATATGGTTCAGCTCTTCATCGTCCTTGAGCCATTTGGTCACTTCGAGCCCCGAAATCTCCGGCAGCTGGATATCCATCAGGATCAGATCAGGGCGATGCTCGCGCGCAATCGCCAGCGCCTGCAGCCCTTCGCGGGTCTGCAGCACTTCGTACCCCTGAGAATCGAGCAGATCATGAAATAGCTTCATGTTCAGCTCGTTATCCTCGACGATGAGGATCTTCTTGGACATCCGCCACCCGGCTGTTGCGCCTCTGGTTCATTCGCTTTCGCGTCGGGCTGTTAGGCCTTCTTGGGTGCACTGTCGGCGCGTCAGTCTTAAGTTGACGTGAAGCTGAGGAAACGGAGTTCGGGTTTGGCCATAACGGCCCTTTGTCGCGACTGCCTGTGGACCGGCGACCGCAAGGTCGCGCGGTGCCCGTCGTGCGCGTCGCGCCGGGTGATCGCCCACGATGAACTGAGCGATCTGCACATCGCCCACCTGGACTGCGACGCCTTCTACGCCTCGGTCGAAAAGCGCGACCGACCCGAACTGCGCGACAAGCCCGTGATCGTCGGCGGCGGCAAGCGCGGCGTCGTCTCCACCGCGTGCTATGTGGCGCGGCTGTACGGTGTCGGCTCGGCCATGCCGATGTTCAAGGCGCTGAAGGCCTGTCCCGACGCCGTGGTCATCAAGCCGGACTTCGCCAAATACAAGGCGGAGAGCGCGCGCATCTTCGGCGCCGTGCAGCGCCTGACGCCGCTGGTTCAGACCCTGTCGCTGGACGAGGCGTGGATCGATCTGAAGGGCACCGAGCGGCTGAACGGCGGGCCGCCCGCCTTCCAATTGGCGCGCCTGCAGAAATGGATCGAGGATGAGACGGGGCTGAGCGTTTCCATCGGCCTGGCGCCCAACCGCTTCCTGGCCAAGATCGCGTCTGAACTGGACAAGCCACGCGGCTTTTCCGTCATCGGCGCGGCGGAAGCGCAGGGTCTGCTTGCGCCGCGCCCTGTGACCACCCTGCCCGGCGTCGGGCCAGTGTTCGGCCGCACCCTGCGCTCCGACGGCTTCGCCACCATCGGCGATCTGGCCGCCGCCGAGGTGAAGGATCTGGCCCGGCGGTATGGCGAGACGGGCCTGCGGCTGCACGATCTCAGCCACGCCCGCGACAGCCGCCCGGTGAACCCCGACCACGACCGCCGCGGCATGAGCGCCGAGACCACCTTCAACGAAGACCTGATCACCGCCGAAGCGCTGGAGGCCGAACTGTGGCCCCTGTGCGAGAAGCTGGCCTCCAAGGCCCGCCGAGACGGCGTGGCCAGCCGCGTGCTGGTGCTGAAGCTGCGCAAGACGGACTTCAAGATCGTCACCCGCCGCATCACCCTGGCTGAGCCCGTGCAGACGGCGCGGGCCCTGTTCGCCGCCGGGCGAGACCTGCTGAAACCCGAAATCGGCGTGCCCTACAGGCTGATCGGCATCGGCATGGCCGACATCGCCGACGCCCACGACGCGCCAGCCAGCCTGTTCGCCACGGCCGAGACCCGCGCCCTGAAGACCGAGACCGCCATCGACGCCCTACGCGACAAGTTCGGGGCGGGCGCCGTCGTCGCCGGGCGCGCGCTGAAACGTCCCAACGAACGCCCCGGATGACGCGGCCGCCGCGCCGCGCTAAACCCCCTGCACCCTTTCATACGGAGTCGCCCCATGAGCATTCACGCCCGCATTGCTGAACTCGGCATCACCCTGCCCGAGCCCGCCAAGCCGGTCGCCAGCTATGTCTCCTACGTCCGCTCGGGCGAGCAGATCTTCATCTCGGGCCAGCTGTCGAACGACGCCAATGGCGGCATCAAGGGCACCGTCGGCGTGGACGTGACCCCGGAGCAGGCCGCCGAGGCCGCCCGCCTGTGCGGCGTCAACCTGCTGGCCCAGATCAACGCCGCCGTCGACGGCGACCTGGATCGCGTGGTCCGCATCGTCAAGCTGGGCGGCTTCGTCCAGGCCGGGCCGGACTTCGAGGCCATCCCCGCGGTCATCAACGGCTGCTCGGACCTGATGGTCCAGGTCTTCGGCGACGCGGGCAAGCACTCGCGCTCGGCCGTCGGCGTCTACAAGCTGCCGCTCGGCTTCGCCGTCGAAGTGGACGCCGTCATCGAGGTGAAGTGAACTTCACCCTTCAGGTTCACGACGGGATCGCCGCCATAGGCCGGGACGTGTGGGACGCCTGCGCGGCCCCGACCGGCGATCCCTTCGTCTCCTACGACTTCCTCGACGCCTGCGAGGCGTCCGGCAGCGCCGTCCCGTCTGAAGGCTGGGCGGCGCGCCACCTGTCCCTGCACGATGAAGACGGGGCCGTGATCGGCGTCATGCCCCTTTATCTGAAGGGTCATAGCCAGGGCGAGTACGTCTTCGACCACAGCTGGGCCGACGCCTATCAGCGCGCAGGCGGGCGCTACTATCCCAAGCTGCTGGGGGCTGTGCCCTTCACCCCCGCGACGGGGCCGCGGTTTCTGAATGCGCCGGGGACGGACGCCGTCGTGGTGCGCGAAGCCCTGCTGCAAGGCGCGCTGACCCTGACGCAGCGGCTGGGCGTGTCGTCGCTGCACGTCAACTTTCCCCTAGAGGCCGAATGGCGCGCCATGGCCGAAGCGGGCCTGCTGCCGCGCCGCGACATCCAGTTCATCTGGCGCAACGACGGCTATCAGAGCTTCGACGACTTCCTGGCCGCCCTGTCTTCCAACCGGCGCAAGACCATCCGGCGCGAGCGGCGTGAGGCGCAAGCGGGCCTCCACATTCGCGTCCTGACGGGCGCCCAGATCACGCAGGCGCATTGGGAGGCCTTCTTCGCCTTCTACATGGACACCGGAGACCGAAAGTGGGGGCGGCCCTATCTGACGCGCGACTTCTTCGCCCGCGTCGGCGCCGCCATGGCTGACCGCATCGCCCTGGTGATGGCGTTCGAAGACGAGATGCCCGTGGCGGGGGCGCTGAACTTCATCGGACGGGACGCCCTATACGGCCGCCAGTGGGGGACGCTGGTCGACCGGCCGTTCCTCCATTTCGAGCTTTGCTATTATCAGGCCATCGACTTCGCCATCGCGCGCGGCCTGTCGCGGGTCGAGGCGGGGGCGCAAGGAGAGCACAAGATCGCGCGCGGCTACCTGCCCTCGCCGGTCTATTCGGCCCATTTCATCGCCGATCCGGCGCTGCGCGATCCTGTCGCCCGCTACCTCGACAACGAGCGCCCGGCGGTCGAGGCCGAGATGGACGCGATGACGGCGGATCTGTCGCCCTATCGCGCCCGCTGACAGGGCGTCGCATCGCGAATTTCTACGGAACTTGCTGCGTCGCAATACGCTTTCCCTGTGAGTATTCTCCTCACATCAGGAATCACCATGACCGATCAACGTATCGAAGGCGTCGCGACCGAACTGCAAGGCAAGGCCCAGAACGGCCTCGGCCGCCTGACCGGCGACAGCAAGCTCCAAGTCGAAGGCAAGCTGAACGAAGTCAAGGGCAAGGCGCTCGACGCCTATGGCCGTGTCATCGACGGCCTCGACGGCATGGTCGACAAGGCCCCCGTCGACCTGCGCGACCCGGCCCGCAAGGGTCTGGACTTCGCCCGCCGCAAACCCCTGCTGACCACCGGCATCATCGCCGGCGCGGCGATGCTCTTGGGCGCTCTGGGCCGTCGCCGTTAAACAAAGCCCTCTCCTCTTGCGGGAGAAGGCGGCTGGCGAAGCGAGACGGATGAGGGGTTGCGAGGCATCCAAGTCTCGCAACCCCTTTTTGCGTCGCGAGACCCGTCATCCAGGCCCGGACGGGCCGCGTTCTCCCTCAAAGGGAGAAGGATATAAAAAAAGGCCCAGGCGTTATGCCCGGGCCTTTCGCTTTGCGCCTGATCGAAATCAGGCCGTTTCTTCTTCCGCTTCCTTCACCGCCGCGCCCTTGGCCGGGGTGATGTCGAAGGCGATCTTGCCGTCCTTCAGCTCGACCTTGACGTGGCCGCCGCGGGTCAGGCGGCCGAACAGGATGTCGTCGGCCAGCGGCTTCTTGATGTGCTCCTGAATGACACGGGCCAGCGGACGCGCGCCATACAGTTCGTCGAAGCCGTTCTTGGCCAGCCAGTCGGCCGCCTCGTCGGTCAGTTCGATGGTGATGTTGCGGTCCGCCAGCTGGGCTTCCAGCTGCAGCACGAACTTGGTGACCACCGAGCGGATCGTCTCGGCGCCCAGCGGCTTGAAGGCCACGATGGCGTCCAGACGGTTGCGGAACTCAGGGGCGAACAGGCGCTGGATGGCCTTTTCGTCCTCGCCCTCGACCTTGCCCCGGCCGAAGCCGATGGCCGCGCGCGCGTTGTCGGCGGCGCCCGCGTTGGTCGTCATGATCAGGATGACGTTCCTGAAATCGACCTTCTTGCCCACCGCGTCGGTCAGCGTCCCGTTGTCCATCACCTGCAGCAGGATGTTGTAGACGTCGGGGTGCGCCTTCTCGATCTCGTCCAGCAGCACGACGGAGTGCGGATGCTGGTCCACGGCGTCAGTCAGCAGGCCGCCCTGATCATGGCCGACATAGCCTGGAGGCGCGCCGATCAGGCGGCTGACCGTGTGGCGCTCCATGTATTCGCTCATGTCGAAGCGCTGCATCTCGATGCCGAGGGTGGCGGCCAGTTGCTTGGCCACCTCGGTCTTGCCGACGCCGGTCGGGCCGCTGAACAGGAAGGCGCCGATGGGCTTGTTCGGATCGCGCAGACCCGCCCGCGCCAGCTTCATCGCCGACGAGACCTGATCGATGGCCTGTTCCTGACCGAAGACGGCGCGCTTCAGATCGGTCTCCAGCTCACGCAGGGATTCCGTGTCCGACTTCGACACCGACTTGGCCGGGATGCGGGCCATCTTGGCGATGACGGCCTCGACCTCCTTCTGGCCGATGACCTTCTTGCGCTTCGATTCCGGCAGCAGCATCTGCGACGCCCCCGCCTCGTCGATCACGTCGATGGCCTTGTCCGGCAGCTTGCGGTCGGTGATGTAGCGCGCCGACAGATCGACCGCCGTGCGAATGGCCGAGTCGGTGAAACGCAGCTTGTGGTGCGTCTCATAGGTCGTCTTCAGGCCCTTGAGGATCTTCACCGTGTCCTCGATCGTCGGCTCATTGACGTCGATCTTCTGGAAGCGGCGCACCAGGGCGCGGTCCTTCTCGAAGTGCTGGCGATATTCCTTGTAGGTGGTCGACCCCATGCAGCGCAGGCTGCCGGACGCCAGGGCAGGCTTCAGCAGGTTCGACGCATCCATAGCCCCGCCCGAGGTCGCGCCCGCGCCGATCACCGTGTGGATCTCGTCGATGAACAGGACCGCGTTGTCGTGGCTCTCCAGCTCCTTGACGACCTGCTTCAGCCGCTCCTCGAAGTCGCCGCGATAGCGGGTGCCCGCCAGCAGCGAGCCCATGTCGAGGCTGTAGATCGTCGCGTCCTTCAGGACTTCCGGCACCTCGCCGTTGACGATCTTGCGCGCCAGACCCTCGGCGATGGCGGTCTTGCCGACGCCGGGGTCGCCGACCAGCAGCGGGTTGTTCTTGGTGCGGCGGCACAGAATCTGAATCGAGCGCTCGACCTCGGCCTGACGCCCGATCAGCGGGTCGATCTTGCCGCTCTTGGCCTTCTCGTTCAGGTCGACGCAATAGGCCTCCAGCGCCTCGCCGCCCTGTTTGACGACCGAGCCGTCCTCGGCCTCTTCAGGACTGGCGCCGCGCACCGATCGGGCCTCGTTGGCCCCGGCCTTCTTGGCGATGCCGTGAGCGATGAAGTTGACCGCGTCGTAGCGCGTCATGTCCTGCTCCTGCAGGAAATAGGCGGCGTGGCTTTCGCGTTCGGAGAAGATGGCGACCAGGACGTTGGCGCCGGTCACTTCCTCGCGGCCGGACGACTGCACATGGATGACCGCGCGCTGGATCACGCGCTGGAAGCCCGCCGTCGGCTTGGCGTCGTCGCCATCGGCCGTGGCCAGGGCGGCCAGGTCCGTGTCGACATAGGAGCCGAGCGCAGCCTTCAGCGCGCCCAGATCGACGTTGCAGGCCGTCATCACGGCCGAGGCGTCCGGATCGTCGATCAGGGCCAGCAGCAGATGTTCAAGCGTGGCGTATTCGTGCCGGCGCTCGTTGGCGTAGTGGACCGCGCGGTGCAGGGTCTCTTCGAGAGGACGGGAAAACGAAGGCATGGCAGGTTCCTCTCAGTCCTTTTCCATCGTGCATTGCAGGGGGTGCTGGTGGCGCCGCGCCGTCTCGACCACCTGGGCGACCTTGGTTTCGGCCACTTCGTAGGTGAAGACGCCGCAGACCCCGACGCCATGCTGGTGCACGTGCAGCATGATGCGGGTCGCGTCCTCGCGGCTCTTCTGGAAGAACCGCTCCAGCACGTAGATGACGAACTCCATGGGGGTGTAGTCGTCATTCAGGATCAGCACCCGATAAAGCGAGGGGCGCTGAAGTTTCGGCTTTGTCTCGGTGACGACGGCGGCGCCTGCGCCTCCGCCTTGTTCACCTGGCCGTCTGTTAGGCATTCGTGGTCCGTAATCGGGGAGTGTCGAGGATCAGATAGGGAATGATGGCCTGATTTGTAGAGGCGTCCAGCCTGCAGACGCTCACGCACGCCCAGTTGATAGCTAAACGTGAAAAAGCCCCGGCGTTTCCACCGGGGCCTTTCCGAAAGTCTGAGTTACGGAGGCGCGGCTTAGCGGGCGCCCTGGAACTGCTCGACAGCGGCCGAAACGCGCTCGTTGATCGGCTTGAAGCTGTCCTTGACCGAGGCGGTCATGGTCTCGGTCGCCTTGCCGAACTCGGCCAGATAGGCCTCGGCGGCCGACTTGGCCCAGTTGGTCTGCAGTTCGAACAGTTCCTGCATCGAACGGGCCTGCGAGAAGGACTGGGCGGCGGCGACGCCGTCTTCCCAGGACTTCTTGCCGTAGGCCACGGCCTGTTGCGACAGGGCCTCGGCGCCCTTCTGGGCGGCGGCGGCGGATTCGACCACGGCTTCCAGGTTCTTCTTGCCGTGCGCATTCAGCTCGCTCAGCGAGGCGACGGACTTGTCCACGCCTTCCCGGAACGCCTGGGCGCCGGCGGCCTGGATGGATTCAGCCTGGGCCTTGGCCTTGGCGGTCGTTTGTTCGACGGTCTTCTTCACGGTCTCAGCGGCGTCAGCCATGGGGAGTCTCCTGAAGCGAAAGGTTTCTTGCGACAGGCGGAGCCCATCGCGACAACGGCGATATGGTGCACTTGCGAAGAGACTTCAAGTGAAATTTGTGCACTGCACAATATTATCATTGATAACCTTCCTGCCGACTTCGCAGGAGCGATCACAAGTCTGTTGACGCGCCGTTAACCCTCTCGAAACCGGGCGAGCCGATGTTAGCGTTTGTAACGTGCGTGATCGCAGCCGTCTTCGCGCCACAGTGACGAGGCTAGTAGCTTGCCCATGAACGCCCTCTTCCGCCGTCGCTTCCTGGCCGCCCTGGTCCTGGGGGGCATCGTCCTGACGCCGACGGTCGGCGTCGCTCCTCCGGAAGCCCAGTCCTCGGACAGCCGATACGCGGCCATTGTGGTGGACGCCGCCTCGGGCGAGGTGATGTTCTCACGCTTTGCCGACGCCCGCCGATATCCCGCCTCCATCACCAAGGTCATGACCCTGTATCTGGCGTTCGAGGCGCTGGAGTCGGGCAAGGTCAAGCTGGACGACAACCTGACCGTCTCGCCCCGGGCGGCCTCTCAGCCGCCGTCCAAGCTGGGCCTGGCGGCTGGCCAGACGATCAGTCTCGACGACGCCATGCGCGCCACCGCCGTCCGCAGCGCCAACGACATGGCCGTGGTGATCGCCGAACACATTGGCGGCTCCGAGGGCCGCTTCACCCAGATGATGACGGAGAAGGCGCGCGAGCTGGGGATGGAGCACACCCGCTTCACCACCGCCAACGGACTGCCCGACACGCGCCAGGCGACCACGGCGCGCGACCTGTCGATCCTCAGCCGCGCGGTGATGCGCGACTATCCGCAATACTATCGCTACCTCGGCCTGCACGACTGGTTCTACAAGGGCCGCGACTACCGCAACACCAATGGCCTGCTGGCCACCGGGCGCGGCTATGACGGCATCAAGACCGGCTTCACCAACGCCTCGGGCTATAATCTGGCGGCGTCTTCCG
This sequence comes from Brevundimonas sp. M1A4_2e, assembly GCF_053345555.1. Taxonomy (NCBI): domain Bacteria; kingdom Pseudomonadati; phylum Pseudomonadota; class Alphaproteobacteria; order Caulobacterales; family Caulobacteraceae; genus Brevundimonas; species Brevundimonas sp. M1A4_2e. The sequence continues at coordinate 419,326 of NZ_JBKFAI010000002.1, read as the reverse complement.
TGCGCGACGGCAAGCGGCTGATCACCATCGTCATGGGCGGGCGCTCGACCGCCAGCCGCAACGCTCACGTTGCTGAGCTGATGGACACCGGGTTCGAGGTCCAACGTCGCCGCAGTCAGGGCGAGACCATCCAACTGGCTCAGGCCTTCTTCGAACAGCGCGGCTATGGGATCAGCAGCGAGCCTGCCGCCACGGTCGCCTACGCCTCCCTATCCGACGAGGACGGCGAAGGCGTCAGCGGCTCGACCGAAGTGGCCTATGTCTCCGGTCCGCCGCCGCGCAGCCTGCCGACCGAGGTGACGCCGCCGCCGTCGGCCCGCCGCGCCGAGAACCGCCCGCCCGAAAACCTCACCGCCGCGCTGAACGGCGGATCGGCTGCGACGTCGGCGGCCCCTGCCCGTGCGACCCGCAACACCCCCGCGCGGGCCGCCGCCCCTGCTCCGGCCGGTCGCTGGACCGTCCAGGTCGGCGCCTTCCGCGAAGAAGCCGTGGCCCGCGACTGGCTGAACAACATCAGCCGCCGCTTCTCCGGCCAATTCTCGAACGCCCAACGTGACGTGCAGACAGCCAACGGTTGGTATCGCTCGCGCTTCACCGGCATGACCCAGCAGGCGGCCGAGGCGGCGTGCGAGGCTCTGTCGGAACGCCGCGTCACCTGCATGGTGGTGCGTCCCAGCTAAGGCGGCGCTTCCGGGCGCCCCGGCCTTGTCCTGAATGAGCGTGGACGAGGCCGGTCGGATCCTGTCGCGGGGGCCGGGACGGCGGCCTTCAGGATAGATCGTCAGGCCCGATCAGCCATGCCGCCGAACAGGGCGCCGGCGATCCAGCTGACGACGCCGGTGACGATCGCCGCCCCGATCCCCGCCCACAGACCGTCGACGACAAAGCCGCCCAGGAACATGGCCGTCAGCCCGATCATGGCCGCGTTCACCACCAGCAGAAACAGGCCGAAGGTGACGATGGTCAGCGGCAAAGTCAGGATCACCATCAACGGCCGCACGAAGGCGTTGACCAGGCCCAGAATGATCGCCGCCGCGACCAGCGAGCCGGTCGAGGTGAACTCTACTCCCGGCACCAGCTTGGCCGAAGCCCACAGGCCGATCGCCGTGACCACGGCCTGAACGATGAAACCCAGCATGACGCCTCCGTCGGTTGAACCTTGACCATATAAGCGCATATCGCGGCGTTCCGCTCCGTGCGTCGGGCCGGATCGCCTGCTAGGCTGGGCGTCCTATCCCGAAGGAGACCTCCATGAGCCTTCACGGCGCCTACGACCCGGACAACATCTTCGCCAAGATCCTGCGCGGCGACATGCCCAGCGTGAAGGTGTGGGAGGACGACGACGTCCTGGCCTTCATGGACGTGTTCCCCCAGTCCGAGGGCCACGTCCTGATCGTGTCCAAGACCTCGACCGCCCGCAACATCCTGGAGATCGAACCCGAGGCGCTGGCCAAGCTGACGGCCGCCGTGCAGCGCACCGCCCGCGCGGTCGAGAAGGCGCTGAAGCCCGAAGGCCTCAGCCTGATGCAGTTCAACGGCGACGCAGGCGGCCAGACAGTGTTCCACCTGCATTTCCACATCGTGCCGCGCTGGTCCGACCGCCCGATGAAAGGCCATGGCCACGCCCCGATGGCCGACGCCGAAGAGCTGAAAACTCTGGCCGAGAAGATCGCCGCCGCGCTCGACTGAGCGTCTCCTACAGCGGCCCTTTGAAGATGAAGAAGGCCCCGCCGGCGATCATGGCGAAGCCGATCAGGTGATTCACCGTCAGCTTCTCGCCCAGATAGAGCACCGAGAAGATCGCGAAGACCAGCAGGGTGATCACCTCCTGCATGGTCTTCAACTCGGCCGCCGAATAGACCTGATGGCCGATGCGGTTGGCGGGCACGGCCAGCCAGTATTCGAAGAAGGCGATGCCCCAGCTGATCAGGACCACGATCCACAACGGCTTGGCCCCGAATTTCAGATGGCCGTACCAGGCGAAGGTCATGAAGACGTTCGACAGGGCCAGCATGACGATGGGCGCGAGATAGGGCAGCGTGGGCATTCCATCAGTGTGCTTGCGTCAAAGAGATTCCGCCAGCATAAGGCGGGCCACGCCGGTTTAGCTCAGCTGGTAGAGCAGCGGTTTTGTAAACCGAAGGTCGCGGGTTCGATTCCTGCAACCGGCACCACTCTCGCGGCCTCCCCCATGTCCGAGACGACCAACAAACTGGGTCACAGGATCCGAACGCGCGGCGCGCGCACCCGCCGCGCCCTGCTGGACGCCCTGCGCGCCCTGCTGAACACCAAGCATCTGGGCGAGATCCGCGCCGCCGACGTGGCGATGGCGGCGGGCGTATCGGCGCCGACCTTCTACACCTACTTCGCCTCGGTCGAGGAAGGCCTGCAACTGCTGTGCGAAGAGGCGGGCGAGGACTTTCAGCGGCTGGCAGCCCACATCCACGCGGACTGGTCGGGCGACCGGGCGTTCGAGGCCGCGCGGGCCTATGTGCTGGAGGTGCTGAACCTCTGGAACGACCACGGGCCGGTGCTGCGCGTCGAACAGATGCTGGCCGACATGGGCGAGCCCGCCTTCGCCGAAAGCCGTATCCGGCGCCTGCGTCGCCTTCACCTGGCGCTGGAGCGCCGCATCGCCCAGGCCCACGCCAACGGCCTGCACCCCGAAGGCCTGAATCCCCGCCTGGCCTCCTATGAAACGGCGAACCTGGTGGAGTCTGTCGCCGCCGGTTTCGACCTGATGCGCCGCGCCGACACGCCCGAAGCCATCATCGAAACCACCGCCCATGTCGTGGTGAAGCTGACCACCGGGCGCTGACGACCGCCGCGAGGCTTGGACAAGCTGTCCATTGCGGCGGCGCCTTCATGGGGTAAGCATGATCGTTGTCTTAGGAGTGCGTCATGTCCCGTCTTTCGTCCTTTCCTTCGATCCGCAACATCGCGGCCCCAGCTGTCGCCCTGAGCGCCGTGCTGACGCTGGCCGCCTGCGGCCCGAACGACGCCGCGCCCGCCGCCGACAACGCGCCGCAAGCGCCCAAGGCGCCGTCGCCCACCGAGGCCCAGAAGCTCGCCCTGCTCGCCGCCCTGCCCGCGCCTTATAACGAGGCCGACCTAGACAACGGCCGCCGCGCCTTCGCGCGCTGCCGGTCGTGCCACACCATCACGCCGGGCGGGCCGAACATGACGGGGCCGAACCTCTATGGCGTCTTCGGCAGCAAGGCGGGCGCCAAGGAAAAATACAGCTATTCCCACGCCCTGCGCACGGCGGGCTTCACCTGGGACGCCGAGACGTTGGACCACTGGCTGCAGAACCCCCGCACCTTCCTGCCCGGCAACAAGATGAGCTTCGCCGGCCTGCCCGACGCCACGGACCGCCGCGACGTCATCGCCTTCCTGAAGGTCGAGACGGGATTCAAACCCCAGGCCGAGTGAGCCGAGACAGCCAGACAAGCAAAAGGGCGGCGGATCATGGAGGTCCGCCGCCCTTCGCATATACAAGGACCAGAGCGGCCTATTCCGCCGGGCTCATGTCCGGCTGGACGCCCTGGCGCTTCTCTTGCGCTTCCCACTCCTCGATCTTGCGGGCGGTGTATTCCGGCGACTTGGTGAAGCGCGCCAGCACGCCATAGATCACCGGCACCACGAACAGGGTCAGCACCGTGGCGAACATGGCGCCGGTGAAGATCACCACGCCGATGGTCTGACGACTGCCCGCCCCCGCGCCTTGCCACAGCACCAGCGGCAGGGCGCCGAAGGCGGTGGCGATCGAGGTCATGATGATCGGGCGCAGACGCAAGCTGGAGGACTCGATGATGGCCTCGCGGATGCTCCGGCCCTGGTCGCGCAGCTGGTTGGCGAACTCCACGATCAGGATGCCGTTCTTGGCCGCGACGCCGATCAGGATGATCAGGCCGATCTGGCTGTAGATGTTCAGGCTGGAGCCCGCCATCAGCAGGCCGAACAGCCCGCCCGCCGCCGCCAGCGGCACCGTCAGCATGATGACCGCCGGGGTGATCCAGCTCTCGAACTGGGCCGCCAGCACCAGGAAGACCAGCAGCAGAGCCAGGGCGAAGGCCCAGCCCACGGCGCTGCCCGCCTCCTGCTGGTCGCGGGCCGCGCCGCCCCAGCGGATATTGGTCACGCCCTGCGGCTGCTTGGCGGCCTCGGCCATCAGGAACTGAACGGCGTCGTCGATGGTGGTGCCGGGATTCAGGTCGGCCTGCAGGGTGATGGCGCGCTGGCGATCCAGACGGCGACGATCCGGCGTGTCGCCCGAGGTCTTGGTCGTGACCACCGCCGACAGCGGCACCAGCTGCGCCGTGCCGGTCGAGACATAGAGCGCCTCAAGGTCCGAAACCTCGCGGCGGCTGTCGCGGTCGGTTTGCAGGATGACGTCATATTCCTGGCCGCCCTTGATGTAGGTGGTGGCGCGGCGCGAACCGAACATGGTCTCCAGCGTGCGGCCGATCTGCTGTGACGAGACGCCGAGCGCCGCCGCCTTCTGCGGATCGACATCGACCAGCAGGCGCGGCGCGTTCGGCTCATAGTTCAGGCGCGGACGCGAGAAGCCGGGGTTGTCCTGCGCCGCCGCCAGAATGGGCTGCAGCCAGTTATAGATGGCGGAATACTCCGACCCCGTGACGATCATGTCGATCGAGTTGGAGTTGCCCCCGCCGCGCTGGAAGGCGCCGGGCGTCGAGGCGTTGACCTGTGCGCCGGTCTGATTGCGCAGCTTGCCGTTCAGCTCCTGTGCGATCTCGTCCGCCGAGCGGTCGCGCTCGGACCAGTCAGCCAGGTTCAGCACGGCGCTGCCCGAACTGAAGCCTGAGCCGCCGAACCCTGGCGAGGAAATCATGTAGTTGGCCGCCTCGCCGTTCTCGCGATACTCGGCCAGCAGCGGCTCGAGCCCCAGCATGATCTCGCGCGTATAGTCAAAGCCCGTGCCTTCCGGCCCGGCGATCCGCACGGTGACCCGGCCGCGGTCCTCGTTCGGCACCAGTTCGTTGGGCAGATGCAGGAAGATGCCGGTCGCGCCCGCCGCCACCAGGACGATCAAAGCGGCCACCCCGCCGACAGCGACCCGGCGGCCCAGCAAGGCGTCCAGCGAAGCGGCGTAGGACCGCTTCAGCGCTTCCATGCCTGCATCCACGCGTCGCGCGACCCAGCCGCCGGTCTGCGCCGGCTTCAGGATTTTTGACGCCAGCATCGGCGACAGGCTCAGCGCCAGGAAGGCCGAGAAGGCCACGGCCGCCGCAATCGCCGCCGCCAGCTCGACGAACAGCCGTCCGACGTAGCCCGGGAGGAACAGAAGAGGCGCGAACACGGACAGCAGGACGACGGTCGTCGCCACCACGGCGAAGAAGACCTGGCGCGCCCCGCGCTCAGCCGCGACCAGCGGCGGCTCGCCGCCGTCAAGGCGGCGCTGAATGTTTTCGACCACGACGATGGCGTCGTCGACGACCAGGCCGATCGCCAGCACCAGAGCCAACAGGGTCAGCAGGTTCAGCGAGAAGCCCAGCGGCGCCAGGACGATGAAGGTCGCCAGCAGGCAGATGGGCGCTACGACCGACGGGATGATCGCGGCGCGCAGGCTGCCCAGGAAGATGAAGTTGACCAGAGCCACCAGGGCCATGGAGATGCCGATCGTCACCCACACCTCGTCGATGGCGTGGGAGGTGAAGACCGAGTTGTCCGACCCGATCTCCAGCGTCGTGCCCGGCGGCAGGCTGGGGCCCACCTCCTCCATCAGCTTACGCACGCCTTCAGAAATCTGCAGGTCGTTGGACTGGGCCTGACGGGTGATGGCCAGGCCGATCTGGTCGATGCCGTTGCCGCGGAACAGGCGGCGCGCTTCGGCGGGCGCCTCCTCGATCCGGGCGATGTCGCCCAGCCGGGTGACATAGGCGGCGTTGCCGATCAGGGCTCCGGTGACGCCATTGGTCATGGCCGCCGACGCCGCGCCCAGAGTGCCGGACGCCTGCGCGCCCGTAGCGGTCGAGGCAGAGCCGCGCGTGCCGATCGGCAGTTGAGCGAAATCCGCCGGGTCGGCGTAGTTGCGCGCCACGCGGACGGTATAGTCCTTCTGCGCCGACTCCAGCGAGCCGGCGGGCAGTTCGACGTTCTGGTTGTTGAGGGCGGTCTCGACGTCGGTGACGGTCAGGCCGCGCGCGGCCATCGCCCCGGCGTCCAGCCAGATACGCATGGCGTAGCGCTGCTCGCCGAAGATATTGACCTGGGCCACGCCCGGCACGGTGGCGAAGCGGTCGACCAGATAGCGGCGGGCGTAATCGGTCAGCTCCAGACGATCCATCGTCGTGGAGCGCAGGAACATGATCAGGATGGGCTGGCTGTCGGAGTCGGCCTTGGCCACCTCGGGCGGATCCGCCTGGTCCGGCAGACGGCCCAGCACGCGCGAGATGCGGTCGCGCACGTCGTTGGCCGCGTCGTCGATGTTGCGATCCAGCGAAAACTCGATGTTGACGTTGGATCGGCCGTCGCGACTGGTCGAGTTGATACGCTGGACGCCTTGGATCCCGGCGATCTGCTGCTCGATCGGCTCGGTGATCCGACTTTCGATCACCTCGGCGGAGGCCCCGGCGTAGCCGGTGCTGACCGAGACGATCGGCGGGTCCACGTCCGGCAGCTCGCGCACCGGCAGGAAGAAGAAGGCCGCCAGGCCGATGACGCACAGGACGATCGCCGCCACCGCCGCAAAGACGGGGCGCCGAACCGAAACATCGGACAGCATCATGGGCGGGCCGCCTGCGTCGCGCGGGCGCCGCCCTTGCTCGGAGCACGCCCTTGAGCGGCTTCACCCTCGACGGTGACAGGAGCGCCGGGCTGAATGCGGTTCAGGCCCGAGGCGACGATGTGGTCGTTGTTGGCCAGCCCCGAAACAATCTCGACATAGCCGCCCTCGACGGCGCCCGTCTGGACCTCGACCCGCTGGGCGGTAGAGCCCTTTTCGCCGCGCGCGATGCGATAGACGAAGGCGCCCTGCCCCTCATACTGAACGGCGGCCTCAGGCACGGCCAGGCTCTGGCGGCGGCCCTGCTGAACGGCGACGCGCATCATCATGCCGGGGCGGATGCGATTGCCAGGATTGGTGAATTCAGCGCGGGCGATGATCGCGCGGGTCTGTTCGTTGACGCGCGTGTCCAACAAGGCGATGCGCCCGTTGAACTCTTCGCCAGGGAAGGCGTCCGTCGTCGCCGTCAGCGGCGCACCCACCGGCAGCACGCCCAGATAGCGCTCCGGCAGCGGGAAATCGACGCGCACGCCGCTGATGTCGTCCAGAGTGGTGATGACCGAACCCGGCGAGATCAGGGTCCCCGGCGTCACCGAGGTCAGCCCCAGCACGCCGGCGAAAGGCGCGCGCAGGATCCGGTCGCCGCGACGGGCTTCCGCCGCCGCCACGGCGGCCTGCGCCGTCTTCAGAGCCGTTTCCGCCGTCTCGGCCATGACGCGCGGCGCTACGCCGCGCTCGGCAAGAATGCGGTAGCGGTCGTACTCGCGCTGGGCGTTCTCCAGCTGGGCCCGGGTGCGGATCAGGTCTGCGTCTTCCTCACGCGCCTGCAACTCGACCAGGGGCGTGCCCGCCGCCACGGCCTGCCCATCAGAGAACATGACCTGGGTCACCAACTGGGTGGTGTTGGAGGTGATGTTGACCGAGCGACGCCCCCGCGCCACGCCCAGAACGCGAATCTGGTCCGCAAACTCACGACGTTGGGCCACGACCTCGGCGACCACCTGGCCGCGCCCGGCACCGGGCCCGCGCGGACCCTTGCGATCGCCTGCGCCGCCGTCGCTGAAGGCGATCTTCAAGACCGCCGCGACGATCATCAGCCCTAACAGACAGGCCGCGCCGATAATGAAAAAATGGCGTTTGAACACGCGACGCAGTCTCCCCGACAACAAGCGCTATCGCTTAACGGGTCATCGCCGTTACGCAAATAACGTATCTGTAACGAGGGTCCTCTCTGATTCCGTCGCGTAAATTTGCTTCAAAAGCGTCGCCAAATTCCGATAACGGGCCCCTGCCCCGCAGGAGTTTCGCGCCCTGCGACCGCCGTTCGCCAGCCGGCCTGCAGGCTCCAATCGCCGAGTCGTCGCACGACTGATGTTTCCAGCGAAAGCCAGCGCGGCCCGTCTTTATCCGCCGCTCCGGCATAGGCCTGGCCCAGCAGCAGCCAGTCCGGCGCGAGATACAGGCCCGCCGTCACGTCCAGCCGCGTCTCGTCATTCAGCCCCGCGCGCCATAGCCGCGCCGCCTGCGCCTCGATGAAGCCGCCCTGCCCGTCGGCGCCCAGGCTGCGCCCCGCCATCACCCGCGCCTCCCAGTCGTGATCGCCGGCCCCGGGCGGCGCATAGCCGGCGTTGCGCCCCTCGCCGCCCTGAGCGTAGCCGACATAGACGGCGGCGGCGTTGCGCGTATCGCGATAGGCCTGCCAGCGCACGCCGATCTCAATCGGGCCGCGTCCCCGATAGTCGACGAAGGCGTCGCGCCCCTGTTGCCACTCGCCCTTCATCTGCAGGGTGAATCGGTCGTCCAGCCCATACTCGGCAAAGATGGAGAGGGAGCGGTCCAGCCGGTCGTGCGACAGGTCAACCCGTTCGCCATCGGAGGTGAAGGCCTGGTCCGCGCGGATGGTCTCATATTTGACGATCGCCTGCCCTTCGCCCTTGGGCAGGTTCCAGGCGCCCGCATGGGCCGGGCAGCCGACAGCGATGCACGCCAGACCGGCCAGAAGGCCGATCGGGCTGCGCCTTGATCCGCCCCCCAGCGGTCTCACGCGTCGTAGCCGGGCGATTTTCGCTGGAGCTGACGCAGAGCGCCGGGCCAGGCCAGGGACGAGACGAAGCCGATGCCGCGCCCCTGTTCCTTGGTCTCGGCCTGAGCCGCGTCCGGGGCGATCAGGACATTGTCGCGCCCGGCCGACAGGGCGGCGACCTGCTGGGCGCAGGCGCGTTCCAGGAAGAAGATGCCGACCCAGGCCTGCGCCGCCGTGTTGCCGACCGCCATCGTGCCGTGATTGCGCAGCAGCATCAGCGACCGGTCGCCTAGGTCCGCGACCAGACGCTCGCGCTCGTCATGGTTCAGCGCCAGACCCTCGTAGCCGTGGTAGGCGACCTGATGCTGCAACAGGCAGGCGTTCTGGCTGATGGGCAGCAGGCCGTCCTTCTGGGCCGCCACCCCGACGCCGTTCACCGTGTGCAGGTGGATGACGAAATGCGCGTCCTCGCGCGCCGCATGGACGGCCGAGTGGATGGTGAAACCCGCCGGATTGATGAAGCTGTCGGTCTCTTGGACAATGTTGCCGTCCAGATCGACCTTTACCAACGACGACGCTGTAATCTCGTCGAAATACCAGCCGTAGGGGTTGATCAGAAAATGCGTCTCGGGCCCCGGGACGCGGGCCGAGATGTGGGTGAAGATCATGTCGTCCCACCCGTGCAACGCCACCAGCCGATAAAGGGCCGCCAGTTCGACGCGCGTGCGCCATTCGTCTTCCGAAACCCGCCCCTGCAACGAGGGCGCCCCGCTTATCCCATCCGCCATGACCACTCCCCTGATCAGCGTTCAGGTGAACGTCCCCCCGGCAGGCGTCGGCGTCAAGACGCAAGGCCGCGCTTTCCCAAGACTTCGTTAACCCTGTTTTCACAGCCCCGCCTCAAGGTGCCTTCGCCTCAGGGGCAGGCAGTTCTTCCGCGAGGGCGACGTGGAACCCACCAATGTGACGCGCAACGGACCGCAGACGCACGGCGCCCTGCCTCTGAACAGTCTTGAACAGCTGGTCGACCTGGCGAAGGGACAGCCGCCGGAGCGTCAGCACGGCCTGCTGATCGGCGTGGCGGATCTGTATCGCTCGACCGGAGGGCGCGATCGCGCGCCCCAGGCGCTCGGCGACGCCTTCATCGCTCTTGTCCGCGTGGTTGAGGCGGATATTCGCCAGGCCCTGTCGGAACGACTGGCGGATGCGGATTGGGTTCCCGTCGCCCTGGTGCGGATGCTGGCCGCCGACGCCATAGAAATCGCCCGCCCGGTCATCGCGGCCAGCCCCCTGCTGCAGGACGACGACCTTTTGACCCTGCTGGCCGAGGCGTCGCTGGATCACCGCATCCAGGTCGCGTTGAGACCCGGCCTCGGCGCCGCCGTCGCCCGCGCCATCATCAGCGCCGACGATCCGACCGTGCTGACGGCCCTGGCCTCGAACCGCACGGCGGCCCTGGGCGCCGAAGGCATGAGCCGACTGGTCAGCCGGTCGCGGGAACTGGCCGCCCTGCGCGCGCCCCTGGCCCGCCACCCGCAGATGACGCCTGAACTGGGCGCGCGCCTGTATCAGTGGGTGGGCGAGGCCCTGCGCCAGGCCATCATGGACCGCTTCACCCTCGATCCAGCGCGGCTGGCCGAGGCGGCGCACGCCGCCGCACAGGAGACCGCGCCCGCGGACGTCGCCGCAGCCCGCCTGACGGCCAAGCTTCAGGCCTCGGACCAGCTTCGGCCCGCCACCCTGATCCGCGCCCTGCGCGAAGACCGACTGGAGGTCTTCATCCACGCCCTGAGCCGCCTGGCCCGGCTGGATCTGGATCAGGTGCGTCGCGCCTTGCGGGCCGACACCGCCCGCCCGCTGTTTCTGGCCTGCACCGCTGCGGGCCTCGATCGCGCGGCCTTCCCTGCAGTCCTGAACGAGGTGCGGCGGATGAACAACGGCTTCCCGCATGATCCCGATGGCGGCGACTGGCGCCTGGCGCATCGTTCGGCGGCGCAGGCGGCCTATGAATTCCAGTTGCTGATGGCGCCTGAAGACAGTCATCCCGTTTGACAGGCGGCCCCGGCTCCGCTTGCCTAGGCTGGTGAGCCAGCCCTTCCGCCCCACCGCCGTCACCTTCCTCGCCAGCGACCGGCCCGAGGCCGAAGAAGCGCGCCTGCGGCTGACCGAACGATATGGCTCCGTTCCCGTCGCCGAGGCTGAGGTGATCGTGGCCCTGGGCGGCGACGGCTTCATGCTGGAAACCCTGCACAACAACCTACAACTGCAAACGCCGGTTTACGGGATGAACCGCGGCTCGGTCGGCTTCCTGATGAACGACTATGAGGAAGACGACCTGCTGGATCGCCTGATCCAGGCGGATCGCACCGTGCTGCATCCGCTGCAGATGGACGCCTGGACCGAGAGCGGTCAGGTCCACAGCGGCCTGGCGATCAATGAGGTCTCCCTGCTGCGCCAGACGCGCCAGAGCGCCAAGCTGCGCATCAGCATCAACGACAAGGTGCGGTTGGAAGAACTGACCTGCGACGGCTGTCTGGTGGCGACGCCGGCGGGATCGACCGCCTATAATCTATCGGCGCACGGGCCCATCATTCCCCTCGATGCGCCCAGCCTGGCTCTGACCCCCATCAGCGCCTTCCGTCCCCGGCGCTGGCGCGGGGCGCTGCTGTCGCACACGGCCCGCGTCCGCTTCGAGGTGCTGGAGGCCGACAAGCGCCCCGTCAGCGCCACCGCCGACAACTTCGAAGTGCGGCGCGTCACGCGCGTCGAGGTGCGCGAGCGTCGCGACATCGCCCTGACCATGCTGTTCGACGCCGGCCGGTCCTATGAGGAGCGCGTGATGGCCGAGCAGTTCGCCTCCTGAACGTCACGATTTTTTAGAACTCTCGCGGCAGATTGGATTTTACAGTTCAGGAGTCCGCCCGTGAGCAATTCGTCCAACGTCTTTCGCCCGCCCAACGCCCTGCGCGCCAAGGTGGGCGGCGGCTTCGGCGGTATTGACGCCAACGCCATCGCCAAGGCGGAAGAGGCGCTGAAGGCGATGTCGTCCCAGTTCGGCCAGTGGCTGCAGGACGAACTGACCAAGCTTGATCAGGCCCAGGCCGACATCCGCGCAAAGGGCTATACGGCCGAAACGGCCGAGGCGCTGTATTTCCGCGCCCATGATCTGAAAGGCCTCGGCGCGACCTATCAATATCCGTTGGTGACGCGCATCGCCGGCTCCCTGTGCCGGATACTGGACGACGCGGACAAGCGGCTGCAGGCGCCCCTGCCCCTCGTTGACGCCCATATCGACGCCATCAAGGCCGTGGTGCGCGATGAGATTCAAACCGACGAACACCCGGTGGGACGCGATCTGGCCGAGACGCTGGAAGCGCGGGTGGCCGAGCATCTCGGCTGAGATCTTAGTCTCGTAGATAACGAAGGGGCGTTCGGTCGGACGCCCCTTTTTCTATGCCGCGCCGGCCGCTGCCTGCATCTCGGGCTTCGGGCGATCCAGACGCTCCATCAGATAGGCCAGGTCTTCGCGCGCGGCGTCGGGACGCTGGCTGAGGAAGCGTTCCAGCATGCGCTGACGGAAGCGCTCGCCCGAAGTGTCGCCGCCCTCGGCCTGAAGCGCGCGCCAGGTGTCCACGCCCGCGCGGAACGCCTGAAACAGTCGCGGCGGCATCCCCGCCCGGTCATAAAGGGCCTTGAACCCCAGCGGCCCCGCATCGTGCACCATCAGCCAGGCGCGGTGATGCGGCGTGCCGGCCAGTTCGGCCAGGGCGTGCTCCAGCAAACTCATCTGCCCGCGCGCCAGCGCCCTCAGCAGCAGCGACGGCGTCAGCGCCTTTCGCCCATACAGGCGTGCGACGAAGGCAGGCAGGTCGGTCGCCGTCCGCGCCTGATCGATCAGGTCCACGGTCGCCCGCTCCCGCGCGAAATCGGCGAACCGAATGGCGGTTTCAGGCGCCAGGGCGTGGCGGGTGATCAGATGCTCGCGCGCGGCGTCGGCGGCGAGGTCCACCAAACGCTGGGTCACCGACAGCGGCAGAACCTGGCGATAGGCCAGAGCCGATACGATCTCCGGCGCATGACCGAAGCGATCGACCACCACGCCCAGCGCTTCCTCGGACAGGTCGGCGTTGTCGTTGGCCGCCAGGGCCAGCACTGCCTCCTGTCGCCCCTCGGCGGCCAGGACGGTCGCCACATCGCGCGGCACCTTTGGACGGGAGGCCACGGCGGCCTGACGCAGCGCGCACCCGGCGCGGACGATCTCGATCAGATCATCGTCGGAAAAGACAGGCGAGCAGTTGATGACCGGCAGGGCCACGCTGTCCACATCGGCCGCCAGGCGGCGCGCCACGTCGCGCGGCATCAGGCTGGAGGCCTTCAGCGTCACCGCCAGGGCGCGGCGCACCAGTTCAGCCGCATCGACGGCCAGCACTGTGAGAATCTTCTGCGCCGCGGCCCGTTCGGCCTCGTCCAGCGTCATGCGATCGATGCTGCGCAACAGCTTGTGCGCCGCCGCCGCCCGTTCGTCCTCGACGTCGGACTTGATCAGGCGCCGGATGTCGCTTTCCGTCAGGCGGGCCCGGTAGGCGGTCATGGATGAGGCTCAGGGCGGCGAAGAATCAATCGTCACCCATAGCGTTACATAGTTAAAGCCTCGTTAGGAATAACGGCCGAACAAAGGTCTTCAGACCGACCTGTCCGGCGGCGGTCCGTAGGCGCCGCCGAAGCCTCCGCCCGTACCCTGCCCGTCCTGACCCAGCAGCAGGGCCAGCAGGCCTTGATCCTGCTTCAGACGATCCAGTCGCGCGGCCAGCGCGCGCTCCTTGTCGCCTAATTCGGGACCAGCCTTGACGGCGCCGACGCCTGCGGCAGGCGCGACCTCGCCCGCCGTGCGCTGCAGATTGGCGTGCACCTCGGCCACCGATACGGCCCGCCCGTTGCGATAGAAGATCGATCGGTTGGCCGATGCCGCTTCCGGAAACAGGGCCGCGGCGCTGGACTGGGGCCGCGTCTGCATCGCTTCCATCAGCTTGGCCGCGCCCGCCGGGCCGAGGAAATGCGCGGCGTAAAGCTCGCCCCCGTTCGGCTCGCGTCCCGTGCGGCCGCGCAGATAGGCGGCGTTGGAGGCGGTCAATTCGCCGGCCATGGTCGAGGCGGCGTGGGGGTCGAAGCGCAGGTCCAGCACGACATTGCGGGCCGACCCCCGCACCTGCCAACGCCCGTCGCCGCCCTGATAGATCAGGTCGGCATACTGGCCATAGCCATGCTTGGCGCCGTGCCGCTTCACCGTGCCCAGCCAGGTCTGCTCGATAAACTGGAACAGGCCTGAGGCCGAAGACGTCGGCGCCCGCGCATTGGGGTTCATCGCGCTTTCGCGACGCGCGGTCTTCATCAGAAAGTCGAAGTCCACGCCGGTCGAGGTCGAGGCGCGCCGAATGGCCGCCTCCACGCCGCCGGATGATGGAATCGCTTTCACGCTCATGTGTGAACGGTCGCTAACCTAGGTAAACCAAACCTTAACGCAGCAGCGTCGCCGTTAACAATTCGAAGCGCCACAATAAGGCCGCAAGCCAAGCGCGAACTTCGTTCCGTGGGGCGCTGGGGAGGGCCCGCGACAGGAGGCGCGTAAGTCATGATGATGCGTATCGCGGGCGGCCACGGCGTGGTCAGCCCCCTCGACTTCCAACAACGCCGAAAGCCGCTGTCCCCCTTGATGTGGGCGATGATCGGCGCCTCGGCCCTGGTCCACGTCGGCGCCGGAGTCTGGCTGTATCAGCAACGGTTTGAACTGGCCGAAGCCCCGCCCGCGCCGGCAGAGCCGCCGCCCACCATCATCGATCTGATCCGTCCGCCCTTGCCGCCCAAGCCGCAGACGACGCCTCTGGCCTCGCCTGCGCCGACGCCGCCGATCCATCGGCCGACGCAGGTCACGCCCAGCGATGTCGCGCCTCTGGAGGTCCCGGTCGCCCCGGTCGTCAGCCCTGACGCCGGGCCGGCCATCAACATCACCGCGCCTGCGGACGAACCTTCGACCGGAACGGCGGCCACGCCCGAACCGCCCAAGCCCGCGCCGGTCATCACCCAGCCTGACTGGGTGCGCAGGCCCACGGCGGATCAGTTGATGCGCGCCTATCCGTCTGCCGCCGAGGCGCGCGGCGTCGGCGGGGTGGCGGAACTGTCCTGTCTGGTGCGCGTGGACGGCAGCCTGACCGGCTGTTCGGTCACGTCAGAGACGCCCGGCAATCAGGGATTCGGCCGGGCGGCGGTCAGCCTGAGCCGCTACTTCCGCCTCAGCCCGCGCACGGTGGACGGCCAGGCGGTCGACGGCGCCCGCGTCACCATGGCCATCCGCTTCGACCCGCCCAAAGGCTAAAGAAACCGCGAGGGATGGAGGGTCGGCTCGGCGACGGGCCGGCCCTCTGTCGCATCGGCGATGACGGCGCCGATCAGCGGACCCAGCAGCCAGCCGTTGCGACGCGGCCCCAGCGCAACATGAAGACCCGGCGCGACCTGCCCGGCCATCGGCAGGCCGTCCGGCGTCGTCCCCCGCACCCCTGCGCGCCAGTGGATCGTCAGCGGGCGCGGCGTCTGCCCCAGCACCTGCCATGCCGCAGCCAGCATGGCTTCGCAGCGCGCGGCGTCGGGGGTGAGGGACCGCTCGCCCGGCTCCATCGTCGCCCCGATCACGCTGCCCTCGCCCATAGGCGCGACATAGGCGCCCGGGCCGCGCACCACGTGGTCGACCAGAGCCTCCGAAACCAGGCCGATCTGGCCGCGAACAGGCGTGACGAGCGCCACGAGCGCCTGCGCCTCGGACGGCAGGCCCGCCAGCGCCGGTTCGGCCCCGGTCGCCAACACCAGATGATCGGCGCGGAAGGCGCCCGCCGGGGTTTCGACGCGCCAGCCTTTGTCGTCTCGCGCCACGCGCTGCGCCGGCGCCTCGATCAGGGTCAGCCCCTGCGCCAGGGCGGCCAGGGCCTGAGGGGGATCGACCTTGGCGTCCTCATGCGTGGTCAGGCGCGCATAGGCTTCGTCGTAGTCATGCTGAAAACCCAGCGCCGCCATCCGCGCCGCCAGTTCGGCGACGTTCCCGCCGCGCCATTCAGCCACATCGCCATACAGCCGCACGCCGGTCGCCTTGGCGAAGGTTGGCCAAAGGTCGCGCGCTCGCCGCAGCACCTGCGCCGTTTCCGGCGACAGATCGTCGATGGCGCATTCCATCGCGGGCGCGATCATGCCCGCCGCCACCGCCGAGGCGTTGACGCCGCCGGGGTCGACCACCGCCACGCGGCGTCCGCGTCGCCTTAGCTCCGCCGCCACGCACAGGCCCAGAGCGCCCGCGCCAATGACCACGGCGTCGAAGGAAGGTTCGGGAGAATTAGAAAGGGGCACGGGATGTCCTTCGACCTCCCGCGCCCCGATTTCAACCGTCGATGGCGGTCTTTTATTCAGCAGCCAGCTTGGCCGCGCGCGCCTCTTCCAGACGCTTGGTCAGGGCGGCGTGCTGGTCCCACAGGGCCTTGGGCAGGCGATCGCGGAACCTCTCGTAGAAGGCGGGGATCAGGGCGGCTTCCTCGGTCCAGACGTCGGCGTCGACGTCCAGCAGGATCTTCAGATCGGCGTCTGACAGCGTCAGGCCCGACAGGTCCAGGGCATCCTTGGACGGCACGCGGCCGACCGGGGTGTCCACGGCCTCGGCCTTGCCTTCCAGGCGCTCGACGATCCACTTCAGCACGCGGGCGTTATCGCCGAAGCCCGGCCACACGAACTTGCCTTCGTCGCTCTTGCGGAACCAGTTGACGAAGAACAGGCGCGGCAGCTTCGCGGCGTCGGTCTTCTGACCCATCTTCAGCCAGTGACCGAAGTAGTCGCCCATGTTGTAGCCGCAGAAGGGCAGCATGGCGAAGGGGTCGCGGCGCAGTTCGCCGACCTTGTTCTCAGCCGCGGCGGTGCCTTCCGAGGCCACGGTCGACCCCAGGAAGACGCCGTGCTCCCAGTCGAAGGCTTCCGTCACCAGCGGCACGGCCGAGGCGCGGCGGCCGCCGAACAGAATGGCGTCGATCGGCACGCCCGCCGGGTCTTCCCACTCAGGCGCGATGGACGGGCACTGACCGGCCCAGACGGCGAAACGCGCGTTCGGGTGGGCGGCGGGCTCGCCCGAGGCAGGATCGTGCGGCTGGCCCTTCCAGTTCGTCAGGCCTTCGGGCGTTTCCTTGGTCAGGCCTTCCCACCAGACGTCGCCGTCGGCGGTCAGGGCGACGTTGGTGAAGACGGTGTCCTTGGCCAGCGTCTCCAGCGCGTTCTTGTTGGTGTTGCGGCTGGTGCCCGGCGCCACGCCGAAGAAGCCCGCTTCCGGGTTCACGGCGTACAGGCGGCCATCGTCGCCGAAGCGCATCCAGGCGATGTCGTCGCCGACCGTCTCGGCCTTCCAGCCGTCCAGCGCCGGCTGCAGCATGGCCAGGTTGGTCTTGCCGCAGGCGCTCGGGAAGGCGGCCGCCACATACTTCGACACGCCCTCGGGGCTGGTCAGCTTGAGGATCAGCATGTGCTCGGCCAGCCACCCCTCGTCGCGGGCCATGATCGAGGCGATGCGCAGGGCGTAGCACTTCTTGCCCAGCAGGGCGTTGCCGCCGTAGCCCGAGCCGTAGGACCAGATTTCGCGCGTCTCGGGGAAGTGGACGATCCACTTGTCGTCGTTGCAGGGCCACGGCACGTCGGCCTGGCCCTCGGCCAGCGGCGCGCCCAAGGTGTGCACGGCCGGGACGAAGACGCCGTCGGCGCCCAGCATGTCCAGCGCGCCCTTGCCCATGCGGGTCATGATGCCCATCGACACGGCGACATAGCCGCTGTCCGTGATCTCGACGCCCAGGGCGGAGATCTTGGAGCCCAGCGGCCCCATGCAGAACGGAACGACATACATCGTCCGGCCCTTCATGCAGCCGTCGAACAGGCCGTCCAGACGGGCGCGCATCTCGACCGGATCGGACCAGTTGTTGGTCGGGCCGGCGTCAGCCTCGTCCTGCGAGCAGATGAAGGTGCGGCTCTCGACGCGGGCCACGTCCTTGGGATCCGAGGCGGCGTAGTAGCAGCCGGGGCGCTTGGCCTGATCCAGTTCCTTCAGCGTGCCCTTGCCGATCAGGTCGGCCACGATGGCCGACTTCTCGGCGTCCGAGCCGTCGCACCAGTGAACACGGTCCGGCTTGGTCAGGGCGGCGATCTGCTCCACCCAGGCGACAAGGCCCTTGTGTTCGGTGGGCGCCGGATGGAGTCCGGGAATCGATTGCGTCACGTCTTGCTCTCCTGAAGCTGCGCGCGCCGATCTGTCGTCGCCGTCACGCAATAAGCTGATCACGCTGTGTTACGCGGGCAATGAACCCGACGGGACGTAAGGTCAACCGCTGCACGTTTCATTCCCCCGTTATCCGGGCCAGGCCGCCCACGCGCACAATTAAATCGTCAGAGCGCGCCCCAAGGGCTATCTCCTTCGGCGTGAAGACGATGGATTCTGCAATATCGACATCGGCGGGCGCGCCTGACGCGCTGATTTCGCCGGCAGCCGAACGTAACAGCGCGGCGATACTTCAGGTTCTGCGCGCCCATCTGCCCGCCCAGGGCCGGGTGCTGGAGATCGCCGCCGGATCGGGTCAGCACGCCGCCGCCTTCGCCGCCGCCCTGCCTGGCCTGGACTGGATCCCCAGCGACCCCAGCCCTCAGGCCCGCGCCAGCATCGAGGCGTGGCGGACGCATACAGGAGTCGCAAACCTGCACCCTGCACAAGCCGTCGACATGCTGGACGAGGCCAGCTGGCCGTCGCAGCGGCTGAACGCCATCGTCTGCATCAACATGATCCACATCAGCCCGTGGACGGCGGCCGAAGGCCTGATGCAACTGGCCGAGCGGTCGCTGACGCGTCCCGGCGGTTTGCTGTATCTCTATGGCCCCTATCGCGAGACTGAGGTTCCGCTGGCGCCGTCCAACGCGGCCTTCGACGAGAGCCTGAAGGCGCGCGATCCGGCCTGGGGCCTACGCGACCGGGGCGAGGTCGAAACGCTCGCCCGGTCGCATGGCCTAGCCCTGACGCTGCGGCGAGCCATGCCCGCCAACAACCTGAGCCTGATCTTCCGCCGGATTTAGATGGCGGCGACGACGGCCGTCAGTTCGGCGCGGTCGTTCAGCAGGGCGACCTTGCCGTCGCGGAAGGCCGCGCCCGGCGCATCGGCGGCTTGGCCAAAGATTTCGGCCGTCAACGCCACGCCGTCGGCGAAAGCCAGAACCGGCAGTCCCTGCGCCTTGGCCAGGCTCACCAGCGCCTTGACCTGAACCAGGCTGGCTTCGTCCGAGTCGCCGCCCGGAACCACCACGCCCTGAACACGGCCGCCGGTGATGTCGTCGGCCGTCGCCGTGGCCAGAACCGTCAACCCGCCGGAATTCAAGCTGCCCTCGCCCGACGAGATCGGAGCCAGCGACACGCCTTCAAAGCGCAGAGCGGTCTCCATGTCCCCCAATTCGCCGAAATCCATGCCCTTGCGCATGATCAGGCCGAAGCGCAGGCGGGTCGGTGCGGGGCGGTTGCCGTATTGGCGGGAACGAGGGCCGGTCGCGGTCTTGCGTTGAGCGTACAAAACGTCTCCTTCAAAGGTTATCGATCAATATTCGCGGACAGTTCCTAAAAACCGTCGCGCCCTGCGTGTCGAAATTCGGTCAGACACGGCAAACGTCGCGATCCGAATCGATCGGCAGCGAACGTGTCAAAATCATCAGGGTGACTGCTGATATAGGCTTATGATGCTCAAGGTCAACTTGGCGACGAAAACGTGACCTGAAACACAAAGGCGGACAATCTGGGCTCTGGCGAGCGGCGGCCAGCCTTGCCTGAGCCCACAACCCCGCCCTACACAGCCGATCGCATCGCAGAGAGTCAGTCAGCTCATGGCCTTCGTCCGCACCTATGACGGCGCAGAACCCGTCCGCATCAACAAATGGCTGGGCCAGACCGGCGTCTGCTCGCGCCGCGAGGCCGAGGGGCTGATCGCGGATGGCCTGGTCAGCATCGACGGCGAGGTGGTGCGCGACGCGGGCCGCAAGATCGAACCGGGCCAGACGTTGACCCTGAACGACAAGGGCGAGGCGGCGCTGGCGGCGGGCGTCGCCATCCTGCTGCACAAGCCGGTCGGATACGTCTCGGGCCAGCCGGAACCCGGCAAGATCCCCGCCGCGCGCCTGTTGACCGCCGCCAACAAGGTCGGTGAAGGCGAAGTCCCGGCGCGCGACGCCTCCCTGCCCCCGGTCGGCCGGCTGGACGAAGATTCGCGCGGCCTGCTGCTGCTGTCGTCGGACGGGGTGGTGGCCAAGGCGGTGATCGGCCCGCAGTCGGATCTCGACAAGGAATACCTGGTCCGCGTCGCCGGTCAGGTGACGGAGGCCAAACTGTCCCAACTGCGCCACGGGCTGGAGCTGGACCGCCGCCAGCTGAAGCCCGCCCGCATTACCCAGATGGAGCCCCAGCGCCTGCGCTTCCTGCTGCGCGAGGGCCGCAACCGCCAGATCCGCCGCATGTGCGAACTGGTCGGACTGGAGGTCGTCGACCTCTATCGCATCCGCATCGGCCCGGTGAAGCTGGGCGACCTGCCGGAAGGCCGCTGGCGGATGCTGACGGCCGACGAGCGGGCGGCGCTGATCAAGGGCTGATCGGCGCCGTCATGGCCGCCAGGCGGCTCAGCTCGGCGACATGAGAGGCGAAGGCCGCCTTGCCCGCCTCGGTGAGGCTGAGCCAGGTGCGCTGCCGCCCGCCCTGCGCCGCCTTGCGGACAGCAAGGTAACCGGCCTCCTCCAGCGTCTTCACGTGTTTCGACAGGACGGAGTCCGACACCTGAATGGCGTCGCGCACCACCGCGAACTCGGCTTCGGCGGCGGACAGGATGGCGCAGATCTGCAGCCTGCCCGGCGCATGGATCACAGGATCGAAAACCGGCGGCTTCACGACAGGCTCCGCACGTCGATGCGGTATAGGCGCATCCACACCCTCATGCCGACGACGCCCAGAGCGGCGGCCGCCAAACCGTTGGCGAAGGGAACCCAGACGACGCCCTGCACCCGGCCGAACCAGATGCTGACGCCCATCAATCCCATCAGGATCGCCGCCAGGCCAAAGGCGGCCCAGCGGGCGCGACGCGGGGCGTATCCGTTCACCCAAACGCCTGTGCGATCCTGCCAAACCCGCATGATCGTCGCCAGAATGGCGATGGCGACAACCACGCAGGCCATCCCGATCGCGGTCGGGAAGCCCTGCCCCGCCACCAGAAGCCCGCACGCCAAAGCGTAGCCGGCGTCATACCACCACGGCCAATAGTTCATCTTTCCGAGCGCCTGTTCGCGCGTCTGGCGAATCTGCTCCAGAGCGGCCTTAGCGTCTTGCGTATCTGACATGGATGAATCCCTCACTTTCCAGAACGGAAAATGACGATGACTTTCCACTTCGTCAAGTCGTAACTTTCCAGGACGGAAAGTTATCTGAGCGCCTCGAACCACCGCTGCAGCAATGCAGCTTCGGCGCGGTGAGCAGCGGTTCGGGCAGCCGCCTCTTCGTCCACGCCCCAGCGCTCCTCGGTGAAGGCTTCGTCCAGCCGCGACAGGTCCAGCGCCGTCTCGCCCGACAGCGCGCCGCGCTGCACCGCCAGCCCCAGCACCGCCGAGCCGAACAGAGGCACGGCCGTCGCCAGCCCGGTCAGGGCGAAGTCGTCCATCTCAAGGGCCAGGGCCTCGACCCGCGCCAGAGCCTCCGGCGCCTGCGGCCGATGGATGATGCCCTCGACCGGTTGCAGCTCGACGCCCAGTTCGCGCGCGGCCCAGTCGCGCCACGGCCCCCACTGCGCCTGCTGGCGCTCGATCAGCCCCGACGGCGTCTCGGCCAGGTAGCAGAGCACGTCCGACCCGGCGTAGCGGGCGATCTCTTCGGCCACGGGACCGCGCGTCTGGCTGACCCGGTCGATGGCGGTCGAGGCCAGACGGGTGGCGGGCATGGTGGCCGGCAGCAGGTGCTCGCCCTGATCGTTCCACTCCTCAGCCACCAGTCCCGCGGCGGTCTCGGTCGGCAGGACGATGGCGTTTCCGGCGGGCGTCTTGGGCGCGCGGCCGTCCAGCAGGACGATCCAGCCGCCGTCGCGGACCTCGACCCCGGCGCTCTTCCAGAAGCGCTTGATGCGCTCCTCGGATTCACGGAAGCCCTTCTGGGCGGCGACGTTGGGATCAAGCGGAGGAATGTGGGACATGATGAACTTCTAGGCGAACAGCTTGGTCGAGGCGAAACGATCGAGCGCCGCCTCCAGGTCAGGAAAATCGGCAGCGATGTGCAGCGCGCCGGCGGCGGCCTGCTCCTCGACCGTGTGAAAGCCCCAGCCGACCCCCAGCGGGTGCACCCCAGCCGCTACGGCCATTGTGATGTCGTGGCTGGTGTCCCCGATCATGACGGTCGAAGAGGCGTCGGCGCCGCAAGCGTGCATGGCGGCGCGCAGCATGGCCGGGTCCGGCTTTCCGGGTCCATCCTCGGCGCAGTGGCTGGACAGGAACAGATCGCTCCACTCGGGGCGCGCCAGATTGCGAGCCACCCCGCGCCGGTTCTGCCCCGTCGCCAGCGACAGACGCCAACCGTCGCGCTTCAGCCGCCGCAGGGTGTCCATGACGCCGGGATAGAGCGGCTCCTCATGCCCCGCCTCGTACATGGCGCGGAAGCTGGCCTGGAAAGCCGCGACGAAGTCCGCCAGTTCGGCGTCCGTCAGCGCCGGCTCCAGCACATGCAGGGCGTGAGGCAGGCTCAGACCGACAATCTGGCGCACTCGGTCGTATTCCGGTTCCGGCAGGCCAAGCACCAGCGCCGCCTCGCAGGCCGCGCGATGGATCGAGGCGCGGCTGTCGACCAGGGTGCCGTCGATGTCGAAGACGGCGAGGGGAGCGTCGGAAGCGATCATGTCAGACAGGCACGATGTCAAAGGCGACGGACAGACGGGGCTGGTCGCCAGTGAAGGGCACGGTGCCGTGCCACAGGCAGGACGGGAACAGCGCCAGCTTGCCGGGCTCCGGCTTTTCATACCGCAGCGGCTCCAGGGGCTGCGGCGTCGGGAACGGCGGCTGACCCAAGGCCAGCCAGCCCTCGCGACCGCCCGCCTCGACCACCGGCGGCACGTCGATGTAGCAGGCGGAGGAATACCAGCCCTTGGGGTGGATGTGGTGTTCGTGGAAACCACCGGGCGCCAGCCGCACGGACCAGCAGCCGTTCAGCCTGTAATCGCCGCTGTTGCGACGCCGAACCGGGTCCCCGCCCTGCCCCAGCCGCGCCAGATGACGACGGATCGGCCCGTCGATGGCGGTGAAGAAGGCGCGGATGGCCGGGTCATCGACCAGGGTCAGATCTACCGGGGTCTGCGTCCCATGACGCAGGCTCTGACCCAGCGGATGGTTCTGATAAGCGTGCTGCGCCAGCAGGGCCGCCTGCAGGTCCGCCAGATAGGCGTCCAGATCGTTCCAGCCGGGCGGGGTGTCGATGGTCTGTGCGCTGACCAGACCATCCATATCATCGAGGCCCAGCGCATCGACCTGTCCCTTCACTCGGCTGGCCGTGGCGTGCAGGGCCAGAACCTTCTGATGCACGACCGGCGCGCCGGAAAGCTGGTCCAGTATTTCGAAGGCGCCGTCGGCGTCGCCCATGGCGACGAGGGCTTCGGCCAGACTGATCCAGGAATCGATCGTCTGCGGCGCCAGTTCGGTCGCCCTGCGCGCATGTCCGATCGCGAGCGCCGGATCAAAGGTCAGGGCCAGTTGTCCGGCCGCCAGTTCGACCGACGCGGAACGGGCGCCGCCCGCCTTGGCCCGTTGCGTCAGTTCGGCCCACGCCTCGCGCGGATCGCCGCCGCCATACATCAACACCAAGGCCAGACACGTCAGCAGGTCGCCGTCGCCCGGCGCCGTCGCCAGCGCCTTCAGCACCGGCGCTCTGGCGGCCTCTACATCCCCGCCGCGCATCCAGATCAGCTGGGCCAGTTCGCGAACCGCCTCGCCATAGGCGGGGCGGCGTTCTACGGCGCGGCGATAGGCGTCTTCGGCCTCATCCAGACGGGCGCAGCCGGATAGGGCGCGCGCCAGAACCAGCCAGGTCTCGGGCGCATCGCCGCCGTTGGCGAATGCCTGATGCGCCGTCTCGACCGCCTCGGCATTGCGGCCCATGTCGCCCAGCAGGGCGGCCAGATTGTGCCGTGCGGCGACGCTGTTCGGCGTCGCCTCGACCTGCTCACGCCGGATCGCCAACGCGTCCTCGAAACGCTCCATCGCCTTCAGCAGATCGACCTGAAACGACAGGACGCCCGCGCGTTCGGCCGGCGGCGCCTGCTCCAGCTCCGCCAGCGCCCCCACCAGGTCGCCCTGTTGAGCCAGGAGCTGGGCGCGCTGGAGGCGCATCTGAACCGTCGGACTTGCGCTCATCGCATCCGCCGCACGCCCTCGAAGGGATCCTCGTCGGCCTCGTCCTCGGAGAAGCCGAAATGGTTGAAACCGGCCTTCATCTCAGGGCTGAGCGGAGCCTCGACGATCAGCTTGCCGCCGCCGGGGTGGTCCAGCTCAATGCGGCGGGCGTGAAGCTGCAGCTTCAACGGGCCGGACAGTTCGCGCGACTTGTCGTCGCCGTATTTGGGATCGCCCAGGATCGGGTGGCCGATGGCGGCCATGTGGGCGCGCAGTTGGTGCGTGCGGCCGGTGAAGGGGCGCAACGCCATCCACGCCGCGCGGTGGGCGGCGCGGCTGATGGTGGCGAAGGCGGTCTCGGCCGGTTCGCCCTTGGGATCCTTGGGCTCGGCCGGGCGCATCATCTCGAAGTCGTTGATGCCGGTCTTCTTCAGCGCCATGTCGATCTGACCAGCCGAAGGTTTGGGGTTGCCGATGACGATGGCCCAATAGGTCTTCTTGGCCTGACGGCGGGCGAAGGCGCCCGCCAGACGCTTGGCCGCTTCCGGCCCCTTGCCCAGCAGCAGCACGCCCGAGGTGTCGCGGTCCAGACGGTGAACCAGCCGCGGCCGGTCCATCCCCTCGCCCCAGGCCGACAGCAGGCGATCGACGTGCTTGGTCGTCTTGGTGCCGCCCTGCACGGCCAGGCCGTGCGGCTTGTTCAGGGCGATGACCATGTGATCTTCGTACAGCACCAGCGACTTGGCGTAGGCGATGTCGCGCTCGGTCAGTTCATGCAGGTCGCCAGGCTTGCGTGGATTAGCCTCGGGCAGCGGCGGCACGCGCACGGCGGCGCCGGCGGTCAGGCGGTCCTGCGGTTTGACGCGCGAGCCGTCGACGCGGATCTGGCCGCTGCGGGCCATCTTCTCGACCTGGATGTGGGTCAGGTGCGGCCAGCGTCGCTTGAACCAGCGATCCAGGCGGATGTCGTCTTCATCCTCGGCGACATAGAGGGTCTGGACTTCGCGGCTCATGCGCCCACTCCGGTAAACAGTTTGCGCGCGATCATCAGGCCGACGAACAGGGCGGCGATGGCGAGAACCACCGAACCCGCCGCATAAACCAAAGCCGAGACGATTTCACGGCGTTCGATCATCAGGGCCGTTTCCAGCGAGAAGGCGGAAAAGGTCGTGAACCCACCCAGCACCCCGACGGCGGCGAACAGGCGGATGTTCTCCTGCCCCGCCCCCGCCTTCAACGCCAGCCAGCCGGTCAGCAGGCCCATCAGCAGGCCGCCGACGACATTGGCGGTCAGGGTCGCCCATGGCCAGGCCGCGCCCGGCGCCAGGCGGCCCGCCGCCAGACCCAGCCCATAGCGGGCCATAGCCCCCAGGCCGCCGCCGATCGCCACCAGCAAGAAACGTGTCATGCTGGCGGCTTATACTGTTCCGACGTCATTTGCGAAGGCCGCCAGGTTGCGGCGATCCCGCGCTGGGCGGTCCCAGACCCTTATAGGCGCGGACGAATGGCGTCCTGGACGCCTCGCGCTTCATAGGCTTCCCGACGGTCCGGGCGCTGGCCGCGCCCCATGACGATCTCCAGCGTCGTCGATGTCGGCTGCGGCCCGCTAAGGTCGAAGCCGAGGCCGACGCCGACGCCCGAGGTCGACCATCCGCCGTAACGGCCGGAGCTGGCGCCCACCGATACGCTGGGACGCACGCCCCCGGCGCTGTCGGGACGGCCGTCGATCCAGCGCTGCGTCACCTCGAACCAGTCATAGCCCTGCTCGGTCGTCAGCTGAGCGGCGCGGAACAGGGCCATGTCCGCCACGGGGCCGGGCGCGCCGACGCCTCTGTAGGTCACGCGGAAACGGTCGCGTTCGATCTGCTGGTCGGAATAGCCCTGCCCGTTCGGTCCCATCTGCTGGCCATAGGGCGCCAGACTGGCGCAGGCGGTCAGGGCCAAGGCCGAAGCGGCGATCGTGACGATGGCGAGGCGTTTCATGCGCGTGTCTCCCACGCCCGAACAGCGCACGGGCGGGCCGGATTGTTCCGCTGTGAAGCTGAATAGGGGATGAAGCGGCGCCGGCGTCTCTCGCCGTTCCACCGGCATCCTCGGCGCTGACCCGAGGGTCGAGCGTCCGCGTCGCGCGGGAGGTCGGCCCCTCCTCCGTTCAAGGCCGAGGATCACGGCGGGTGAGCAGGCCGTCACGCCGCGCGGCGCACCGCATCTGCTAAAGGCCCGCAGCCTCGCGCAGGGACTGGAAATCTTCAGGCTCCGGCGCCTCGACCGTCACGCGGCCGCCGTCGGGGTGGGGAAAACTCAGCTTCGCCGCGTGCAGCATCAGCCGCGGCGCCGCGCGCCCGGCGAAGGTCAGGGCTCCGCCATAGCGCACATCGCCGACCAGCGGTCGACCGATGGAAGCCATGTGGACGCGAAGTTGGTGCATCCGCCCCGTCTCGGGCGAGAGTTCGACCACCGCCCCGTCCTGACCGGAGGCCAGAGTGCGGTAGCTGCTGGCGGCCCCTTGCGCGCCCGGCGCATCGAAAGCCACGACCCGCATATAGCTTTCACGGCCGATCTCTTCGCGGCGCAGGGCGGAGGTGATGCGGCCAGCCTTGGGCTCCGGCGCCTCTGCGACAAGCGCCAGATAGGTTTTCTGGAACTTGCGCATCTGCATCGCCTTGCCGAAGAAACCGGCGGCGGGCTTGGTCTTTGCGGCCAGGATGACGCCCGAGGTGTCTCGATCCAGCCGATGGACCAACTCCGGCCGCTTGCCGTTCGAGCGAGCGAAGGCCCACAGCAAGTCGTCCAGCGTATGCGCCTGAATGCGGCCGCCCTGACTGGACAGGCCCGCCGGCTTGTTGAAGGCGATCAGATGCGCGTCTTCATGCACCACCCAGGAACGGACGGCGGCGATCTCTTCTTCGGTCAGGGAAACAGGCTGGCGAGTCTTCACCCGCCGAGCCTTTAGCCGAGCAAGGCCCGCTTCGCCATGCTTCTCAGCGGATCAGACCCTTGCGGCGCGCCCAGTGGGCATAGGCGATCTGGATGACGAAAACGGCGGCGACCGCCCCGACAGAAGCCAGCCCCGCGGCGCCCAACACCTCGCGCCCATTGCTCAGCGCCAGCACATAGACGGAGTGCGCCA
Source organism: Brevundimonas sp. M1A4_2e (assembly GCF_053345555.1). Lineage (NCBI taxonomy): Bacteria > Pseudomonadati > Pseudomonadota > Alphaproteobacteria > Caulobacterales > Caulobacteraceae > Brevundimonas > Brevundimonas sp. M1A4_2e. The sequence goes on along the minus strand of NZ_JBKFAI010000002.1, from coordinate 391,978 downwards.
GCATGGCGATCAGGCCCGCGACCAAGGCGTTGAACGCCAGCTTGCGCCGCAGCAACAGCATCAGCGCGCCCAGCAGGCCGCACCACACCGCCACGCCGAAGGCCACGTCCGTCCACATCGGCGCCGAGCGCAGATAGAAGACCTGCTCCATCGTCAGGGCGCTCCAATAGGCCTGCGCGCCGGTCACCTTCTGGTACCATTGCCAGACGCCGACGCCGTTCCAGAGCACCGAGGCGGCGGCGATGGCCCACAGATGCCACGGCGCCGTCGGGCGCTTCGAAATATCGACCATCATTCTTCCCCCACAGCCTGAGCGCCAATAGCTACGCCGAAATAGGTCGCCGCAACAAGGGTTTCGGATGATTCTCACGCCCCATGGCTCAGTCGTGCGCCCGTCGAACAGAACCCGCTAAAGCGGCAAGGCCTAAGTCTTATCCGCCTGCATCTGCGCCCGCATCGCCGCCCAGCGTTCCAGGCGCGCCTTGACCTTCTCCTCATGGCCCTCGCCCTTGGGCTTGTAGAAGGAGCGGCGCTCCATTTCGTCGGGGAAGAAGTCGGCGCCCGAGAAGCCCTCGGGCGTGTCGGGGTCGTATTGGTAGCCCTTGCCGTAGCCCAGCGACTTCATCAGCTTGGTCGGGGCGTTGCGGATATGCGCCGGCGGCATCAGAGAACCGGTCTCGTGGGCCGCCTTCTTCGCCGCCTTGAAGGCTTCGTAGACGCCAACCGACTTGGGCGCGGTGGCCAGATGGACCACCGCCTGCGCCAGGGCCAGCTCGCCCTCGGGGCTGCCGAGAAAATCGTAGGTATCCTTGGCCGCATTGGCGACCAGGATGGACAGGGGGTCGGCCTGACCGATGTCCTCGACCGCCATGCGCACGATGCGCCGCGCCAGATACAGCGGGTCCTCGCCCCCGTTCAGCATTCGCGCCAGCCAGTAGAGCGCCGCGTCCGGGTCCGAGCCGCGCACCGACTTATGCAGGGCCGAGATGAGGTTGTAGTGCTCCTCGCGCGACTTGTCGTAGGCGGGGGCGCGTTTCTGCAGCACGCCCGCCAGGGCCTGCACGTCCAGCGGCTGCACGTCTGTCAGATCGAACAGCACCTCGGACATGGTCAGCAGGTAGCGGCCGTCGCCGTCCGCCAGGGCCAGCATGGCCTGCCGCGCTTCCGGCGTCAGCGACAGAGGCTTGCCCATCAGCGCCTCGGCCCGGTCCAGCAGCCGGTCCAGAGAGGCGTCGTCCAGCCGCTTCAGCACATAGACCTGGCTGCGCGACAGCAGGGCGCCGTTCAACTCGAAGCTGGGGTTCTCCGTCGTGGCGCCGACCAGGGTGACGATCCCCTCCTCCACGAAGGGCAGGAAGCCGTCCTGCTGGGCGCGGTTGAAGCGGTGGATCTCGTCGACGAACAGCAGGGTCTGCTGCCCCGCCGCTCGGCGCATCCGCGCCGCCTCGAACGCCTTCTTCAGGTCGGCCACGCCCGAGAAGACGGCGCTGATGGACTGGTATTCATAGCCCGCCGCCTTGGCCAACAGGCGGGCGATGGTGGTCTTTCCCGTCCCCGGCGGCCCCCACAGGATCATGGAGCCGAGGCGCCCGGCCTCGATCATGCGGCGGATGGGGCCGCCCTCGCCCAGCAGGTGATCCTGGCCCACCACCTGGTCCAGCGCCTGCGGGCGCAGACGGTCGGCGAGCGGCGCGTCGGGAGGATGAATGCCGGAGGCTTCGAACAAATCAGTCATGGAACGCTCTAGATAGGCGTTCGTTCGGGCGACTGCACCCGCTACAACGCCTCCAAGGAGGAATCGCATGACAGAACCCAAGCCCGATCAGGGACCGCGCGGCGGGGTGACGCCCCATCTGACCATTCCCTCGCGCGGCGCGGCCGCAGCGATCGAATTCTACGCCCGCGCCTTCGGAGCCGAGGAAGTCATGCGGATGCCCGCCGAGGACGGCGAGCGCCTGATGCACGCCCATCTGCGCATCAACGGCGGCAGCCTCATGCTGGCCGACGAATTCCCCGAATGGACCGGCGAGGCCGACATCAAGCCGGTCGGCGTCAGCCTGCATCTTCAGGTCGACGACGCCGACGAATGGTGGGGCCGCGCCCTGGTCAACGGCGCCATCCCGGTCATGCCGCTGGAGGACCAGTTCTGGGGCGACCGCTACGGCCAGGTCCGCGATCCGTTCGGCCACCTGTGGAGCATCGGCGGGCCGGTGAAGGGCTAGGCTTCTCCTCCCCATTTCATGGGGAGGTGGATCGGCGGCGCAGCCGACGAGACGGAGGGGCTTCTTGGTTACGCCGTCGCAAGGCCCCTCCACCGCTTCGCGGTCCCCCTCCCCCACATAGTGGGGAGGAAAACTCGGAGGCTTACGGCAGGCGCCCGGTCAGACGGCGCCCGCCGCGTACGATCACCAGCTCCGAGCCCCGCTGCGCCCGGCCCAGGGCGGCGACCGTCGTGACGGCGCGGCCGTCGATCTGCACCACCAGGTCATTGGGACGCAGGCCGATGCGGGCCGGGATGCTGTTGCGCTGCAGGCCCGTCACCACCACGCCGCTGGTGAAGGGATCGCCGCCCAGACGGTCCGCCAGCGCCGGGTTGAGCGCCACGCCCTGAAGACCCGCCAGAGCCCCCTGCCCCACGACCGTTCCCTGCCCCGGATCGGCATCGCCCGGCAGAGTCGAGACGCGGGCGTTCAGCGTCTGGGTCCGACCGTCGCGCAGCACGGTGACGGCGACCGTCGAGTTCGGCGACTTGGTGCCGACGCGGAAGTTCAGGCCGCCCTGATCATTGACCTCGGCGCCGTCGATGGCGGTGATCACGTCGCCCTGCTGAATGCCTGCGCGCGCGCCCGGGCCGCCGGGGTAAACGTCGGTGACCATCAATCCTTGCGGTCGCTCAAGGCCCAGGCTGCGGGCGATGTCGGCGCTGACGGTGTCGCCCTTGACGCCCAGCCAGGCGCGCTCGACCGCCTTGGCCCCGCCGACCGCCGAGTCCACCACCCGCTTGACCATGGCCGCAGGGACGGCGAAGCCGACGCCGCTGGACGAGCCCGAGCGCGAGAAGATCGCCGTATTGATGCCGATCAGTTCGCCGTCCATGTCCACCAGGGCGCCGCCCGAGTTGCCCGGATTGATCGGCGCGTCGGTCTGGATGAAGGAGCCGGAATCGCTGATGCCCGTCTCGGTCCGGTTCAAGGCCGAGATGATGCCGTTGGTCACAGTCTGGCCGACGCCGAACGGGTTGCCGATGGCCAGCACCAGATCGCCGACCTGCTGCTGTTCCTGATCGTCGATGCGCAGGACCGGCAGGTCGCCGTCCAGGTTTTCCAGTTGCAGTACGGCGATGTCGGACCGCTCGTCCGCCAGCAGCACCTTGGCCGGATATTCGCGCCGGTCATTTAGAGTGACGCGGATCTGCTGCATGTTCTGGATGACGTGGTTGTTGGTCACCACGATCCCGTCGGGGCGCACAATCACGCCCGAACCGATGGAGCCGGTGACGCGCGACTGCGGCCCGCCGCCGAACAGTTCGAAAAAGGGATCACGCACCTGCTGGATGCCGCGCGCCGAGATGTTCACCACGGCGGGGGCGGCCTCGCGCACCACGGGGGCGAAGCTGGTCTTCAGCGCCCCGGCGTCGCGCGGGGCGACGCGGGGCTGTTCGGCGAAGACGCCTTCCTGCGCCTTGGTGGGCTGCGGCTGGCCGCAGGCGGACAGGATCAGGGCGGCGGCGATGGCCAGTCTGGAAGTTTTCATCTCGTCCCGATTTTTATCAAGCTTGGGCGTTTCGTTCATTCCGCCTCGGCTTTTCGACAGGATCAAGGCCCTCGTTCGCTCAAAGGCGCGGCGGCGATCAAACGGACGTGACCCCGTCCCGTTCCGCCGCGTGCCGAGAGATCGCCGATCAGCGCACCGTGACTGGCAGGGTATCGTTCGGATCGCCGTCGCCGCGCGGCGCGGTCACGCCCAGCAGGCGCGCCAGGAAGGGCTGGACGTCGACGCTGTCCAGGTTCTGCAACCGCCGCCCCGCGATCACGCCGGGACCGTGGGCGATGAAGACGGCCTGCATCTCGGGCGCAGCGTTGTCATACCCGTGGGCGCCGCCGGGCTTGGTCACCGGCCGCGCCTTGGTCGCCAGCAGCCAGCCGGGCTCGGACGCGCAGACGATAGCCGAGACGCGCGGGTTGGAGCCAAGGACGAAGCGCGCCGGAATCTCGCTCTTGCGCCAGCAGTCCAGGTGAGGGCGCGAGCCCAGTAGGGCCTGCTCGACCTCGGCCTCGCGGCCCGCGACGGGGTTCAGGAAGGCGACCGCGCCCGAATAGACGATCTGCACCGCCTCGGGATCGATAATGTCGTCCAGCACGGTGACGCGGTCGGGCGAAGTCGCCGCCATGCCGTGGTCCGACACCACCACCACCATGGTGTTGTCATACAGGCCCCGAGCCTTCAGCCCCTCGACCAGACGCCCGACGGAGGCGTCGACCGAACGCAACGCTTCCAACGTCTGCGGCGCGTCGGGGCCGTGGTTGTGGCCCATGGTGTCGACGATGTCGAAATAGAGGGTCGTCAGGGCCGGGCGCTGGGCGGCGGGAAGGTCCATCCAGGCCAGCACCTGATCAACGCGGGCGTCGCCCGGCATCGACTGGTCGAAAGGCGTCCAATAGGTGGGACGCACGCCGCGAATGTCGGCCTCGGAGCCCGGCCAGAACATGGTGGCCGTCTTCACGCCCTGCCGCTCGGCCGAGACCCAGATCGGCTCGCCCTGATCCCACCAGCGGCGATCGGTGACCGCCTGCTTGTTGCCAAGCGAGAAGCGGCCCAGTTCGGCGTCGACCATGTTGTTGCCGACGATGCCGTGGTGATCGGGGTGCAGGCCGGTGACGAGCGTATAGTGGTTGGGGAAGGTCACGCTGGGGAAGGAGGGCTTCATCGGCCCCGACGCCCCCTCGGCCGCCAGCTGCGCCAGCACCGGCGTCGCCCCGCGTTGCAGATAGTCCGCGCGGAAGCCGTCGATGGAGATCAGGATGACGTTCGGCGCCTGAGCCGTTTCGACCGGCGGCGGGGGCGGCGTGGTGGCGCAGGCGGCGACGGCCAGCGTCAGGACGGCGGCGCGCGCCAGCCCGAACAGACGATCAAACATGAGGAACTCCCGACAAACCGACTTCGCGAACATTGCCTAAGCTTAATCCGCGACAGACAGAAGACGGCTTGCCGGTTTTTCAACCGCGGGCCACGTTCCCCTTCATGACCAGCGTTATCGAAACGAACGGCCTGACCAAGACCTATGGCGCGGTGCGCGCCCTTGACGGCCTCAGTCTCAGCATACCGCGCGGCGGGGTCTATGGGGTGCTGGGGCCGAACGGCGCGGGCAAGTCGACCCTATTCCGCATCCTGCTGGGCCTGATCCGGCCCACAGCGGGCGAGGTGCGGGTGATGGGCCAGCACGCCGGCGATCCGGCCGTGACCCGGCGCATGGGCTCGATGATCGAGACGCCGCGCTATCCGCCCTATCTAACCGCGTGTCAGGCGCTGCACTGGCTGGCGCTGGCGCACGGCATGGGCGCTGACGCTGAGACCGACCGCTGGCTGGATCGTGTCGGCCTGTCCGAGGCGGCGGACCGCAAGGTGCGCGGCTTCTCGGTCGGCATGATGCAGCGACTGGGCGTCGCCGCCGCCCTGATGACCCGGCCCGATCTGGTCATCCTGGATGAACCGACCAGCGGCATGGATCCCCCCGGCATTCAGGAGATGCGCGCCCTGATCCGCAGTCTGGCCGACGACGACGGCGTCACCGTCGTTCTGGCCAGCCACCAGTTGCTGGAGGTCCAGCGCGTCTGCGACCGCGTCGCCATCCTGAACCGGGGCAAGCTGGCGGCCGAGGGCAGGGTCAGCGACCTGACCGCCTCGGGCGAGCGGCTGCGCCTGTCGGCCACGCCCCTGGCCAAGGTCTTGGCCGTGCTGGGCGAGCGGGGCAGCGTTCAGGACGACGCCGTCATGGCCGCCATTTCCCGCGCCGAGGCCCCTGCCCTGCTGCGCGCCCTGATCGAACAGGGCGTGGACATCGACGAGGCCCGCTGGGTCGGCGCCGATCTGGAAAGCGTCTTCATGACCGAAACCTCTTCCGTCGAGGGAGGCCGCCCATGATGCTGGCCGACGCCATCCGCGCCGAAACCTGGCGCCTGCTGCAGAACCGCACGGCGGTATTCTGGAGCGTCGTTTTCGTGCCCCTGATCTCGCTGGGGCTGGCGACCGCAAGCTTCCTGTTCATTCGGTCCAAGATGGACGGGGCGATGCAGACCCTGCCGGTCGAACTGAAACTGACCGCCAGCGCCGTCGATCTGGGCCAGTCGCTGGTCGATGCGGCGGGCGGGCTGGCCAATCCGGGCGCGCTGGCCTTCCTGTTGATCGGCGCGGCCACCGTTTTCGCCGGCGACTACCGCTGGGAGACCTGGCGGTTGATCACGGCGCGCAACACCCGGCCGAACCTGATCATGGGCAAGGTGGGCGCGGTCAAGCTGATGACCCTTGCCGGGCTGTTCCTGCTGTTGATCGCCGGCCTGGGCGCTGATGTCGCCAAGGGCGTGATCTTCGGGCGCAGCTTCACCTTCGGCTTCGGCGGCGAACAGGCGCAGGCGTTCGGCCTGCTGGCGCTTCTGTCCTATGTGCGGGTGGTGCAGTTCCTGCTGCTCGGCCTGCTGGCGGCGACAGTGACGCGGTCCCTGCTGGCGGCGCTATTCGTGCCCCTGGTCATCGGCGTCGGCCAGTTCTTCCTGGCCAAGCTGAGCCCGCTGTTCGGCTGGCAGATGGGCGACTGGGCGACGATGCTGCTGTTGCCCGGCGACGCCTTCGAAGTGCTGAAGGTTCTGATCAAGGGCGGCATGGAGGCCGCCCTAGTACCCGCAGGCGCCGCCTGGCGCGCCATCGCGGGACTAGCGCTGTGGAGCTTCGGCCCCTTCCTTCTGGCCCTGGCGTGGTTTCAGCGGCAGGACCTGTCGAAGGAGTAGAGTCTTTCCTCCCCACTGCGTGGGGAGGGGGACCGCGTAGCGGTGGAGGGGCTTAGGGCTACGGAACCAAGCGGCCCCTCCGTCTCGGCGGCTACGCCGCCGATCCACCTCCCCATGTCATGGGGAGGAGAAACCCAGCGCCTTCTCCATGAAGACGTCGGCCCGAACATAGGGCGTGTCGCGCGGCGGCAGGCGGACAAAGCCGAAGCTGTCATAAAGCGCCAGCGCGGGGCCGAGCGTCGAACTGGTCTCCAGATAGAGGCGATGCGCGCCCGCCTCACGGGCGGCCGCCTCGCAGGCGTCCAGCAGTCGGCGCGACAGCCCCTGACCGCGCGCGGACGGCGCAATAGTCATCTTGGCGACCTCAAAACCCCCGTCGTCCATCGCCATGAGGGCGCAGCAGCCGACGGCCTGACCCGCCTGCTCGACGAAGAAGATGCGGCCGCCCGGCGTCAGGATCTGCCCCTCGGGGTCGCTGAGCACCTTGCGGTCCTTGGCTTCGATGGCGAAGCCGCCCTCGGCCAGCCAGGCTTCGTTCAGGGTGCGCCAGGCGTCGCGATGATCTGGCCGATAGGCGACGATGGCGAAGGCTTCCCCGCTCATGCCGGCGCCCCCCGGCAGTGATCCGCGAAACCGGCGACGAAGGCGGTCAGGCGACGGCGCGCATCTGCGTCGATCAGGCGGCCCTCGGCGTCGAAGGCGTCGCCCGCGCGTGTGACCATCACCCTTGCCCCGAACCAGGGCGCCGCGCCCAGGGTGCGCAGCACCGGCAGCCAGGCCGCCTGGCTCATCAGCGTCCCGAACGGTCCGGGCGAGGCGCCCAGCACCGCTACCGGCCGCCCGCCGAACACCCGTGCGATGTCTGAACTGGGCCGGCTGAGCCAGTCGATGGCGTTCTTGAACGGGCCGGGGATGGAGTTGTTGTATTCGGGCGTGAACAGCATCAGTCCGTCGCTGTCGGCGATCAGATCCTTCAGCGCGACCACGGCGTCGGGCAGGCCCTGCTCGGCCTCCAGATCGCCGTCATAAAGAGGGATGCCATGGATGGTCGCGGCGATCAGCTCCACATCCGGCGGAGCCGTCTCCTGCGCCGCGCGCAGCAAGGCGCTGTTGTAGGAGGCCGCCCTCAGGCTGCCCGACAGTCCGACCAGACGCATTTCAGTCCTTCGTCTCCGCTAGCGTCGCCTTATCGGGCGACGACAGCCTTTCGCCGTGAATTTGCTGCTCGGCGCAACCCTCGACCAGAAAATCCAGCAGCATGCGCACCGAAGGCAGCAGCCCCCGCCGCGACGGGAAGACCGCGTGGACGATCCACTTCTTGGGCCGCCAGTCCGGCAAGAGGTCGATCAGCCGCCCCGCCTCCAGGTCGCGCATCACCGCCACGCTGGGCAGCAGACCCACGCCCAGGCCGTTCAAGGCGCCTTCGTGCAGCATGTGCAGGTCGTCGGTGACCAGACGCGGCGCATGGCGCACCGACGCCGTCATGCCGTCCTTATGGTTCAGCGCCCACACATGATCACGATGCGCCGGACCGAAATCCACACTGGGCCAGCCCGCCAGATCGGCCGGACCGGTCGGCAGCCCCATGCGGGCGATCAGGTCCGGGCTGGCGACCAGGCGATGCACGCTTTCGTCCAGTTTACGCATGACCAGATCGGTCTGCTCCAGCGGCGGCTCGCGCACGCGGATGGCCAGATCAAACCCTTCGCCGATGACGTCCACCCGACGGCTGGTGCTGTGAAGCTGCACCTCCAGCTCGGGATACAGGGCCATGAAGCGCACGATCAGCCCGCTCATCTGATAGGTCAGCAGACCCGGCGCGCAGGCGACGCGGATCGTGCCGCACGGCTCGGACCGGGCGCCGTCGATCAGGGCCTGAGCGGCCTCGGCTTCGACCAGCATGGCGAGGCAGTGCTGGTAATAGGCCTGGCCGATCTCGGTGACGGAAAACTTGCGCGAGGACCGCTGGATCAGCCGCGTGCCCAACTGGTCTTCCAGCGCAGCGATGCGGCGGCTGAGCTTGGATTTCTGCATCCCCAGCGCCCGCGCCGCCGGAGCGAAGCCGTGGTGGTCCACCACCTGCACGAAATAATAGAGGTCGTTGAGGTCTCTCATCGTCCTATTGATAGGACGCAGCGAGGCGATTTCGCAATCTGTCCCTGTCGGCGTTCCAGCGTCATAAAGTCTTCAACGCGATCGGCCCTGCCCCCAGCGGCCGATCCAACTAATGGAGACTAAACCATGAAGAAGGTTCTGGGCCGTTACGGCAACGAGCGCGGCCACTGGGTCGGCGACGGCTTCCCCGTCCGTTCGCTGTTTTCCTACAACGCCGCAGGCAAGCAAGTGAGCCCCTTCCTGCTGCTCGACTACGCCGGTCCGTACAACTTCGAGCCGACGACCGAGCGGCGCGGCGTGGGCCAGCATCCGCACCGCGGCTTCGAGACCGTGACCATCGTCTATGACGGCGAGGTCGAGCACCGCGACTCGACCGGCCAGGGCGGGATCATCGGCCCCGGCGACGTCCAATGGATGACGGCGGGCGGCGGCATCCTGCACGAGGAGTTCCATTCTCCGGCCTTCTCGCGCACCGGCGGCCCGTTCCGCATGGTTCAACTCTGGGTCAACCTGCCCGCCAAGGACAAGATGACCCGTCCCGGCTACCAGTCGATCCTGAACGCCGACATTCCGACCGTTTCCCTGCCTGACAATGCAGGAACCGCGCGGATCATCGCCGGCGCGATGAAGGGCTCGAAAGGACCGGCCACGACCTTCACTCCCATCAATGTGTGGGACGTGCGGCTGAACCGGGACGCCGAGACGACGCTGGATCTGCCCGAAGGCCACACGGCCATGGTGGTGGTTCTGTCGGGTCATGTCACGGTCAACGGCGACCAGCCGGCCGGCGCCGCCGAGGCCCTGCTGCTGGACCGCCAAGGCGACAGCGTGACCCTGAGCGCCGATGCCGACACGACCCTGCTGATCCTGACCGGTGAGCCGATCGACGAGCCCATCGTCGGCTATGGCCCCTTCGTGATGAACAGCGAGGACGAAATCCGCACCGCCATCACGGACTTCAACAGCGGCCGCTTCGGCGACATCCCCGCCGCAGCGTGACACACTGAGCAACAGGCGGCCCGGCCAGCGCCGGGCCGCCCCCCCTTTCAAGGAGGCCCCCCATGATCGAACTCGTCATCGACCAGCGCCGCAAAGACCTCGGCGGCTTTGAAGTCGGCCGTGTCCTGCCCTACGCCAAACGCCGCATGGTCGGCCCGTTTGTCTTCTTCGACCACATGGGCCCGGTGGATATGCCTGCGGGCATTCCCAAGACGGTCGACGTCCGTCCGCACCCGCACATCGGCATCTCGACCCTGACCTATCTATTCGACGGCGAGATCACCCACCGCGACAGCCTGGGCGTCCAGCAGGACATCCGTCCGGCCGAGGTCAACTGGATGACGGCGGGCAGCGGCGTCACCCACTCCGAACGCTTCGAGCGGGCGCGGATGGAAGGCCTGCGTCTTGAGGGCATCCAGGCCTGGGTCGCCCTGCCCAATGGTCAGGAAGAGATCGATCCGTCCTTCCAGCACGTCGTCCCCGGCGACCTGCCGACCTGGATCGAGAACGGCGTCAAAGGCCGTCTGGTCGCGGGCGAGACCATGGGCATGAAGGCGGGCGTCAGCACCTTCTCGCCCCTGCACTACCTGCACCTGGAGCTTGAGCCCGGCGCCCGGTTCCAGACCCCGACCGACCATTCCGAAAGCGCCGTCTACGTCGTTCAGGGGCTGGTCGAGATCGACGACGGCAGGCCCCTGGGTCACGGCCAGATGGCGGTGCTGTCCAAGGGATCGCCATCGGTCATCCACGCCCTGCAGCCAACCACCGTCATGGTGTTGGGCGGCGAGCCGGTGGGCGAGCGTTTCATCGAGTGGAACTTCGTTTCCTCGTCGCAGGACCGGATCGAACAGGCCAAGGCCGACTGGCGCGCCGGGCGCATGAAGCTGCCCGACATGGACGATCAGGAGTTCATCCCCCTGCCGCCCGACCGCACGCCGCCTCCCCCGCCCATGTCCTGAAACGGCTCCGCTGCAGTTCAGGCCCGCAGCGTGGCCCCGCCGTCGACGTACAGGTCCGTCATGGTGATGTGGGCGGCCCGGTCGGACAGCAGGAAGACCACAGCCTCGGCGATGTCTTCCGGCGTCGCCAGCTTCTGCAGCGGGATGCCCGCCTTGAACGTCTCGGGCGAGCCGGCGATGACGCGGGCGGCGCCGTCTTCATCCGCCCACATGCCCGTCTGCATCGGCGTCAGGGTCGAGCCGGGAGCGACGATGTTGCAGCGGACGCCCTTCGGCCCCAACTCCAGCCCCAGACAGCGGGTGAACATGGTCGCCGCCGCCTTGGACGCGGCATAGGCCGCCATCGCATGACGCGGCACGCCCGCAGCATTGGAACTGACGGTGACGAAGGCCCCCTTGCCCCGCTCGCCCATCCGGCGCGAAACTTCACGGCCCAGGTGGAAAGGCCCATCCGTATTGACCGCGAAGACTCGGCGCCATTCGGCGTCTGAGGTCTGATCCACCGTCACATTGGACAGGACGCCCGCCACGCTGGCCACCAGGTCGATGGGGCCGTCCTCGCCCTCGATGCGCTCGAACAGGGCCTCGACCGCCGCGCCGTCGGATACGTCCAGCGGCTCGATGCGGACGCCCTTCAGGAAGGCCAGACCTGACAGTGCGGTGGACGGCAGGTCGGTGGCGACCACGCGCGCGCCCTCCTCGACCAGCAGGCGCACCACGGCCGCGCCGATGCCGCCCCCCGCGCCCGTGACCAGGGCCAGACGGCCGGACAGTCCGCTGTCTCTCATCGTGTCGTATCCTCTGCGGCGGTCATGCGGGCGTCCAGCGCCGGGGCGATCAGGGCCGTCGCCGCCGGGCCGGTCAGTTGCGGGTGCAGGAAGGGAACCTCGACCACGTCCAGATCGGCGGCGTAGGGGCGCCATAGGCCCGGCGTCAGGTCGCGCTCCGTGTGATCCAGAGCCGCGCGGACGTGGGTGGTGCGGCCTCCGAAAGGCTTGTGATGGTGTTCGCGCACCAGCCGATTGGTGTCCATCACCACGCGGATGACCCCGTCCAGAGCCGCCTCGGGCAGGCCGCCCAGCGCGCTGTCGCCCGCCTTCAAAAAGGCGAGGATGGCCGCACGGCTGCGCAGTTCGGGATACTGGGTCGGGTCGTAGCCGGCGATGGCCAGAAGCGCGCGCAGGGCGTCCACCGGGTCGGGCTCAGGCTCGGCGCGCCAGCACTCGGCCGGATAGGAATCCAGCATGGCCATCAGGCCGACCTTGACCCCGCGCCGCTCCAGCTCGACCGCCGCCGCCTGGGCGATGATGCCGCCCACGGACCAGCCGGCGATATGGACCGGGCCGGGCGCGCCCAAGGCCAGAATATGATCGACATACACCGACGCCAGGGCGTCGATCCCGTCCGGCAAGGCGTTATCGGGGTCCAGCGCGGGCGACTGCACGCCCCACACCGTGCGGCGCGGCGACAGGGCGCGCGCCAGGGTGCGATAGCCCCACGACAGCCCCCCTGCCGGGTGGATCAGGAACAGCGGCGCCAGGGCCGCATCGCCCTCGGCCAGACGGATCAGGACGCCCAGCCCGTTGTCGAAGTCCAGCGCCTCCGCGTCGATCAGGGCGGCCAGTTCCGCCACGCGCGGTCGGTCGAACAGGGCGCCCAGGCCTGGATCGCGCCCCAACCGCTCGCGGATCAGCATCATCAGATGCACGGCCAGCAGGGAGTCGCCGCCCAGGGTGAAGAAGTCGTCGTCCGCGCCCGCCGGTTCGGCCCGGCCCAGCGTCTCGGCGAAAAGTTCGGCGATGACTTTCTCGGTCGGCGTCTCGGCCGCCCGGCCCGCTGCGGCCTCGAACACCGGGGCGGGCAGCGCCTTGCGGTCCAGCTTGCCGTTGGAGGTCGTCGGCAGGGCGTCCAGCGCCACCATGGCGGCGGGGACCATGTAGTCAGGCAGGCGCGCGGCCAGCTTCGCCTTCAGCGTGGCGGGGTTGTAGCCCTCGGACGGGACCAGATAGGCGACCAGACGGCGCTCTCCCGGCCGGTCCTCGCGCGCCAGCACCACCGTCTCGCGCGCCAGACCGCTGGCGATGACGGCGGCTTCGATCTCGCCCAGTTCGATGCGCAGGCCGCGGATCTTCACCTGATGGTCGCTGCGGCCCAGATAGACCACCGCCCCGTCGGCGCGCCGGCGCGCCACGTCGCCGGTGCGATACAGGCGCTGGCCCGGATGGTGCGGGTCGGGGATGAAGGCGGCCTCGGTCAGGTCGGGCCGGTTCAGATAGCCGCGCGCCAACTGGACGCCGCCCAGATGCAGGTGGCCGCCCATGCCGGGCGCCACGGGGCGCCGCCGCTCGTCCAGGATGACCAGCCGGGTGTTCCACACCGGCCAGCCGATCGGCATGGGGCGGGACGTATCCTCCGGCCCGGCGGCCCAATAGCTGACGTCCACCGCCGCCTCGGTCGGGCCGTAGAGGTTGTGCAGTTCGGCGCTGACCGTCTGATGGAAGCGGTCGCGCAGTTCGGCGGGCAACTCCTCGCCGCTGCAGAAGACGTGGGCGACCGTGATCCCCTTGGCCGCCGGATCGGCCAGAAAGGCCGACAGCATGGAGGGGACGAAGTGCAGGTCGGTGATCGCATGGCGACGGATCAGCCCGGCGATGGCGGCCGGATCGCGGTGCGCGCCGGGCGGGGCCACGACCAGTTCGCCGCCGGAAATCAGCGCCAGGAAGAACTCCCACACAGACACGTCGAAAGTGGCGGGCGTCTTCTGCAGGATGCGGGTGTGGGCGCCGATGCCGTATTCGGCCTGCATCCACAGCAGGCGGTTGACGATGGCCCGATGCTCGACCAGCACCCCCTTGGGATCGCCGGTCGACCCCGAGGTGTAGATGACATAGGCCGCGTCATCGCCCGCTTGCGCCACGGCAGGCGCAGCCCCGTCCAGCGGCCATTTGGCGGGCGCCAGCAGGGCCTCGCCAAACGCGCCGCCGATATCTTCATGAGCCAGCACGACGCTCGGCCCGGCGGCGCGGACGATGGCGGCGATCCGCTCGGCCGGATGCTCCAGATCCAGCGGCAGATAGGCGCCGCCTGCGCGCAGGGTCGCGACAAGCGCGATCACCAACTCCAGCGAACGCGGCAGGGCCACGGCGACGAGGCTTTCGCGCCCCACGCCGCGCGCCGCCAGCGCCGAGGCCAGCGCCGCCGTGCGGCGGTCCAGTTCGGCGTAGGTCAGGGTCTGCTCGCCGAAGGTCAGCGCCGAGGCGTCCGGCGTCGCCTGCATGGCCGCCTCCAGCAGGGCGGTCAGCGTCGTGTCAGGCACGGGATGGGCGGTGGCGTTGAAGACTTCCAGTTCGCGCACGGCCTCGCTCGGCGTGGCGATGGGAACCTCGCCCAGCGTCTCAGCGTGGAGCGCATTGGTCAGGAAGGCGGCCAGACGCTCTGCGTGAGCCCCGGCCTCCTCCAGCGTGTAGAGGTCGGGGTTGGCGTCGACCTCCAGCGTCAGGACCGGGGCGGCGTCGCCGCGGAAGGTGAAGCTGATGTCGTCGACAGGGCCGGTGCCCAGCACCTTCAGCGTCGTGTCCAGTCCCGCAAAGCGCGGCGGCAGGTCGAACGGCAGGACGTTGACCAGCGGCCCATACAGACGCCGCGCCCCGCCGATCAGACCCAGGTCGCGCCGCAGTTGCTCGCTGCGATAACGGCCGTGGCGGCGGGTCTTGATCAGCGCCTTGGAGGCCAGGATCAGCTGCTCGTCCAGCGGCGCGTCCTCGTCCAGCGTCAGGCGCAGCGGCGGGACGTTCATGATCATGGCGGGCGTGCGCGCCGAGGCGCTGCCCATGCGCCCCATCCACGGCACGCCGATCACAGCCTCTTCAGCGCCCGAGAAACGGCGCACATAGGCGGCGCCGATGGCGGTCAACACGTCGGGCCAGGACAGGCGCCCGGCGTCAGCGCGGGCGCGCAGGCGGGCCGTGACCTGCGGCGGCAGGGCGCGCTCGATGCGGTGGAAGCGGTGGGCGGTCGTCGCCTTGCCGGGCGCCAGAGAGGCGACCTCGGGCGCGTCGCCCATGATCTCGCGCCAGTAGGCGGCGTCGGCCGTGCGCTTGTCCGAAACGCGATAGGCGGCGTCTTCCTCCCACACCTTGGCGATGGGGTTGAAGACCGGACCGGACGCCGGGCCGCCGCGCGCGGCGTTGTAAAGCTCGGCTGTGCGGTTGGTCAGCAGGGCCATGCCGAAGCCGTCGGTGGCCAGATGATGAACGCGCAGGCTCCACAGGAAGCGTTGCGGCCCCATCAGGAACAGGATGTTGGCGGCCAGCGGGTCGCGCGTCGGGTCCAGCGGCGTCTCGTGATCGCGGCGCATAGCGGCCATGGCCTCGGCGACCGGATCGGCGGCGGCGGACACGTCGACGATCTGAAGCAGCGGACGATGGGCTGGGTCGAGAGTCTGGAACACCTCGCCGTACTTCTCAACGAAACGCAGCGACAGGGCCTCGGCCTCGGCGGCGGTCTGATCGACGGCGGCGCGGAAGGCCTCGACGTCCAGATCGCCCCGGATGTCGAGATAGTGGGCCGTGTTGAAGATCGGGTTGGCCGGGTCCAGCCTCTGGGCGAACCACAGGCCGGATTGGGCTTCCGTCAGCGGGTGTTCCAGCGCCGCCGCCATGCGTCCGTCGTCCATGACGTCAGGTCAAGCGTCGTGGCCGGCGGCGCGCAGGCGCGCCTGAACCACGCTCCACCAGCCTGCGAGCGTGGTGTGTTCGGCCAGTTCGCTGAACTCCAGCGGCACGGCCTCGCTCCACGCCAGCGACAGGTTGAGGGCGCGTAAGGAGTCGACGCCCAGGTCCATCAGATTGTCGTCGTCCAGAATGGAGTCCGGCGTTTCGTGCAGCACGGCGGCGACATCGGCGCGCATGCGCTCCAGCGTCAGATCCTGCGGGGTCAGCTTGGTCATGTCAGTCGTTCCAGAACGCGCGCCGTCGAAAGGGCCACGGCGCAGGTGTCGGCGGCCCAGGCCACCGCGCCCATATGCTTGTCGCGCGAGAAGTCGCCAAGCGCATCGGCGACGAAGAAGGGTTCGATATCGCGCTGAAACGCCTCGGCGGCCGTCAGCTGGCAGCCGATGTGGGCGTAGACGCCGCAGACGATCAGCTGGTCCCGCCCCCGCGCGCGCATCAGCGTCTCGAGGTTGCTGCGCTGGAATGCGCTGTAGCGGTGCTTGACCAGAGGGAAGTCGCCCGGCGCCGGGGCCAGTTCCGGCAGGATGTCTTCATGCTCGGGCGCGCGGCGCATGCCCGGTCCCCACAGGTCGGCCTGCAGGCCCCGATCGCGGCGATCCTGATCGCCATGCTGGGCGGTGTAGAAGACGGGAACGCCCGCCGCCCGCGCCGCCGCGATCAGGCGGGCGATGTTGGCGATCAGCCCTGGCAGCGGCTCGGCGCCCGGCGCATAGGGGCGCATGAAATAGCGCTGCATGTCGTGGACCAGCAGGGCGGCGCGATCATGCTCCAGCGTCCACAGGGCGCGCGAGGCGGGAATCTCCGCCTCGGTCGGCAGGGCATAGGCCGGGACGGTGGGCAGGCCCTTTGATGCAGTCACGCCTTGCCCTCGTCTTCCAGAATGCGCTTACGCAGGGCGGCGCGCAGCTCGCGGCGGCTGACCTTGCCGACAGCCGTCACGGCGAAGTCTTCCACGAAGACGATCTGATCCGGCACCTTGAAGTCGGCGATGTCGCGCTTGCGCATCCAGGCCTTCAGCTCGACGCCGCGCGGCGCGGCGCCGTTGGGGATGATGAAGGCGCAGATACGCTCGCCGAGATAGTCGTCCGGCACCGACACCACGGCGGCGTCGAACACGGACGGGTGGGCCAGCAGGTGATCCTCGACCTCCTCGGCCGAGATCTTCTCGCCCGCGCGGTTGATGTGGTCGGTGGCCCGCCCCATGACGACGAGGTAGCCCTCGGGCGTGCGGCGCACCACGTCGCCGGTGCGATAGAAGCCGTCGTCGGTGAAGGACCGCGCATTGGCCGCTGGTTCGTTGTGATAGGCGCGGATCGTATAGGGGCCGCGCGTCAGCAGGTTGCCCGGCTCGCCCTCGGCGACCGGCGCGCCCGCATCGTCGACGATCAGGATTTCGTCGTCAGGGCTGATCGGGCGTCCTTGCGTTTCCACGATCAAGCTCTCGGGGTCGTCCAGCCGGGTGTAGTTGACCAGCCCCTCGGCCATGCCGAACACCTGTTGCAGGGTGCAGCCCAGTTCGGCGCGCACGCGCCGCGCCGCCTCTGGCAGGAACTTTGCGCCGCCGACCAACAGCACCTCAAGACTGGAGATGTCGTGGGTCTTTCGCGGCGCCGCCTGCATCCACAGCAAGGCCAGCGGCGGGACCAGGCCAGTGATCGTCACCCCTTCGCGCTCGATCAGGGGGAAGCAGGCGTCCGGCGACGGCGACGGCGACATCACCACCGTCGCCCCGACATAGAGGGCGCCCAGATAGCCCGGCGAGCTCATCGGGAAGTTATGCGCGGCCGGGAGGGCCGTCAGATAGACGCTGGACGCGCTGAGTTTCGAGATCACCGCGCTTTCGCGCACGCTGTACAGATAGTCGTCGTGCGTGCGCGGGATCAGTTTGGAGAGGCCGGTCGAGCCGCCCGAAATCTGCAGGAAGGCGACGTCGGACGGATCGGCGTCCTCGGTCGGCAAGGAGGCCGCATCGGCGCGGAAGGCGTCGAAGGATGCGAACTCCTCCGCCTCGCCCACCACGACCACATGGCGCAGTTCGGGAACCTCGGCCTGAACGGCGCGGGCCAGGACGCGGTAGTCGAAGCCCTCATGTCGGTCGGCCACGACATAGGCCGAGGCCTCGGCCCGGCGCAGGAAGTGGACAATCTCGGTCGAGCGGTGCGCCGGCAGCGCATAGACGGGGATCAGCCTGGCCCGGAACAGACCGAAGATCACGCTGAGGAACTCGGGCAGGTTCGGCAACTGCACCACGACCCGGTCGCCCGGCTTCAGCCCCAGCGCCAGGAACCCGGCAGCGGCCGTCTCGGCCTTTTCCAGCAGTTCGCCATAGGTCCAGCGCTGGTCCATGCCGACCACGGCGACGGCGTCGGGGGTCGCCTCGACGCGATCGCGCAGCAGTTGGGAGAAGGTCTCTCCACGCCAATAGCCCTTGGCGCGATAAAGGGCCGCCAGATCGTCCGGCCAGACCTGCTGCAGGGGAATCATACGCTCGCCTCATCCACGCCCAGGGCGCGCAGGACGGCCTGGAACTTACCTGACGTCTCGTCCGCCTCGGCGGCGGGGTCGGAGCCTTCGACAACGCCCGCCCCGGCATAGAGACGCGCCTGATCGCCGCACGTCTCGGCGCAGCGCAGCGAGACGTACCATGCGCCGTCGCCGAAGGCGTTGGTCCAGCCCACGGCCCCGGCATAGAAGCCCCGGTCATAGCCTTCAAGCGCGCGGATCATCTCAGCCGCCCGGTCGCGCGGCGAGCCGCAGACGGCCGGCGTCGGATGCAGCAGGGCGGCCAGTTCGGCGGCGGAGGTTTCATCGGGGCGATGCAGCCGCCCCTCGATGCGCGTGCCCAGGTGCCACATGGTCCGGGTCGAGACGAGCGCCGGTCCCGGCGGCGCGCGCAGGTCGCTGCAATAGGGCGCCAGCAGATCCATGATGGCCTCGACCACAAGGGCGTGTTCGCGGCGGTCCTTGTCCGAAGCCAAAAGGCTCTGCGCCGCCGCCTCGTCCTGCACCACGTCGACGCTGCGACGCGCCGACCCGGCCAGGGGGTGAGAGAAGACGGCGGGCCCGCGCTTGGAGACCAACAGTTCCGGCGTGGCGCCGACCAGACGGCGCATCGCCCCGCCAGCGCCCTCGCCCAGCGGCGTCAGGAAGCGCGCGGCGGTCGGGTCGGCCTTCAGGTCGCGCCACAGGGTGAAGGGGTCGATCGCGCCGTCGCCCTGAACCTTCAGGCTGCGCGAGAGCACCACCTTATTGATCGGTTCAGCGCCGCCGTGAGAAGCGCGCATGGCCGCAAGCGCCTGCCTCACCGCCGCCTCATAGGCCGCGCGCGAGGGCTCGGGCGTCAGGGCGCGGATCGAGGGGCGCGGCGCGCTCGAGCGCACATCCCAGATACGGTTGGCGGCGCGCTCGGGCAGGAACAGGCAGTCGTCGGCGCGGCGGTCGAACGGAAGCGCGCCGACCAGCAGGCGCGGCGACGGCTCATCGGTTTCCGGCGGGACGGGCAGATCAGCGAAGAAGCCGCGCACGCGCGCCCCCAGCGTCGCCGCCGGCCCCGGCGTCAGGCGCTGCCTCAGACCGGTGGTGAAAAGGCGGAGCTCCGGCGTGCTCAGTCCAAAGGCCCAGTCCATGTCGTCCTTGGGAGCGGCGGCCTCTTGCCGTTCGGATGCGCCGCCGCCGATCTGAACCGACAGATCGGGCGCGCCCCAAAACTCCGCTACTCTCAACTCCATGCTGATCCCTGCTGCACTCAAGCTGTTGCATATCATTCGCAACAATCGGCCTATAGCGGAGCAACCTTCGCGTTGTCTTGCGGCCAGATTAATTCCAAGCCGGTCTGGTCGTTTCGCCGCAGAGGTTTAGAAGGGCGCTCATGCGAATGCTAGTCATTGACGATGATGCCCGAACCCGCGCCTTCGTGGCCGAAGGGTTGCGCCAGCAGGGGCACATCGTCGATGAAGCCGGCGATGGAGAGACGGGCCTGCACATGGCGATGGAGGGCCAGTACGACGCCCTTGTCGTGGACCGTATGATGCCTGGCCTGCCGGGCCTGGAGGCCGTCCAGGCCATGCGCGCAGGCGGGCTGAAGACGCCGGTGCTGATGCTGACGGCGCTAGGTTCGGTGGACGATCGGGTGGCGGGGTTGAACGCGGGCGCCGACGACTATCTGGTCAAGCCCTTCGCCTTCAGCGAGCTGAGCGCACGGCTTCAGGCCCTGGTGCGCCGCCCGCCGTTGGCCGAGACATCGACGCGGCATCGCGTGGCGGATCTTGAGGTCGACGTCGCCGCCCACCGGGCGACCCGCGCGGGCCGGACGCTGGACCTGACCCCGCATGAGTTCAAACTGCTGGAGCGGCTGGCCCGCAACGCCGGTCACGCGGTGACGCGCACCATGCTGCTGGAAAGCCTGTGGGGCTTCCACTTCGACCCGCGCGCCAATCTGATCGACGCCCACATCAGCCGCCTGCGCGCCAAGGTCGATCGCGGCTTCGATCAGGAGCTGATCCACACCATCCGGGGGGTGGGCTATGTCCTCAAGGCCCCGGACTGAGCCGAAGCGCCCCTCCGTCTGGTCCACCGCCAGCCTGCGCTACGCCGCCGCCTTCTCGCTCCTGTTCGGCCTGGGCGCTGCGGGGATGATCGCGGGCGTGGACTATGGGCTGATGCGCTTCGCCGAGGCCGAGGTCCGCGACGGGCTGAACCACCAGATGGACGTCATGCGGGCCGACGCCAACCGGCACGGCACGGCCCAACTGGTGCAGGAGCTGAACGCCGAGGCCCGCAACCGCGACGCCCGGCGCTATCTGCTGCTGGTGGAGGCGCCGGACGGCCGCACCTTCTCCAACGGTCTGACGCGGCTGGCGGTCAATGAGACCGGCTTTCGCCGCAACCTGCCGAACAAGGCGCGTCCCGCCCGCTGGCCCGACCAGACGCCGAACATGCTGACGCTGAGCGCGCGGGCGTCCGACGGCGGCCTGCTGGCGGTCGGACGCGACATCCAGCATCTGGACGAACTGCGCGGCGGCATCCGCCGCTATGCCCTGATGAGCGGGATCGTGCTGATCCTGTTGGCCCTGGCCGGAGGCTGGTTCGCCGGCCGGCTGTTCCTGCGGCGGCTGGAGGACGTCAATCAGGCGGTCGGCCGCATCATCGCCGGTCAGGATTCGGCCCGCCTGCCCGCCGTCGGCCTGGGGCGGGAGTTCAATGAGCTGTCGGCCAACCTCAACCGGATGCTGGACCGGCAGGAGGCGGCGCTGACGACGCTGAAGACCCTGTCCGAGGGCGTGGCCCACGAACTGCGCGCGCCGCTGAGCCGGGTTCGCCACCGGCTGGAGGACCTGGCCGCCAATCTGGATGACGCCAAGGCGCGCGAAGCCGCTGTCGAGCGCGCGCTTGAAGAAACGGACCAGGTCAGCGCCCTGTTCGAGGCCTTGCTGACCCTGGCGCGGATCGAGAGCGACGACGCCGCCTTGCAGACCGAACGGCTGGATCTCGCCGCCCTGGCCGCCACGGTGGCAGACATCTACAGCCCCTTCGTCGAAGAGGCGGGCGGGCGCCTGATCATCGCCTTGGCCCCAACAGGAACGATCGAGGCCGACCCTGCCCTGCTGCAACAGGCGCTGGCCAATCTGATCGAGAACGCCGTCTTCCACGGCGGCGGGCAGATCGAGGTATCCACGACCAGCGAGGGCGGCCGGGCGATCATCCGCATCGCCGACCACGGCCCCGGCGTGCCGGAAACCGAGCGCGACAAGGTCCTGCGCCGCTTCTATCGCCTGGATCAGGGCGCGAGCGACCATACGTCCGGGGCAGGTCTGGGTCTGGCCATGGTGGCGGCCGTCGCGCGGGCCCATGGCGGCGAGCTTCGACTGGACGACAATCAGCCGGGACTGGCGGTGGAGCTGGCGCTGCCCCTCACCACTGCGAAGGCTTAAGTCTCGTCTGGCGCGCGCCCCGATCTTGCGGTCGCGATCGGCTTCCCCCTTATATTCCCGAGAGGCCGACAGATCGGTCGCAAGCTCCAGGAGGCCACTCATGCCAGACGGTTTTCCGCAGGGAACCGTGCATCAGGCGGCCGCCGACCTTCAGGACGCCCTGAAAGCAGACGACGAGGTCTTCGACCTGTGGCGAAACCTGACCCCGCTGGGCCGTAACGAGTTCATCTGCTGGGTCGATGACGCCAAACAACCTGCCACGCGCCAGCGACGCATCCGGCGGACCGTAGAGGAACTGCGAGAGGGCAAGCGCCGTCCCTGCTGCTGGGCGGGCTGCATCCATCGCACCGACAAGACCCCCAGCCGATGGCAGCAGGCCGTTCTGATCGACCAGAAGACTAAGGGCGCGTCCAAGCCCTGACGCGCCCTCGCCTTCTTTCGTCTGTCGCCCGTATTTATTGAGCGGCGACCGCCTTGGCCGTCTCAGCGGGTTTGCCGCCGCGCGCGATGAAGGCGCGCATATGCTCCTCCAGCGTGTTCAGCGGCACCGAACCCAAAGCCAGGATTTCGTCGTGGAACGGGCGCGGATCGAAACGCTCGCCCAGGGCGACCTCGGCCTCGCCGCGCAGGCGGCGGATGGTCAGCTCGCCCAGCTTGTAGGACAGGGCCTGACCAGGCCAGCTGATGTAGCGGTCCACCTCGGTCTCGACCTCGTGGCGCGACAGGGCGGTGTGACCCGCCAGATAGTCGATGGCCTGTTCGCGCGACCAGCCCTTCAGGTGCACGCCGGTGTCGATCACCAGACGCGCCGCGCGCCACATCTCGTAGCTGAGGCGGCCGAAGTTCTCGTAGGGCGTGCGATAGATGCCCATCTCGACGCCCAGCCATTCCGTATAGAGGCCCCAGCCCTCGCCATAGCCGGAGAAGTAGGTGTGGCGACGGAAGGTCGGCCCTGCGTCCTGCTCCTCGGCCAGCGCCATCTGGAAGCTGTGGCCCGGCGCGCATTCGTGCAGGGTCAGGGCCGGGATGTTGTACAGCGGCCGGCTAGGCAGGTTATGGGTGTTCATCTGGCAGGCTTCCAGCCCGCCGCGCCCCGCCGTGTAGAAGGGGGCCAGCGCCTCAGGCACCTGAATGATGGTGTAGCGACGGCGCGGCAGCTTGCCGATCAGCTTGCCGATCTCGCCATCGGCCCGCACGGCGACCCAGGCCGACACCATCATCAGCTCGTCCGGCGTCTTGGCGTAGAACTGCGGATCCGTGCGCAGGAAATGCAGGAACTCGTCGAACGAGCCGGTGAAGCCCGCGTCGGCCATCGTCTGGCGCATCTCGGCCTGGATGCGGGCGACCTCGGACAGGCCGATCTGGTGGATCTCTTCGCCGCTCAGTTCCAGCGTCGTATATTTGCGGACCTGGGATTCGTAGAAGGCGACGCCGTCGGGCATGTCGCGGGCCGCCAAGGTGGTGCGGGCGCGCGGCTGATACTCGTTCAGATAGAAGTCCAGCAGCGACCGATAGGCCGGGATCACCGCCTCATTGATGACAGTCGCGGCCTCGGCGCGCAGGCGCGCCTGGTCGGACGCCGAAACGGTCGAGGGCATCTGGCGGAAGGCGGCGTAAAAGGCGTTGGCCTCGGCCGTGTCGGTGATGAAGTTGGTGATGGAGGCTTCGCGGCCTTCCAGCGTCACGCGCGGCACGCTGAACCCGCGCGCCAGACCGTCGCGCATATTGGCCTTCTGCTGGTCGAAATAGCGCGGGATGTCGCGCATCCGCGAGATAAAGGCGCTGTAGTCCTCGGCGGTGCGCAGGCTGCGCGACTGGTCCAGATAGGTCCAGAAAGAGCTGTCGCTGTTGAACGGCATCTCCCACTGGCGGGCCTGACCGTCGATCAGGGCGTGCTCCAGATTGGTGCGGAAGACGGCGGCGTTGATGCGGTCCTCGTCCGACAGTTCGTCCAGAGAAATGCCGTCCAGTTGCTGCAACAGCTCGCGCACATAGGTCAGGCGCTGCTGCTGGGCCGCCGGGCTGACGTCGGCCAGACGGTCGGCCGGGCCATACTCGCCGTCAGCGCCTTTGACCCGGCCGGTGCGGGCCATGCTGGTTTCCGTTTCCGCCTCATAGAGCGCCTTCAGCCGCGCTCCGGCCTGCTGCATCGGCACGGCGGACGGGGAGGCCTCGGCGGCGAACGCCGCCGCCGGCACCGACGCGACCAGAAGGGACGAAACGGCGCAGGCCGTCAGCAGCAGGGTTCTCATGATACTGTTCCTATTCTTACCAGCGCGGGCGTCGGCCGAAGCCTGGGCCTGCGTCAATGCCACTCGCCGCCGCCGATCGGCGCACCCGGCGGAACCGGCTGAGCGACCGGAAGGGTCGCGCTGAGCGCCTTCAGCCCCTCGACCGGTCCTGTCAGGGCGTCGGCCAGATAGGCGCACTGCGCCGTCTCCAGCCGATCGCCACGGCAGCGTTTCAACTGTTCGCCGAAGCGGCGGGCGCTGTCTCGCACCACGCCCTGAGCGGTCGATGACAGGTCCTTGCCCTGCATCAGGGCCGACAGATGGGCGGCGTAGCGGGCGCGGGCCACGCGCCGCAGCTCGGCCTGTCGCGAGCTGAGGACGGCGCCCGGGCCGACGGCCAGCGCCACCCGATCCAGCGTCTCGACCAGGCCCAGCTGGCCCGGATCGCGGCGCTGCTGTTCGATCAGACGATTCACCCGCTCGGGCGCCAGCAGGGTCTCGAACACCACCTCGGTCGCTGCAGCCGCCGCCGAGGACGGGTCGAACACGGCGTCGGTCTTGCCCTCGAACAGCTCGATCTGGGTCTGGCGATCCGGATTGCCCGACTGGACCGAGGACAGCAGGTCGATCAGGTCGTCCCTGAGGTCCAACTCGGCCGGAGACAGCGCCTGCATCAGGGCCTCCAGCGCCGCGCGCTGCTTGTCGGCGGGCACGACCTCGGCCCGCTCATGCCCGGCGCCGCTGACGGCGTAGCTGTAGTCCACGCCGCCGATCTGACGCCCGACCGCCGTGGTCTGATAGCGGTGATACAGATAGATAGGCACAATGACCCGGCGCAGGTCCGCCGCCGGCGCCCCCGCCGGCAGATTGCCCAGGCCGAAACGCGACAGGGCGATGCGGCGCACCGCCAGAGTGTTGGCGAACTCGGCCACCGGGTCTTCGCCGTTGTCCCACATGGCGCCGTAGGGCTGCAGGCTGCCCAGGGGACGGGTGTCGCCGTCGCCGACGAAGCGATAACCCTTGGCTTGCGCCTCTGCGGCCAGGGCCAGGCGACGCGCCTGCGGGTCCCGGCCCGGCGCATCGCCATACAGCCAGTCGATGGCGTAGCGGTCCCAGGCCCCGACGCCGGTCGTATAGGCCTGGCTGAAGTCGAGCCGGTCGCCGTCGGCGATCACCCAGGGCGCCGGATAGTCCATCACCGAGGCGCGCCCCTCATAGGTCGAGGCCGCGAAGTTGTGGGCCAGGCCGATGGAGTGGCCGATCTCGTGCGCCGACAGGTGGCGCAGGCGGTGATAGGCGAGACGGTCGGGATCATCTTCGCCGCCCGTTCCGGCGCGGGCGGCGCCGACCAGGCCCTCGATGATCATCTTGTCCTGCCGGTCCCGCAGCGAGCCCAGTTGCACGACGCCGCGCACGATCTCGCCGGTGCGCGGATCGCTGACGGTGCTGCCGGTGGACCAGCCGCGCGTCTCGCGGTGGACCCAGGCGATGATGCTGTAGCGTGCGTCCATCGGATGCGCCCCTTCAGGCAGCACCTCGACCCGGAAGGCGTTCTGATACCCCGCCTCTTCAAAGGCTTGCGCCCACCAATTGCCGCCCTCGATCAGGGCTTCGCGGATGGCGACCGGCGCGGCCCGGTCGACGTAGAAGACGATCGGCTTCTTGACCGGCGAACGGGCGGCCGAGGGATCGGTCTTCTCCAGCCGGAAGCGGCGCGCCATCCGCTTCATCACCGGCAGATCCAGAGGCGCGGCGAAGTCGACGGCCATCGCCTGGCCGACGCTGCCGCCGCGCGGATCGTGCGGCACGGGCTGGAAGCCGTCGTCCGGCAGACGGATGAAGGAGTGCTGGACCGTCAGGGTGACGGCGCGCGAATCCGGCGCGATGCGCAACAGCTCG
Source organism: Brevundimonas sp. M1A4_2e (assembly GCF_053345555.1). Taxonomy (NCBI): domain Bacteria; kingdom Pseudomonadati; phylum Pseudomonadota; class Alphaproteobacteria; order Caulobacterales; family Caulobacteraceae; genus Brevundimonas; species Brevundimonas sp. M1A4_2e. The sequence continues at coordinate 366,111 of NZ_JBKFAI010000002.1, read as the reverse complement.
CCGCCCGGCTCGTCGCTGGTGAAGGTCTGGACAGTCTGAAGTTCGACGTTGTCGGGGAAGACCAGGGTCTGATCCAGCGCCAGATGCCCCAGATCCTGCGCCGGCTTGAACGAACCGAGGCTGGCCCGCTTCAGTCGCCCGGCGATATTGACCGCATCGCGGGTCAGGAAGCCGGACAGATCGACGACCACCGAGCCGTCGGCGCCTGTCTCGATCACATCCGTCGCCCAGACGGTCGAGGGGGCGAAGGAGGCGGCGACCGCCCTCTGTTCGTCGTCGCTGGCGTCAAAGGCGCGGAAGCGGTGATTCTCGAACCGGGCGAACACCCGGCCGCCGACCTTGTGGAAGGCCACGATCTGCGTCTGGCCCAGACCCGAGCGGTCCAGCCCCGCATTGTCCATGCCCAGTCCCGCCGACAGCCCCGGCTGATAAAGGTATCGCCCGATCACGCCCTCAGCGTCCGGCGGCGACAGACGCGCCAGAACCCGCCCCTTCTCCCGGTCCAGCCGCACGCCGAACAGGCCGTCCTGCCAGGCGGCTGTGGCCGCCGCTGTCGGGGGCGTAGACTGCGCTGTCGCCTGAGCCGACGCCCCGAACATCACCAGACCGGCGACGCTCGCCAGCAGAACCTTGCGTAACATCGGCTTCCCCCTCCGACGGTTTTAACAGGGCGTTCAGAACACTGAACGCCCGCAAGCGCAAGCCGAAGGCGCGCCTCGATCGAATAATGTATCTGGATATCCGATAGGCAAGCGGCTTCCTGTTTTGCCAACGGCCAAGCCAGGCGGAACCCTCAGCGTCCCCTCCCGTTGCGCTCGGGTACGAAGGAGAACGACATGATCAAATGGGCCATCATCTTCGCCATTATCGCCATAGTGGCCGGCCTGCTGGGCTTCGGCGGCATCGCGGGCGCCGCGGCGGGCATCGCCAAATTCCTGGCTGTTCTGGCGCTGATCATCTTTGCGATCTTCCTGGTGCTTGGCTTCACAGTGGCCAAGAAAATCACCTAAAATCCGGCCTTGAACGCTGGCCTGCAAGCAGCCGCCCGTCCGCCGGAGGGGCGGCGGTCGCTTTTCAGCTGTGTTCCGGTCGCGTCCTGACCGGCAGACCGCGCAGTTCCACCCGCAAGCCGCCCAACCGCGAGGGAACGAAGCGAACCTCGCCCCCGTGCGCCTTCATCGCCGACGCCACGATCGACAGGCCCAGTCCGCTGCCGCCGCCGGGGCTGCCTGCCGGTCGGAAAAATCGCTGGCCCAGCCTCTCAAGATCAGCGGCGGCGACGCCGGGGCCGTCGTCATCAATGGCGATGACGGCGGACGGCCCCTCTCCTTCAGCCGACACGCGGATGCGGCTGCGGGCGAACTGTTGCGCGTTCGCCATCAGATTGGCCGCCACCAGATTGAAACGGTCAGGCTCGGCGAAGACCTCCATCCCGCCCTGCGGCGCCTCAAGGCGGGGTTCCGGCCCCTGAGCCTGGAAAGGCGCCGCCAGCCCCGTCCACCGCTTTTCGCGATCGTCGATGGCGGTCACATCCTCCCGCGCGAGGGCCAGCAGGCCGGCGACCAGACGCGCGGTTCGGTCTACCGAGACCTGAATCTGCTCCAGCGCATGTCGGCGCGTTCGTTCGTCTCGGGTCGCGGCGGCGATCTGGGCCTGGATACGCAGCCCCGCCAGCGGCGTGCGCAACTCATGCGCGGCGGCGGCCGTGAACTCCGTCTCCCGTAATCGGGCCGCGCGCACCCTGTCCATCAGGGCGTCCAGAGACTGCACGAAGGGCTGAAGGTCAGACACTCCGGGCGCCACGCCGATTGGCGACAGGTCGTCAGCGTCCCTTTCGGTGAGGATGCGGGTCATTTGGCGGACCGGCCGCAGCCCAGCCCCCACCGACCACCAGATCAGCACGCCCAGGGCCGCCAACCCCAGGGCCGCCGGGCCGAGCAAACCCGCGACCACGCTGCTGACCAGATGCTCGCGGATCGTCAGACTGTCGCCGACCATCACCCGATAGCCGCCCTCGGGCGCATTGACGGTGTAGACCCGCCAGCGCTCGCCTTCGATCACCCGCTCTGAAAAGCCGTCTTCGTCCGGCGCCAGGCTCTCGGCGGGGGCGTTCTGGGAGCGCGCGATCAACTCGCCGTTCATGGTCCAGATCTGACACGACAGCTGCCGGTCATAGGCCGGAACAGGCCCCGGCAGGGCCGGGCTCGCCACCGGCGTCATCTCGCCCGTGCGCATCAGGGACGAGACCATGCGCGCCGATTCCATCAGACGCCGGTCCAGCACGCGCTGGACCTCATGGCGGGTATGGACCTCCACCCAGACCACCGCTGCGCCCCATACCAATGCGGTCACAACGGCCAGAATGGCGAACAATCTAAGCCGGATGGAGGTCATCGCAGGGTGTATCCCACGCCGCGCACCGTGCGGATGAAGGCGGAACCCAGCTTGGCCCGCAGGTGGTGGACGTGAACCTCCACGGCATTAGAGCCGATCTCCTCCTGCCAGCCATACAGACGCTCTTCCAGCTGGCTCCGCGACTGCACAGCCGACGGCCTTTCCATCAGAGCCTCCAGGATGGCGAACTCGCGGCGCGACAGCGGCAAATCCTCTTCGCCGCGCCAGGCCAGCCGCGCCTTCGGGTCCAGCGTAACGTCCTTGTAAGTCAGAGCCGGGCGCGACCGCCCCAGCAGCCGACGCCGCACAGCCCGCAGCCGCGCCGCCAGTTCGTCCAGATCGAACGGCTTGCCCACATAGTCGTCGGCGCCCGCGTCCAGACCGCCGATCCGATCCCGGCTTTCGTCGCGCGCCGACAGAATGACCACCCCGACGTCCATGTCGCGCTGTCGCACGAAGCGCAGGACTTGAAGACCGTCGCCATCGGGCAGATTGAGGTCCAGGACGACAGCTTCGAACGCCGAGCTTTCAAGCGCAGCCAGGGCGTCCTCGATGCGCGTCGTGGCCTCGACCGTCCAGCCGCAAGCCGTCAGGCCGACCTGAAGGCCGTCCGAAAGTACCGGATCATCTTCCACTATGAGCAGTCTCATGCCTTATGCCTTCCGCCGCCCGGCTTAAGCCTGACTTAAGCTCTTACGCCGACCCGTGACGCATGAAGTTCATTTCCTGGCGCCTTCTGGCGATCCTGTTCGCCCTGATGCTGGCCGCCCCGGCTGTCGGGCGCGCCCAGGCCTTCCCGGCCCTGGACCAGTCCTTCCTGTCCCCGGACCAGGCCTTCACGCTCAAGGTTTCGCGTGAGACCAACGGCGATCTGGCCTTCCGCTGGACCATAGCTGCGGGGCATTACCTCTATCGGGATCACACCGTCGCCACGGCGCCGGGCGGCGAGGAGAGCCTCAGCCTGCAGTTGCAGCCCGGCGAGAAGAAGGACGACCCCGGCTTCGGCGTGGTCGACATCTGGCGCTCGGCCGGACGGGCGCGCCTGTCGGCGGCGACGTTGGAGCGCGCGGGCGCGCCGGGCTCGATCAACATCACCTATCAGGGGTGCAAGGAAGACTCGATCTGCTATCCGCCGACCACGCGGACCGTTACGGTTCCCGCCCTGCCGCGCGCGGCAAGACAGGCCGGGGACGGCGCGGCCCAGCCCCCTGCCGAACCGGCCGCCGCACTGGCCCTGAAGGCGCCGCCTGCGCCCGAGGCCCAGCCTGCCCCTGCCGCCTCGCCGGTTTCAGAGCCCGAAGCATCCCTTGTCGCTGAAGCCGCCGATGCAGCGCCCGCGCCCGCCGTCCGGCTGGACCAGAACGCAGGCTTCGTCGATCGGCTGGCGGATCAGGGAGGGTTCGCTTGGGTCCTGCTGGCCTTCTTCGGTTTCGGCGTATTGCTGGCCTTCACGCCTTGCGTCTTCCCCATGTATCCGATCCTGGCCGGCGTGATCGGACGGGGCGTCGATGGCCGCGGGACCCAGCGCGGGCTGGTGCTCTCCACGGCCTATGTCCTGGGACTGGCCACGGCCTTCGGCCTGCTGGGCGTCGTCGCCGCCTGGTCCGGTCAGAATCTGCAGATGGCGCTTCAATCGGTCTGGGCCGTCGGCGCCCTGTCGATCATCTTCCTGCTACTGGCCGCCTCGATGTTCGGCGGTTTCGAGCTGCAACTGCCGTCCGCCTGGACCAGCCGTTTTTCGCGCGACACCGGGACCGGGCGGCGCTCCGTCGGGTCGGCCGCCGGGCTGGGCTTCGCCTCGGCCCTGATCGTCGGTCCCTGCGTGACCGCCCCGCTGGCGGGCGCCCTGCTCTACATCGCCCAGACCGGCGAAGCCGGGCTCGGCGCGGCCGCTCTGTTCGCCCTGGGGCTGGGCAAGGGCGCGCCGCTGATCGTCTTCGGCACGGCCGGCGCCCGCTTCCTGCCCAAGGCCGGGGCCTGGATGGATCGGGTGAAGACCCTGTTCGGCTTCATCTTCCTGGGCATGGCATGGTGGCTGGCGAGCCGCATCCTGCCGCCGACCGTCGTGCTGGCGCTGGGCGCGATGCTGGCTCTGGCCGCCGCCGCCGCCCTTGGCCTGTTCAGCGGCCCCGCGACCAGCCGTCCGGCGGGGCTCGCCCGCGCCGCCGGATTAGCCGTCGCCGCCTGGGGGATCATGCTTCTGATCGGCCTCAGCATGGGCGCCGCCGATCCCTGGCGCCCGCTGGCCCCGATCGCATCCCGCTCGGCGCCCGGCGACGCCGGGCCTGGGGCGGCGCCGGTCCCGGCCGCCGTGGTCGTTGACCCCGCCGGGCTGGAGCGCGCCATTAGCGATGCAGGCGCCCGCTCTCGCCCGGCCATGATCTACTTCACCGCCGACTGGTGCGTCATCTGTCGGCAGATGGACCGGGACGTCTTCGTCGACGGCCAGGTTTTCGCCGCCCTGCAGAACGTCGATCTGATCAAGGTTGATGTGACGAACAATACCCCGGAAACGCGCCAGTTGATGAAGACCTACGGCGTGGTCGGCCCCCCGACGCTGATCTTCCTGTCCCCCGCATCGCAGGAGCCCGCGTCCACCCGTCTTGTCGGCAAGACCACCGTGAGCAAGGTGCTGGCCTCGCTCGACAGCACGCAGGCCGCCCGATGAACGCGCTAGAGCTCGGCCCCCTCGTCCTGTCCGGCGAGCGGCTTTCCATCATCATCGGCATCTTCGTCTTCGTCATCGGCTCGGGCCTTCTGGCCAGCCGGGTGAGCATCCGCTTCAACGCATGGAGCACTGTCGTCGTCTTCGGCGGCGTTCTGGTCGCGCGTCTGGCCTATGTGGCCGCCAACTGGCCGCACTTTCAGGCCGACCCCTTGCGCGCCTTCGCCGTCTGGCAGGGCGGGTTCGCCTGGCTTTGGGTCATCCCAGTCGTCGTGCTGGCGACGGCGGTGCTGCTAAAAACCGCCAGGGAACGCGCCTGGGCTCTGGCCCCCGTCGCCGTCAGCGCCCTGGCCTGGGTCGCGGCGCATCAGCTGGCGTCCGCGACCGAGCCCCTGCCTCCCGCCGAAATCACCCTGGCGCAGTTGGACGGCGCCCCGCTCGACCTGGCCGCGCCCTCCGGTCGCCCGACAGTCATCAACGTCTGGGCCAGTTGGTGCCCGCCCTGTCGCCGCGAGATGCCGGCCCTGGCCGCCGCCCAGAAGGCCCATCCCGACGTGCGCTTCCTGTTCGTCAATCAGGGCGAGGGCGAAGCGACGGTGCGGACCTATCTGTCGCGCGAGGGCCTGACGTTGGAGCATGTCCTGCTTGACCCGCACATGGATCTGCCGCGCCACTACGGCACGGTCGGTCTGCCCATCACCTTCTTCCTTGGAAGCGACGGACGGCTGGCCAAGGCGCATCTGGGCGAGATCGGGCCGGAGCGCATCGCCGCCGAAATCGCGCGACTGGACTGAAACGAAACATCCCAGACCCGTCTGCGTCTTAAGCCTGACTTAAGACCGGGCGTGGACGAAGCCCACACCTTTGAGGCGCGCGCCTCGCCAAGATCATGGCCCTGGATGGCCGTCACATCACCCGGAGAAGTCTGATCATGAACAAGCCCGCGCTCGCCCTGATGATCGCCGCGACGATGAGCCTGGCGGCCTGTGGTCCGGCCGACGCCAGCGCCGCGCAGGACATGCCCATGATCGCAGAGGTCGGCTTCAGCGACCTTCTGAAGAATCCGGCGACGCCCTTCATCGGCGCCGAACAGGCCGACATCACCATCATCGGCTTCATGGATTACAACTGCCCCTACTGCAAAATGATGATCCCGGAGCTCAACGGCCTGATGGAAGCCGATCCGAAGGTGCGGGTGCTGTACAAGGAATGGCCGATCTTCGGCCCGGTGTCCGAGAACCTGGCGCGCATCGCGCTGGCCGCCGGCTATCAGGACAAATACCACGCGGTGCACAACGCCTTCATGAGCGCGCCGGATCGCATCCAGACCAATCAGAAGGCGCGTCAGCTCGCCACGGAAGCCGGTGTCGACATGCAGCAGCTGGACCGCGACCTGGCCGCCCATCGCGAGGACATCGACGCCGTCCTGCTGCTCAACAGCCGAGAGGCCGCCGCCCTCGCCCTTAACGGCACGCCGGCCTTCGTCATCAACGGCAATCTGATCCCTGGCGGAATCCCCCAGGCCCAGCTGGAGGCCGTGATCGCCCGCATCCGCTCCGGTCAGCCGCTGCGCTGATTCAAGAGGCGAAGGCTCCATAAGCGGCCCGGGTTTCGGCGCGGCGCGGAAGACGCCGAGCGCCTCGCCGATCCCGCTTCCCCTGCGCCGCGTTCAGGGGAACCTCGGCAAACCAAAGACCGTTCTGAACCACATGAACCTTGGCCTTTTCTTCTTCGGCGTTCTGTTGCTGGCGGTCCTGCTCACCGGGCTGGATCGCGCGATCACTGGACCTCGGCGCGCTGCGGACAAGGATCAGGACGGCGAGCCCGACGGTCCCCCAGAGGACTGACGCCCGCCCCCCTTTCGATCCGGCGGCAAAGACCTATGTTGCCGACACGCCGCGGCTCGATCGCGGCGCGTTCAACCTGTCCTGATTTCGCCGAGCCTGCTTCATGTCCTACGTCGCCCGTGACGACCGCCCCGCCGACAAGGCCGAACGCTATGCCGAGGTCGAGGCCGAGATTATGGCCGTGCTGGACGGGGAGTCGAACCTGACCGCGCGCATGGCCACCGTGGCGTCGATGCTGGCCGACGCCTTCCCGGCCTTCTTCTGGACCGGCTTCTACGTGGTGGACGCGGCCAAGGACGAGGAGCTGGTGGTCGGCCCCTATCAGGGGACGCTGGGCTGCCTGCGCATCCCCTTCGCGCGCGGCGTCTGCGGCGCGGCGGCCAAGACGCGCCAGACCCAGGTGGTCGAGGACGTCCACGCCTTCCCCGGCCACATCGCCTGCGACAGCCGCTCGGCCAGCGAGATCGTGGTCCCGGTGCTGGACGCGGCGGGCGGCCTGATCGCCGTGCTGGACGTGGACGCGACCGAGAAGGCGGCCTTCGACGCCGTGGACGCCGAGGCGCTGGAGCGGCTGATGGCCAAGGTGTTCGGCGCGAGCTGAGGGCATTCACCCTCTCCCGACGGGAGAGGGCTTGAGCGCACGAGAGCGCTAGCGATCGTCCTTGCGCGAAAGGGTGAGGGGTTTGTCTCGTCAGTCGGCGTAAGCCGTGGCGCGACGGCCTTCGGCCGACTTCCCCCGCGAACCCTCTCCCTTTCGCCTATACCAATCGCCTTCGGCTCTTGGAGGCTCAAGCCCTCTCCCATTGGGAGAGGGCTCCGCACACGACGCCTGCCCCCCGCGCGTGCTACCTCCCTCGCATGAGGATCGGAATCGACTTCGGCGGCACCAAGATCGAGGCGGCGGCGCTGGACGCGGCCGGCGCCTTCGCCGCGCGCATCCGGGAGCCCAACCCCGGGAGCTATGACGCCGCCCTGGCCCTGGTCGCCGACCTGGTGCGCCGGGTCGAGGCCGAGGCAGGGCCGGCGCGCTCGGTCGGCCTGGCCATTCCCGGATCGCCCTCGCCGCGCACCGGTCTGATCCGCAACGCCAACTCCACCTATCTGAACGGCCGCCGCTTCGCCGAGGATCTGCAGGCCGCGCTCGGCCGCCCGGTGCGGCTGGCCAACGACGCCAACTGCCTGGCCCTGTCGGAGGCCGCCGACGGCGCAGGCGCGGGCGCCGCCAGCCTGTTCGGCGTCATCCTCGGCACCGGCTGCGGCGGAGGCCTGGTCATCGACGGCAAGCTGGTCGAGGGTGCGCACGGGGTCGCCGCCGAGATCGGCCACATCTCCCTGCCCTGGCCCGCAGCGGACGAAGCGCCCGGCCCCGCCTGCTGGTGCGGCCTGAGCGGCTGTCTGGAGACCTGGGTGTCCGGGACGGGCTTCCAGCGCGATCATGAAGCTGCGACCGGGCGGGCGTGGAAGGCGCAGGCCATCATCAACGCCGCCCGCAAGGGCGACGTGCAGGCCGCCGCCGCGCTTGAGCGCTACATCGACCGGCTGGGGCGCGGGCTGGCCATGGTGGTCAATCTGGCCGACCCGGAGCTCTTCGTGCTGGGCGGCGGGATGTCGAATGTGGGCGAGCTTTACGATCGCCTGCCGCAGGTCGTGGCCCGCCATGTCTTCTCCGACCACTGGGAGGGACGGATCGTTCCGGCGAAGTGGGGCGATTCCTCAGGGGTGCGCGGCGCCGCGCGGCTGTGGGACGATTGATCCCTGATTGATTGGGCCGCGCGCCCCGCTATGGTCCGCGCCGAACCATTCAGGAGCGAGACGATGGGCGAACGGGTTGCAGCACTCACCGGCGGGCACGGCGCCCTGGGCCGCGCCGTGGTCGAGGCCGCGCTGACCGCAGGCTGGACCGTCGCCGTCATCGACCACGCCAGCGGCCACGCCGTCCCCGAAGGCGTGCTGGAGGTCGGCGGCGTCGACCTGACCGACCCCGCCCAGGCCAAGAGCGCAATCGACGCCGTCGTCGCCCGCTTCGGCCGTCTGGACGCCCTGCTGAACATCGCCGGCGGCTTCGTCTGGAGCCCAGTCGAGGGCGACGGCGACGAATTCGACCGGATGCACGCCCTCAACCTCAAGACGACGCTGAACGCCAGCCGCGCCGCCCTGCCCCATCTGAAGGCCTCGGCCGAGGGGCGCATCGTCAACGTGGGCGCCAACGGGGCGATCAAGGCCGGGCACGGCATGGGCGCCTACGCCGCCTCCAAGGCCGGGGTCCACCGCCTGACCGAGGCTCTGGCCGAGGAGCTGAAGTCGACCTCGGTGACGGTCAACGCCGTCCTGCCCTCCATCATCGACACGGCGGCCAACCGCGCCGACATGCCCGACGCCGATCCGTCGAAGTGGGTCGCGCCGGCCGACCTGGCGGCGGTCATCCTGTTCCTGGCCTCGCCCGAGGCGCGGGCGGTCACGGGGGCCCTGATCCCCGTCACGGGCAAGGTCTGATGCGGGCGCGCAGCGTCCTCTATCTGCCTGCGTCCAATGCGCGGGCGGTGCAGAAGGCCCGCACCCTGCCCTGCGACGTGGCGGTGCTGGACCTGGAGGACGCGGTCGCGCCCGAGATGAAGGCCGAGGCGCGCGCCACTGCCGTCGCGGCGGCGCGCGAAGGCGGCTTCGGCCCCCGGCTGGGCGTGCGGATCAACGGCCTGGACACCCCCTGGGGCGCCGACGACCTGAAGGCCCTGCGCGACGCGCCCGTCGACCTGATCGTCGCGCCCAAGGTCAAGAGCGCGGCCATGGTCCACGCCCTGTCGGAGGGAATGCGCCCCGGCGCCGCCCTGTGGGCCATGATCGAGACGCCGCGCGCCTTGGTGGACCTTGGCGAGATCGCCGAAGCGGACGGCGCGCTGAGCGGCCTCATGCTGGGCGTCAACGACCTGGCCAAGGATTTGAAGACCGGCGCCTCGCCCGACCGCGAGCCGCTGAAGCCCTGGCTGGCGGCGGTCGTGGCCCATGGGCGAGCCAACGGGCTGAGCGTCATCGACGGGGTGTTCAACCGCATTCAGGACGAGGCGGGGTTCGCCGCCGAGTGCGCGCAAGGGCGGCTGTATGGCTTCGATGGCAAGAGCCTGATCCACCCTTCGCAGATCGAGAGGGCCAACGCGGCGTTCGGCCCGTCGGTCGAGGAGGTGGAATGGGCGCGCAAGGTCGTCGCCGCTTTCGCCACGCCCGAAGCCGCGGGGCTGGGCGTCATCCGCGTCGAGGGCGAGATGGTGGAGCGGCTGCATCTGGGGCAGGCGCAGGCCCTTCTGGCCGACCTCTGACCCTTCTCCCCTTGTGGGAGAAGGTGGGCGCCGGAGGCGCTCGGATGAGGGGTGTCGGCGCGACGGCGGAAGATTGGCGGCGTCGCTTGGAGCCCTTTTCGGATAGGGGACCGCACACACCCCTCATCCGTCAGGCTCCGCCTGCCACCTTCTCCCACAAGGGGAGAAGGAAGAGCGGGGTGGCATCCTTCTACGGCAGACCTTAGACACAGCCTCATGATCGCACCGCTTCCGCCCTCGTCTAAAACCCGCGCCTGGGTCTGTGCGCCGGGGGTGTTGAAGGTGCCGTTCCTCTCCGCCTTCCTGCCCGATTACGATCTGTCCGCCCTGCCGGGATTGTCGACCGAGGCCGTCCTCGGCTGGGGCATGAAGCCGACGGCGGCGACAGGACGACGCTGGGCGGCGAAGCACGGCAAACCCTACGTCGCGCTGGAGGATGGCTTCCTGCGCTCGGTCGGCATCGGCGAGAGCGGGGCGACCAGCCTGAGCCTGATCGTCGATGATCTGGGCGTCTATTACGATGCGACCCGGCCCAGTCGGTTGGAGCAGTTGATCCAGACCGCCCCCGACTGGTGCGACGCCGCCGTGAAGGCCCGCGCGCGCGGTCTGATCGACCGCATCGTGGCGTCGGGCGTGTCCAAGACTAATATGGGCGGGCCGCTGGACACGAGCCTGCTGAAGCCGGGCCGCCGGGTGCTGCTCGTGGACCAGACCTTCGGCGACGCCTCCATCGGCTATGGGCTGGCGACCGAGCAGAGCTTCTCGGACATGCTGGCGGCCGCCCGGCGCGACGAGCCGGAGGCCCAGTTGATCGTCAAGCGCCACCCGGCCGTGGCGGCGGGGCGCAAATCGGGCTGCATCCCGGCGGACCAGCTTGAAGGCGTCACCCTGATCGACACGGACGTGCGGCCGGCCGACCTGCTGGCGGCGGTGGACGCGGTCTATGTCGTGACTTCGGCGCTGGGGTTCGAGGCGCTGTTGCGCGGCCTGCCGGTGCGCTGCTTCGGCGCGCCCTTCTATTCCGGCTGGGGGCTGACCGCGGATGCGGTTCAGACCGGGCGGCGCGGCGTACCGCGCGATCTGGATCAGGTCGCGGCGGCGGCCCTGATCGCCTACACCCGCTATGTCGATCCCGTCACCGGCCAGCGATGCGAGGCCGAACAGGCGCTGGAGCGTCTGATCGCCCTTCGCGACCGGGCCGACCGGCTGGCGGGCGACTGGGCGGCGGTCGGCTTCGCCCCGGCCAAGCGGCCGCCGGTGCGCCGTCTGCTGAACTCGCCCAAGGGCCGCGTCCGCTACTTCTGGCGCGCCTCCGCCGCCGTCGCCCATGCGCGGGCGACGGGCGGCAAGCTGATCTGGTGGGCCGGCAAGGAGACGCCGCAGATCCGCGCCGCCGCCGACGCCTTCGAAGGGCCGGTCGTGCGCATGGAGGACGGCTTCATCCGCTCGCGCGGCCTAGGGTCCGACTTCTTCGGCGCCCTGTCGGTCGCCCTGGACGATCAGGGCGTCTACTACGACCCGACCCGGCCCAGCCGTCTGGAGAGCCTGATCGAGGCGGGCGAGCCTTCGCCGGATCAGGCGGCGCGGGCCGAGCGCCTTCGCGCCCGCGTGGTCGAGGCGGGCCTGTCGAAATACAATCTGAAGGGCGCGGGCGTCCCGGTGCATTGGCCGACTGAAAGGCCGATCCTGCTGGTCGTGGGTCAGGTCGAGAACGACCGCTCGATCCTGATGGGCTGCGGCCCGGACATCCGCACCAACTCCGGCCTGGTGAAGGCGGCTCGGGCCGATCATCCCGACGCCTTCCTGATCTATCGCAACCACCCGGACGTGACGGCGGGCAACCGGCCCGGCCTGCTGGACCATGCGGCGATGGAAGAGGTCGACGCCTCGGCCGACGATCTGGACATCATCGACTGCCTGAACGCCTGCGACCGGCTGGCGACCCTGACCTCCCTGACCGGGTTCGAGGCCCTGATGCGGGGCAAGCCGGTCAGCGTCTATGGCCGTCCCTTCTATGCCGGATGGGGCCTGACCGACGACAAGCTGACGTTCGAGCGCCGCACCCGTCGCGCCTCCCTGCAGAGCCTGATCCACGCGGCCCTGATCGGCTATCCCGTCTATGTCACGCCGGACGGCTGGCCGTGCGAGGCCGAGGATCTGGTCGAGGCCCTGATCGCCGCGCGCGACCATCCCCTGCCCGCCCCGCCGCGCGGCCGCATCAATCGCTGGTGGAGGGGCATAAAGGCCAGTCTCGACCGCAGCCTTCCCCCGGCCTATTGAGGAGGTTCGTCATCGCAACGGACTGAGTCCGGCCCGCGAGGCGCCCGAACTTCGCCGCGAGGCGCCGACATAAGGCTTGTCGAGCGCCGGGGACTCCATGTTTCCTCATGCAGCGAGGCGCCGCGCGCCGAGCGTCAGGGAACCATACAGTGAAAAAAGCCGTCATCTCCGCAACCGGCCTGTTCACCCCGGAACAGTCGATCTCGAACGAGGAGCTGGTCGGCGCCTACAACGCATGGGCGGAAGGCTGGAACGCGGCCAACGCGCAGGCCATCGCCGCCGGAGAGCTGGAGGCCAAGACGCCCTCGTCCGAAGCCTTCATCGAGAAGGCCTCGGGCATCAAGGCGCGCTACGTCATGGACAAGTCGGGCATCATCGACCCCGAGCGGATGCTGCCCAATCTGCCCGCGCGCGGCGACGACGAGCTGTCGATCCTGGCCGAAATGGCGGTGAAGGCCGCGCAAGACGCCATCAGGGCCTGGGGCAAGCCAGTCAGCGAGATCGGCGCCGTCATCTGCGCCGCGTCCAACATGCAGCGCCCCTACCCCGCCATGGCCATCGAGGTGCAGCAGGCGCTGGGGATCGAGGGCTTCGCCTTCGACATGAACGTGGCCTGCAGTTCCGCCACCTTCGGCATCAAGACGGCGGCGGACTTCGTGGCTTCAGGCTCGGTCAAAGCCGTGCTGATGGTGAACCCGGAAATCTGTTCGGCGCACCTGAACTTCAAGGATCGCGACAGCCACTTCATCTTCGGCGACGTCGCCACCGCCGTCATCATCGAGGCCGAGGATCAGGCCGGACCGGGTGGCTGGGACATTGTCGGGACCAAGCTGAAGACCAGCTTCTCGAACAACATCCGCAACAATTTCGGCTTCCTGAACCGCGCCGCCCTGCCGACTGACGGGCATGAGCCGGTCGCGGCCGATGGCCTGAGCGACAAGATGTTCGTCCAGCAGGGCCGCAAGGTGTTCAAGGAAGTCGTGCCGATGGTGTCGGAGATGATCCTCGACCACGCCGCCGAACTGAGCCTGGACCCGCATGGGCTCAAGCGCCTGTGGCTGCACCAGGCCAACATCAACATGAACACCCTGATTGGCAGGAAGGTGCTGGGTCGCGAGCCTGAGCCCGGCGAGAACGTCATCATCCTGGACGATTACGCCAACACCTCCTCGGCGGGGTCAATCATCGCCTTCCACCTGCACAACGACGGCTTCGAGCCGGGCGATACGGGTCTGATCTGCAGCTTCGGCGCAGGTTATTCAGCGGGCACGGTTTTTGTGCAAAAGCGGCCCTGATTCCGCCAATCAGGAATCATTATTTCCGGCGGCGCTTGCACTGTTCGGAAAATTTTGCAAACCGTTACGCGTCGAGAAACAGGGGGGATGAAGCCCGAATGACTCAGACAGCTTTGCCTTGGGCTGAAAAACTCAGTGATCCGCTGGCGCACGACGTGGCCACGGTGTTGCAACGCATGGGCGGCTCCGCCCATCAGGATATCGTCATCAACTGCGTCGCAGCGCTGAAGCGCCAACGCGGCGAGTCGGTCACTCACGACCTCAAGATGAAGATCATCGAGGTGTTCGAGCGATATCGGGACTTGTTCGTGCGCCCGTTTGGCGAAGGCTCCCTGCGCTGGGCCCTGGCGCCTGACGTCGCCTGACGCCTTAAGGGTTCCGTCAACGAAAAAGGCCCGCTCCGACCGGAGCGGGCCTTCGTCATTTTAAGAGCGAGCGCTCTTAGAAGCGTCGGATGTAGCTGACCGAATAGGCGTCAGCCTCGCCGCGGTCGTCGCGGAAGTCACGACGGGTCCAGTCAGCGCGGACGCCGTTCACGCCGTCCAGGTAGTAGTTGGCGCCGACGCCATAGTTCCAGCTGTCGCCGCCGACCTTGGTCTCGGCGCCGGCCAGTTCCTGCTTCAGCTCGGTGTGGCCGTAGCCGCCGCGCGCAAACAGCTCCAGCTTGTCGCCGATCGGGTATTTGCCGACGACATAACCGGCAGCGTCCCACTCGTGCTTGATCTGGCCATCGACGCCGGCGACGGTGATGTCCTTATTCTTGACCCCGACCCCGACTTCCGTCTCGACGGCCAGGTAGCGGTTCAGATCGACGCCCAGGCGACCGCTGACCGCGCCGGTCTGGGCGGCGTCGCCTTCCATGTGCGTGTAGCCCAGCGAGCCATAGCCGCGCGGCTCAGGATTCGATTGAGCAAACGCCGGAACGGCAAGAACAGACATAGCGGCGGCGGCGAGAATAACGTTACGCATTATTTCATACTCCTTAGATGATGTGACTTCTGTGATCACATGCCCCATCCAACACAGAGATAAATGGGTAGGCGGGACTTGGCGTTCCATACCCATCATCAAAGATACAGATCGATGGTGCACCAATGACACATACGGTGTTACATCTATATCTCAAAAAGAAGGGCGCGCTCCGCCGAGAAGCGCGCCCCATCCGGTCGCTGATAAGTCGGCTTAGAAACGACGGACGTAGTTGACCGAATAGATATCCACCTCGCCGCCATCGTCGGTGAAGTCACGGCGGGTCCAATCGCCGCGCAGGCCGTTTTGAGCGTCGAAGTAGTAGTTGGCGCCGACGCCGTAGTTCCAGCTTTCACCGTCGGCCTTGCTCTCAAACCCGGCCAATTCGCCCTTGATACGGGTCGTGCCGTAACCGCCGCGTGCAAACAGTTCGAAGTTGGGCGTGAGCGGCAGCGTGCCGACCGCATAGGCGGCCAGATCATAGTCGTGCTTGATCTTGCCCTCGGCGCCGGCGACGGTGAAGTCGTCGTCCTTCACCCCGATCGAGCCCTCGCCCTCGACGCCGAAATAGGGGTTGAACTTGGCGCCCAGACGACCGGTCACCGCGCCCAGGTCCCCATCAGAATGGTCCAGTTGCGAATAGCCGAGCGTACCGTAATAGGTGGGGCCGCCCGGCTGCACGACCTGGGCCGCAGCCGGCAGGGCAAGTACAGACAGCGCGGCGGCGGTGAGAATAACATTACGCATGAGCTTCAATCACTCCTTATTGCGATGAGCAGGACTGGCCTGATCACCTTGCGGAGAAACAAAGCTCGCACGCCCGCAGACGTTCCTTGCCCTTCATGAAGAAGTCGATGACTGTGCAATAGGAAGCACACACGACGTTCCTTCAAGAGCGACTATTATAAGACAAGAAAAAGGCGACCCTTTCGGATCGCCCTTTCCTTATCGATGCTGAGAGCGAACCCTAGCGATCCTTCTCGCGTTCTACGCCCGAGCGGGCGGACAGCGCCGCCTGCGCGGCCGCCAGACGGGCGATCGGCACGCGGTAGGGCGAACAGGAGACGTAATCCAGCCCCACCTCTTCGCAGAAGGCGATGGACGACGGGTCGCCGCCGTGTTCGCCGCAGATGCCCATCTTCATGCCCGGCTTGGCCGCGCGGCCCCGCTCCTCGGCGATGCGGATCAGGTCGCCCACCCCGTTCTGGTCCAGACGGACGAAGGGATCGTTCTCGAAGATGCCCTTGTCCAGATAGACCTGCAGGAAGCGGCCGGAATCGTCGCGGCTGATGCCGAAGGTCGTCTGGGTCAGGTCGTTGGTGCCGAAGCTGAAGAACTCGGCGTATTCGGCCAGATCGGCCGCGCGCAGGGCGGCGCGCGGCAGCTCGACCATGGTGCCGACCAGATAGTCCACGCTGTCGCCCGCCTCGGCGAAGACGGCCTTGGCCGTGCGGTCGGTCAGCTCGCGCAGATATTTCATCTCCAGACCAAGGGCGACCAGCGGGTGCATGATCTCCGGGATCGGGGCGACGCCGGTGGACGCCTTCACCTGCAGCGCCGCCTCAAGGATGGCGCGGACCTGCATTTCATAGATTTCCGGATAGGCCACGCCCAGGCGGCAGCCGCGGTGGCCCAGCATGGGATTGGTTTCCTGAAGCTCCTTGGCCCGGCGCTTCAGCTTGGCCGCGTCCAGCCCCTGATGCACGGCCAGGGCGTCGATCTCAGCCTCGGTGTGCGGGATGAACTCGTGCAGCGGCGGGTCCAGCAGACGCACCGTCACCGGCAGGCCGCTCATGATCGCGAAGAGTTCGGTGAAATCGGCCTTCTGGAACGGCGCGATCTTGGCCAGGGCGGCGCGGCGGCCCACCTCGTCGTCGGCCAGGATCATCTCGCGCACGGCGGCGATACGGTCTTCGTCGAAGAACATATGTTCGGTGCGCGACAGGCCGATGCCCTCGGCGCCGAAGCCCCGCGCGGTCTTGGCGTCCAGAGCGGTCTCGGCGTTGGCGCGGACCTTCAGGCGGCGGATGCCGTCGGCCCAGCTCATCAAGGTCTGGAAGTCGCCCGTCAGCTCCGGCTCGATCATGGCCACGGCGCCGTCCAGCACCTCGCCCTTGCCGCCGTCGATGGTGATGATCTCGCCCGCCTTGAAGGTGCGGCCGCGCGCGGTGAAGGTTCCGGCCTTCTCGTCGATCGAGATTTCGCCCGCGCCCGAGACGCAAGGGCGCCCCATGCCGCGCGCCACCACCGCCGCGTGGCTGGTCATGCCGCCGCGCGCCGTGACGATCCCGCGCGCCGCGTGCATGCCGTGGATGTCCTCAGGGCTGGTCTCGTCGCGGACCAGGATGACGGCGTCGCCCTGCTGGCCCAGACGTTCCGCCTCATCGGAATCGAACACGATCTTGCCGGTCGCCGCGCCCGGCGAGGCGGGCAGGCCCGCCGCCACCACGGTGCGGGCCGCCTTGGGGTCCAGCGTCGGGTGCAGCAACTGGTCCAGCGCGGCCGGCTCGACGCGGCTGACGGCCTCGTCCTGAGAGATCACGCCTTCGGAGGCCAGGTCCACGGCGATCTTCAGCGCCGACTTGGCCGTGCGCTTGCCGTTGCGGGTCTGCAGCATCCACAGGCGGCCCTGCTCGACCGTGAACTCGATGTCCTGCATGTCGCGGTAGTGGCTTTCCAGCCGCCCCACCACGTCCACGAACTGGGCGAAGACCTCCGGCATGGCCTCTTCCATCGAGGGAGCCGTCTCGCCCATCTCCTCGCGGCCCGCCTTGGTCAGGGACTGCGGCGTGCGGATGCCCGCCACCACGTCCTCGCCCTGGGCGTTGATCAGGAACTCGCCGTACAGCTTGTTCTCGCCGGTTGAGGGGTTGCGGGTGAAGGCGACGCCGGTGGCCGAGGTCTCGCCCATGTTGCCGAACACCATCGACTGGACGTTGACGGCCGTGCCCCAGCTTTCGGGGATGTCGTGCATGCGGCGATAGAATTTCGCCCGGTCGTTCATCCAGCTTTCGAACACGGCGCCGACGGCGCCCCACAGCTGGGCCTGGGGGTCCTGCGGGAAGGGCTGGCCCAGTTCGCGCTCGACCAGAGCCTTGTAGTCCGCGACCACCTTCTCCCAGTTCTCGGCAGTCAGTTCGGTGTCGACCGAGACGCCCAGACGGTCCTTGTGGTCGTCCAGCACCTCTTCGAAATAGTCGTGGCCCAGACCCAGCACCACGTTGGAGTACATGGTGATGAAGCGGCGATAGGAATCGAAGGCGAAGCGGCGGTCGCCCGACAGCTGGGCCAGCCCCTCGACCGTCTGGTCGTTCAGGCCCAGGTTCAGGACGGTGTCCATCATGCCCGGCATCGAGGCGCGGGCGCCCGAGCGCACCGAGACCAGCAGCGGGTTGGCGGCGTCGCCGAAGGTCTTGCCCACCACGCCCTCGACATGGGCCAGGGCGGCCTTGACCTGATCGGTCAGGTCGGTCGGATAGGCCTCTTCATTGGCGTAATACCAGGTGCAGACCTCGGTCGTGATGGTGAATCCCGGCGGCACCGGCAGGCCGAGGGACGACATCTCGGCCAGGTTCGCCCCCTTGCCGCCGAGAAGATTCTTCATCGAAGCGTCGCCGTCAGCGGATCCGCCGCCAAAGCCGTACACCCACTTGGTCATTTCGCAGTTCCTGAACCGTGGTCTGACTGCGGGTGCCAGCCCCGCATATGTATAAGGGTGCGGGTATATTCTGAGTCCCGCCTTACGGACGCCCTCACTAGCGCGCTGCACCTGCGAAGGCGAGGCTGCAGGCGCAACAATCCGTGAGCAGATGTCTCGCCTGATAAGGCGGGGGCGCCGCGTGACGCACTGGAGGAAGCGGCTCGGGCCGCCTATCTAGGCCTTATGCCCATCGCCCGCCTCGACAGTCGCGCCCTGATCCGCATCAGCGGCCCCGACGCCCGCCCCTTCCTGCATAATCTGCTCACCCAGAACGTGGAGACGCTGCAGCCCGGCGAGTTGCGCTTCGGCGCTCTGCTGTCGCCGCCGGGACGGCTGATGTTCGACCTGTTCACCTGGGGCGAGGAAGACGGCGTCATCCTGGATGTGGCGGCCGACCGGCGCGACGCCCTGCTCCAGCGCCTGTCGATGTACAGGCTGCGCTCCAGCGTGGATGTGATGGCCATTCCCGACGCCGTCTTCGTCGCCTGGGGCGCCGACAGGCCGGACGGCTTTGTCGACGATCCCCGCCTGCCGGCGCTGGGCGGCCGCCGCTGGGGCGATCAGAGCGAGACCGACGCCACCGAGGCCGACTGGCAGGCGCACCGCCTGACGCTGGGCGTGCCGGACCCCACGGCCGACACGCTGCAGGACAAGACATATCCGATCGAGGCGGACTTCGACCTGCTGAACGGCATCGACTTCCACAAAGGCTGCTTCATCGGTCAGGAGACGACCTCGCGCATGAAGCGGCGCGGCACGATCAAGAACCGCATGATGGCCATCGCCTTCGACGGCCCCGCCCCCGAACGCGGCGCCGAGGTGCTGAACGGGGACTTGCGGGCGGGCGAAGTCATGACCGGCGCCGAGGGGCGCGCCATCGCCCTGATGCGCTTGGACCGCATGGACGGCGATCTGACCGTCGAGGGCCGCCCCGTCCGGGTCGAGAAGCCCGACTGGATCCCTGATTTGTAAGGCTGAATTCGAAAGAACGGAAAATCTGCTTGTCTCGGTGTAAAAGGCGCTTGACGTAAACGCGGCCTCGTTGGTAAAGCTCACTTGTCAACACGACAGGGGAGCTTGTCATGAATACCGAGATCACCACCGCCGGCGCAGCCGCCGCCCGTAACAAGAAGAAGATGGACGACCTGACCGTCGTTCTGTGCGCCCTCACTGTGGTGGGCGTCAGCGCCACCGCCGCCACGCCCTTCTGGCCAGACGCCTGGGGCCGCGCACCGTCGATCGGCGTCGTCGTCCTGGCCGCCGGACTGGCCGTCTTCACCGCCCTGCACACCCTCTACTGGTGGCGCGGCCTGGATGAGGCCGCCAAGGAGGCGCACAAATGGGCCTGGTGGTGGGGCGGCAATCTGGGCTTCGTCGTCGGCGGCGCGGCCGTCGTCATCGCCGCCGTCGCAGGCGTGAACCTGCTGCCCGCCGCCGTGCCGCACACCGATGCGGCCCTGATCGCCCTGGGCGTCGCCGCCGCCTTCGCCGCCCAGGCCGTCGGCTATGGCGTCGCCTGGTGCGGCTGGTGGATCGCCCGTCGATGACCAGCGCCTTCGTCAATCGCCTGAAGGTCTTCCGCGCCGAGCGCGACTGGACCCAGGCCGATCTGGCCGAGCGCCTGGGCGTCTCGCGCCAGACCATCCAGGCGCTGGAGAAGGGCCGCTACGACCCCTCCCTACCCCTCGCCTTCCGCATTTCCCGCCTCTTCGGCCAGCCGATCGAAGCCATCTTCATCGCCTGATCCAGCCTCACCTTAATCCAAACCCCTAAAATCCAAGGACTTTGCAATGACCCTCGCACACCGCATGGGCCAGTCGGCCAACTGTGTCTCGCGCTTCGCCGCCGGACTGCTGGCCGCCCTGGCCGCCTCCGCCGCCCTCGCCGCCGCGCCTGGGGCCGCTCACGCTGAACAGGCGGCGCCCGCTCCGGCCGCCGCGCCCATCCCTCGCGCCGAGGGCGCCGGCCCGCCGCTGTGGGTGGTCAGGGACGCGGACTCCACCGTCTATCTGTTCGGCACGGTCCATGTGCTGCGTCCCGGCACGGCCTGGGGCTCGGACAAGGTGGACGCCGCCTTCGCCAGCGCCTCGGACATCTGGGTCGAGGTCGCCGATCAGGACGATCAGGCCGTGGTCATGCCGGTTATCCAGCAGCATGGCGTCGATCCCTCCCGCCCTCTGTCGTCGATCCTATCGACCGAGGAGTTCGCCGCCTTCGACAAGGCCGCCCAGGCCAATGGCGCGTCAGGCGCCGCGCTGGACGCCTATCGCCCCTGGCTGGCGGCCTTCATGATCTCCATGTCGGGCCCGACCAACGCGGGCTATCGGTCCGAAGCAGGCGTGGACAAGACGCTGATGGATCGCGCCAGGGCGCAGGGCAAGGCGCTGCACGGCTTTGAAACCGCCGACATCCAGGTGCGCCTGATCGCGGGCATGAGCGAAGAGGCGCAGGTCGCCTATCTGAACAATTATGTCCGCAACGCCGACGGCATCGTCGCCAATCTGGATGCCACCGTCGCCGCCTGGCTGAAGGGCGACGCCGCCGAGGCGGGCCGCCTGAACCGCATCAACACCCGCGACATTCATGAAGACATCCACCGCGCGGCCCTGATCGATCGCAACGCCGACTGGACCAACCAGATCGAAGCGATGATGCAGGGTTCCGGCACGGCCTTCGTCGCCGTCGGCACCGCCCACCTGATGGATCAGGACAGCGTCATCGACATGCTGACGGCGCGCGGGTTCAAGGTCGAACGGCTGTAAGGCCAAGACCCGACTGAACAGAGGCCCGGCGGCGACGCCGGGCCTTTTGTCTTTCGCCATCCTTCGACAAGCCAAGCGGAGAGCGGCGTCATAGAGCTGCGCCCGCCCCCTGGGCGTTCTCCCTTGGCGTCAGTCCGAGTCAGGCGGTACGGCGCGTCCGCCGCTCCACTCGGGCTGGTACAGGCCCGTCGCTATGCCGGCGATGAAGCCTTCGGGCCGAATTCGCGGACCGAACCGTCGACACGGATCGGGCGCGGGCGCCGGGCGTGCTTCGCGATTTTCCGGCGCAAGGGCGTCAGCAACCATGTCGCCCAAGGGCTCGGCCAGTTGGTGCGCATCGCCGACTCGAGAAAGGGAAGGCTTGTCCGTGCCCACAAGCATGGCGTCGCGTCGCCAGACAATCGCTGCGGCCTGCCGCCCGTCCGGCGTCAACAGCTCGGCCTCGGCCCCTAGCCCGCCCAGTCCGCCGGGCGCTCGGACCTTGATCGGCCCTGGAATAAAGAAGTTCGCAACCGCTGCAGCCGCAGAGCCCGCCTGGTGCGTGGGCCGGATATGCGTCACCCCGACCCGCACGGTCCCGGCGCCTGGATCCGGCTGTTCAGCGATTTGGTATCGCTCGCTCAGTTCATAGCAAAGCTGACGATCGACCTCCGTCAAGACCAGCCGCCGCTCCTCCGGCGAAAGCACCGGGTCTGAAACGCCGAACACCTCGGCCGGCGCGACCCAGACTCGGTCGACCGTCGCGGTCAATGCTTCATCGCGACGCTGCAGAACCGAAGCCCTCACCACGTCGGTGCGAGGCTCAAGTCCTTCGTAGGAGGACAGGAAACCCGATCCCGGCTTGACCTCGGTGGTCGCGCAAGCGCCCAGCGCGGCCGACAGGCCCGCTGCTGCGACGGCGAGCCGCGCAATCCTGAAATCCATGCGTCTTCTCCTGCTTTAGACCATTACGCGGCAGAAGGGTCGTCGGATCGCGCCCAGCCTAGTGTCGAACGTCTCTGACCAGGGAAAGATCATATCCGAGCGCCTTCGTCCGCTCCATGATGGCGGCTCGCGTCGCTTGGTCCGGCTGGGGATTACGGCTCAGCAGCCACAGGTATCGACCCGAGGGTTCGCCGACGATCGACCAGGAATAATCGTCCGCCCGATCCAGCACCCAGTAATCGCCCACATAGAAGGGGCCGAAGAACGAGACCTTCAACTTGGCGTTGTCGGAACCGGGCGTCACCTTGGCCCTGCCCTGGGCCGTCTTGACGGGTCCGTCCACAGCGCCCTGGCGACAGGTGTTCAGCACGCTGACCAGGCCGTCGTCACGCAGACCGTATTCCGCCGTCACCGCTTCGCAGCCGCGTTCGAAGCCGTTCTCATAGCGACCGATCTCGTACCACAGGCCTGCGTATCGGTTCAGGTCCACCGCCTTAGCGGGTTGGGGCACGGCTGGGTTGCCGACCGGACCACGCTGCAACGTGGCGCACGCCGACAAGGTGGCGGCGGTCCCGACGGCGAACAGAACAACGAGGCTGGTTCGTTTCAGGTTCATGGCTGGCTCCGCGCTCAAAAGGTTTCAGACGCCCCGATCCAGGGCGATTTGGATGACATCGGTTCGACCGGAACGGAACCCGGCCTCGCAATAGGCCAGGTAGAAACGCCACAGACGATGAAAACGACTATCGAACGCCTCGCTTTTGCTCCGAATGTCCGACCAGGCGGCGTCGAACCGGCGCGTCCATTCGGCCAGAGTGTCGGCGTAATCGAGACCGAAACGATCGACCGCCGTCTGCTTCAGGCCTGCCTTTTCGATCACCGGGGCCATCCGGTCCTCGGACGGAAGAGAGCCGCCCGGAAAGACGTATTTCTGGATGAAGTCCGTGCGCGCGTCGTATTCCTCGAACAGGCTGTTCTGAATGGTGATGACCTGCAGGCCCGCACGTCCGCCGGGTTCAAGAACGTCATGTATCTTCTGAAAATAGGTCGGCCAGTATTCCCGGCCTACAGCCTCGAACATCTCGATTGAGGCGACGCGGTCAAAGCGCCCCTGCACATCGCGATAGTCCAGCAGGCGAACGTCCGCGCGTTCGGCCAGCCCCGCCTCGAACATGCGGCGGCGGGCGTAGTCATGCTGTTCCCGTGAGATCGTCACGCCGGTGACGAGGGCGCCGACCTCGCGCGCGGCGAACTCGGCGAAGCCGCCCCAGCCGCAGCCGATTTCCAGCACGCGGTGGCCGGGCTTGAGGTCCATCAGGCGCGCCAGGGCGGCGTATTTGGCCTGCTGCGCCTCCTGCAACGGCTGGTCGGGCCGCTCGAACCGCGCCGAGGAATAGGTCATCGAAGGATCCAGCCAGGCGGCGTAGAAGGCGTTGCCCAGATCGTAGTGGGCGTGGATGTTGCGTTGCGAGCCGCGTCGACTGTTGCGGTTCAGCCTATGCCCGACCCAGTTTACGGCGTTCATCAGCGGATTTCCGTCGAACAGCCGGCGGATGTGGTCGTAATTGTTGACCAGGGTCTCCAGCAGGACCGCGAGGTCGGGGGTGTCCCACTCGCCCGCCATATAGCCCTCGGCGAAGCCGATATCGCCGCCTCTCAACACCCGAGCGGCGAAGCGCGGGTCGCGGATGACCAGAACTGCGGCGTGTCCCGTGGATCGACCGCTCAGTTGTCGGTTCGTCCCGTCCGGCAGGACGAGCGTCAGGCGTCCCCAGGTCCAGTTCGAGGATAGCAGGCGCAGCAGCAGATCGAGAACGGGCGAAGCCCCCCTCTTCTCGTCCTGGCCGCCGTAGAAGGTCGTAGTCATGGCGTCATAAGGCCTTTGTGGGCAAAAAGGATCATGTCGGCTCTTCATCCAAGGGTCGCGCGGCGAGCGATTTCAGGGCGTCCAGCGCCCGCGCTCGCGCCGCCGCGTGATCCACGATCGGGCGCGGGTAGGTGCGGCCCAGCCTCACCCCGGCCTCGGCCAGGACAGCGGCGGGGGCCGACCAGGGCGCGTGCAGCCAGCGATCCGGCAGTGCCCGGATCTCAGGAACCCAACGACGCACATAGCGCCCGGCAGGGTCGAACTTCTCGCCTTGGGTCACCGGGTTGAAGATACGGAAATAGGGCGCGGCGTCGGCTCCAGAGCCTGCGACCCACTGCCAGTTCTGCACATTGCTGGCCTGGTCGGCGTCCACCAGGGTGTCCCAGAACCAGGCCTCGCCCTCGCGCCAGTCGATCAGCAGATGCTTGACCAGGAAGGAGGCGACCACCATCCGCACGCGGTTGTGCATCCAGCCGGTCGCCCACAACTCACGCATCCCCGCATCGACCAACGGGTAGCCGGTGCGCCCCTGCTTCCACGCCTGAAGCCCCTCGGGATCGGCCCGCCAGGGCATGGCGTCGAACTCGGGCCGGAAAGCGCGCTCGGCCATGTAGGGAAACTGATGCAGCAGATGGGCCGAGAACTCGCGCCAGCCGATCTCGGCGATGAACTTGTCCGCCTGGGCGGGGGCCACGCGGTCGTGGGCGACCGCCGCGCGGACGGCCCGCACCACCCCGCGCGGGCTGATCTCGCCCCAGTGCAGGTGCGGCGACAGGCGCGACGTGCCCCGGCGGCCCGGCACGTCGCGGCCGACCGCGTAGTCCGCCAGACCGCTCTCGATGAACGTCGCCAAGACGGCGGCAGCGCCGGCCTCTCCGGGCGTCCAGTCAAAGCCTCGAGACCAGTCCGGCGCGCAGGGATGAAGCCCCCAGGCGTCGATGTCCTCTCCGGCCGGCCCCTCGGGCGTGACCAGGGTTTCCGGCGCGGGCGTCGCGGGCCGCTCGGGCGCAGCCTGAACCAGCGCCTTCATAAAGGGGGTGAACACCCGGTACGGCTTTCCCGCGCCGGTCAGGACAGCGCCCGGGCGTGTCAGCAGGCTGCCGTTGAAACCGTGGCAGGCGACACCCTCTTCCTGCAGGTCGTGGGCGATGTCGGCGTCGCGGACGAAGGCCTCTGGCTCGAACCGGCGGTTCATGAAGACCTGGTCGGCGCCGGTCTCGTCAATCAGGCGGCGAAGTTCAGCCTCGCTGTCGCCGCGGCGCAGGATGAGCCGCCCTCCGCGCTGGCGCAGCGCGGCGTCGAGGGCGCGCAAGGATTTGTCCAGCCACCACCGGGAGGCGCCGCCGGGACCACGCCCCTCCCCGCTCTCGTCAAGAATATAAGCGGGAAGGATCGGCCGTTTCGCGGCAAGCGCGGCGGCCAGGGCGGGATTATCGCCCAGCCTCAGGTCGCGGCGAAACCACAGGATGACGGGGGTCGCGGCGTCACCGGCCAAGACGACTCTCTCGCGCCTTACGCTGAATGGTGACCGGATCCCAGGCCGGCGGCGGTTGCCGGGTGAGAGGAATACGCTTGAGCCAGAGCTTCAGCGCCTCCCAGTGGATGGCGGCCATGACCTTGAACGTCAGCAACGGCATGGCGGCGGCCGCCGACAACAGGTTCGCGTCGGTCAGGTCGCGACGCTCTCCCGACATGGCCGCCGTGATCAACACGCCTTGGACGTCCAGGCCGTCGATGGTCAGGTTCAGACGCTCGTCCGGCGCATGGCCGCGAAACTCATAATCCATCTCCATCCCCATGAAGGGCGAGACGTACAGGGCCTTGGCCGCGCCCTGACGGATCCGGCCGGCCGCCTGATCTTCCGCCGGGACGGGAATGACATAGGCGTGCCGCACGCCGAAGGTGCTGGTGACCTCATAGACCACCGCCGCGAGCCGACCGTCGGCCCCGTGACAGTAATAGAGGCTGATCGGATTGAAGACATAACCCAGCACACGCGGCATGGTCAGCAAGCGGATCGGCCCGCCCTCGATGTCTATCCCGGCCCGGCCCAGATAGGCCTCGATCTGCGGCCGCAGCGGCCCGCCCGCGCCATCGCCGTGATCCCGGTCATGAAAGGACAGCAGGTTGAAGCGATTGCGCGAGAACAGACGCAGCCGCCGATCCAGGGCGTCGATCTCAGCCAGGTCCAGCAGCAGCCAGAACACGCGGTAGTTCAGCCGATGCTCGCGCGGCCGAAGCCGCCTGTGGGCGACAACTCCGCGATAAAGGGCCGAACCATAGGTCACGCCGTCGCCTCAAGCACGCTGGGCGCGGACATGGGCAGATGGATGCGTCCGCTCTCGTTCTCGACAGCCCAGGGCCTGCGAACGCCGCCCAACTGCTCCGCGACGGCGAGTCCAGACTGTAGGCCGTCCTCGTGAAAGCCAGCGCCGAAATGGGCGCCGCAGAACCACACGCCGCCCTGCCCTTGCAGGCTCCACAGCTGCTTCTGAGCCTGGATGGCCTCGGGGGTGAAGATCGGGTGCTCGTAAAGTTCGCTGCGCAGCAAGGAGCCCGTGCGCGGCGGACGCGGCGGGTTCAAGGTGACGAACAGGTCCTGGCCTTGAAGCCCCTGAAGACGGTTCATCCAGTAGGTGACGCACAGACCGTCGTCGGCCCCGATATAGTTCCAACTGGCCCAGGCCCGTCGGCGGCGCGGCATCAGGGTCTGGTCCGTATGAAGAACCGTCAGGTTGCGGCTGTAACGGAAGGCGCCTAGCACCTGGGTTTCACGCTCCGTCGGGTCCGCCAACATGGCCAGGGCCTGATCCGCATGGGCGCCGATCACCACATGGTCGAACCGCTCGGCCCCGCCCTGGCTGTCGTGGACGATGACGCCCTCGCTGGTGCGCCGCACCGCCGTCACGCCGCGGTCCAGGCGAATGTCGGAGATCGCCCGCGCCAGACGCTCGACGTAGACGCGGCTGCCTCCCTCGACCGTGCGCCAAAGCGGCCGTCCGACCAGCTTCAGCAGGCCGTGGTTGCCGCAGAAGCGTATGAAAGCCTCGGCCGGATAGTCCAACAAAGTGTGCGCCGGGGATGACCAGATCGCTGCCGCCATCGGCAGCAGGTGATCATCACGGAAAGCTTCGCTGAAGCCCTGTCGCTTCAGATAATCGCCGAGGGTCAGCCGGGGATCCGTCAACCCGGCCAGATCGACCGGGGCCTGGCGGTAGAAGCGCAGGATTTCGCCCAACATCGACCAGAAGCGCGGCCGAAACAGGTTGCGACGCTGGGCGAACAATCCCGGCGCCGCGTATTCAAACCGCCCCTGATCCAGCGACACGGCGAAAGACATATCCGTAGCGCGGGTCTGGACTCCAAGATGTTGGAATAGCGCGATCAGGTTGGGATAGGTGGCGTCGTTGAAGCAGATGAAGCCTGTATCTACGGGAACCTCGGCGCCGAGCGCGCCCGCCGTCACCGTATTGGAGTGACCGCCCAGCCTTTCGGCCTTCTCGTAGAGGGTGACGAGATGCTTCTGAGACAGCAGCCAGGCCGAAGACAAGGCGGCCACGCCCGAACCCACGACGGCGACCTTCAGCGGCGCGTTAGAAGGGACAGCACTCGGTAAGGACATAAGAGCTCCGGCCCACGATCAAAAGCGATGCAGGTTCGGCGACAGATACGAGCGGAGCGGTCGGACGGATGACGATTGATCCAAACTTTTGCGCAAAGCGTATTAGGATCCATGCATGTCGAGGCTTCGTCTTTCGCACCCTCTGAAAAGCGCGTCGGCGCCATGAGCGACGGAGCCGAAAATCTGCTTGCGCACGAACGGCTGATCGAAGCGGTGGCCCTCCGCCGCGACCGCGAGGCCTTCGCCCTTTTGTTTGAACATTTCGCCCCGCGCCTGAAAGCCTGGCTGATGAAATCCGGCGCCAGCGCGGCGGCGGCCGAAGACTTCGCCCAGGACGCCATGCTGACGGTCTGGCGGAAGGCCGACTTGTTCGACGCCCGCAAGGCGCGCGCCGCGACTTGGATTTTCACCATCGCCCGCAACCGCCGGCTGGACATGCTGCGACGCGACGCTCGCGCCCTGCCCATGCCTGAAATCGAGCCCCACGAAGACGAATCAATGCGGCCTGACGCCATACTGGTCATGAGTGACGACGCCCGCCGAGTGCGCGAGGCCTTAACGCTGCTGAAGCCCGATCAGGTCGAGGTCCTGCGCCTGGCCTTTTTCATGGACAGCCCCCATTCGGAAATCGCGCAAAGGCTGAACCTGCCGCTGGGCACGGTGAAGTCCCGCATCCGCAACGCCATGATCAAGCTGCGCGCTCTCCTCGAACCGTCCGAGGAGGCCTCCCGGTGATCCCCGCCCGCAACCCTTCCGAAGAGCGTCTGCTGGCCTATGCCGCCGGCACGCTGAGCCCGCCTGAGGCGGTGGTCGTCGCCGCCCACCTGGCCTTGCGCCCCGCCAACGACGCCTGGGTCCGCCGGCTGCAGTCCGTCGGCGGCGAGTTTCTGGAAGCGACGCCCCCCTCGGTCCTGTCGGACGGCGCTCTGTCCCGAGCCATGGCGCGGATTGAAACCGACGCCGGCGAAGTCCGGGTTCAGCCGCCGCTGAACGACATGCCTGAACTGCCAAAGCCCTTGCGGCGGTATGCCCTGGGTCCATGGCGCTGGATCGGACCAGGGATGCGGATGCGCGATGTTCATGCGCCGCGCGACGGCGATTGCCGCGTCATCCTGCTGAAAATCGACCCGGGCCGTGAAACGCCCCGCCACACCCACGGCGGGGTCGAGCTGACCTGCGTTCTGTCCGGCGCTTACGCCACCGAGAAGGAATGGTTCGGGGTCGGGGATTTGGAAGAAGCTGATGAAGACGTGCTGCACCGGCCGCGCGTGGTCTCGGACGAGCCCTGCCTCTGCGTGGTGGCTCTGGATGGCCAGATACAGCTCGACGGCTGGATGGGCCGCCTGATGCAGCCCTTCGTGCGGCTGTGATCGGCGCCCTGCTGGCGCTTTGGGCCGGGGCGGCGCTGTTCCTGGTTCTGGTGATGGCGGCCGCTTGGCTGGTTCAGCGCCGAACAGGTCAGGGGGGATGGGCGGACGCCTTCTGGTCGCTGGGCCTGGGCGCAGCGGGAGTGTTGGTGGCCCTCTTCCCGCTCGACAGCGCCGCGCCGTCCGCCCGCCAGACCCTCGCGGCCTGTCTGATCGGCGCCTGGGGATTGCGTCTAGGCCTGCACATCGCCGCCCGCGCCCGCTCGTCGCACGAAGACCCGCGCTACGCCCGCCTGCGACAGGATTGGGGGCCGCATTTTCAGCCCCGGATGTTCGGCTTCCTGATGCTGCAGGCGGGGGCCGCCGCCCTCCTGGCGCTCAGCATCCTGGTCGCCGCCCGTAATCCGGCGCCGGGCCTGAATTTCCAGGACGCCCTTGCGACCGTCGTGTTCGTGGCCGCCCTGTGCGGCGAAGGTCTGGCTGATCGTCAATTGAGCCGCTTCAAGGCCGATCCGGCCAATCGCGGCGAAGTCTGCGACACCGGCCTCTGGGCCTGGTCCCGGCATCCCAACTACTTCTTCGAATGGCTCGGCTGGTGCGCCTGGCCGATCTTCGCCCTCAACCTGAGCGGCGGCTGGCCGTGGGGGTGGTTGGCGCTGAGCGGGCCGGCCTACATCTATTGGCTGCTGACCCGGGTGTCGGGCGTGCCCTTGCTCGAGGCCCACATGCGTCGCTCGCGCCCCGAGGCCTTCGCGGCCTACGCCGCCCGCACCAGCGTCTTCTTTCCCCGGCCGCCAAGGCCTTAAAGCATGCGGAACAGTCGCGCAGCGAAGGCGCACGCGATCGCCGACGACCCCGCGCTGACGCATACGCCCCAGGCCATGTCGATCAACGACAGTTTCAGGCTCCAGGTCTTCAGCGTCGCCAGGTTCGTCAGGTCATAAGTCCCGTAAGCGAACAGGCCGAACAGGCCGCCCCACAAGAGCGCCTTCTTCCAGCCGCCCTCAGCCAGCCCAGGCCAGACGGCGAAAAGGGTCAATCCCGCCGCATAGAGAGCATAGAAGGCGATCGCGGGCGCCAGCCTGAAGTTATCGGCCAACATCGAACCGATAAAAGGACGATAGAGCCGGTCGCCCATACTGCCTAACCAGGCGGTGTCGATGATGGCGAACACGATCAGCGTGGAAAGATAGGCAATCGCGATATTCATAGACGACCTCCAGCAGCATTGCTGATGATATACGATCACGCACGGCGATTGGATTTGGGATCCCGACCGGGATAGGCGGAAAGGCGGCTAGGTCCAGGCGTCCAGCACCTCATCGCATTCCGCCGTTTCGATCTGCTGGCTGAAACGGTCATGGTAGAGATTGAGCAGAGCTTCGTGCGCCTGATCTGACGAGCTGCACACCGCGTCGGAGACCACGATCACGCGAAAGCCCAGATCCACGGCGCCCAGTACGGCTGCAAGGACGCACATATCCGTCTCGGCCCCCGTCACCACAAGCGTGTCCACCTGTCCCGCCGCAAGTGTTGACGCCAGATTCGTCCCCATCCAAGGCGAGTAGTGCGCCTTGTCTAAGACACGGGCGGGCGGAATGAAGGTTTGAAGCTCGGGCAAGAGCTCAACGCCCTCCTCCCCCAGGTTGTCGAGGGTGATCGACTCCCATCGACGCCAATATCGCCGCCAGGCTCCCCGCCCATCGCCCGGCGAGCGCGCGGGGATAAAGCGGGTGAAGCACGTGCGATCAGCCCGGCGCTCGCACAGGCGCACGACGACCGGCAGCACGCGGGGCATCCAGGGCGTCCGCCAGGCTGTTTCCTCTGCGAACATCCGCTGCATGTCCACGCATAGATGCACCGCAGAGGCTGGAATGCGCCCATAGATGATGCCGGA
Source organism: Brevundimonas sp. M1A4_2e (assembly GCF_053345555.1). Lineage (NCBI taxonomy): Bacteria > Pseudomonadati > Pseudomonadota > Alphaproteobacteria > Caulobacterales > Caulobacteraceae > Brevundimonas > Brevundimonas sp. M1A4_2e. The sequence continues at coordinate 335,211 of NZ_JBKFAI010000002.1, read as the reverse complement.
AGCCATGCACTGGCAAAGCCTAAATCTCCGCCAGGTTCCCGCCCAGATGACTTCGTTTCGGTCGCCGGAACATCGAAACCCAACCTGTGGAAGTTCGAGCACCGGCGTCCCGGGCCAACCGGGTCGCCAGGCGTCCTGCCCGCGCAAATGAAGACCAACGAGCCCAGGCCGGGGCGCTTGTCAGCGACCGCGCAGTCCCCGCAAGCGCCGGGCGGAACCCGGCTTGGCGATGCGCCGTTCCCTTGCCCTGTTTAGGAACCGCATCCCATGTCCGACACGATCGCCGACCCGGCCTTTGAACCACCGCCCGAAGCCCAGGCCTTCTACGAGGAGGCCTTGCGCCTGCTGAAGGAATCCGGCGTGCCCTTCCTTCTGTCGGGCACCTATGCGGTTACCGCCTATACGGGAATCCGTCGGCCGACTAAGGATCTCGATGTCTTCTGCAAGCCTGGCGATTACCCTCGAATCCTCGCCTTCTTCCAGGCGCGCGGCTATCGCACCGACGTGGAGGACGAACGCTGGATCGCCAAGGTCTGGAAGGATGACAAGCACTTCTTCGACGTCATCTTCGCCATGTCGAACGGCACCATCGCCGTGTCCGACAGCTGGTTCGGACCGGACCGCATCACCGTCTACGGGCATGAGGTGACGATCACCCCGCCGACCGCCCTGATCCTGTCCAAGGCCTTTATCCAGGACCGCTATCGCTACGACGGCGCGGACGTGAACCACGTCATCCTGAAGCAGGCCGAGGCCATCGACTGGAAGTCGCTGCTGGATCAGATGGACCTTTATTGGGAGGTGCTGATGGCGCACCTGCTCAACTTCCGCTTCGCCTATCCGACCGAGCGCGGTCTGGTGCCCGCCTGGCTGATGACCGAACTGATCGGCCGCCTGCAGGCCCAGGTCGATCTGCCGCCGCCGCGCGTCAAGGTGTGTCGCGGGCGTCTGTTCAGCCCGCGCGACTATATCGCCGACATCTCCGAATGGGGCTTCGGCGACGTGGTGGGCAAGGGCCTTGAGGAGCGCCATGACCCCGTCGCCTGACACGTCTGAAGCAGCGCCTCCCGTCGAGGGTCAGACGCCCCAGCCGGGCATGGAGTCCGGGCCGAAGAAGAAGCTGCGCGTCGCCGCCGTGGCCGACCTGCACGTCGGCGAAACCTCGCATCGCGCCTATCGCGACCTGTTCGACCGGGTGCATGAGGACGCAGACGTGCTGTGCCTGTGCGGCGACTTGGTCAACTTCGGCAAGACGGTCGAGGTTGAGAACCTTCTGGAAGACCTGCGCGCCTGCCGCATCCCCATGGTCGGCGTCCTGGGCAATCACGAGCATGAGTGCGGCCAGCCGCTGGAAGTCAGCCGCATGCTGACCGACGCAGGGGTCAAGATGCTGACCGGCGAAGCCTATGAGATCGACGGCGTCGGCTTCGCCGGGGGCAAGGGCTTCGTCGGCGGTTTCGGCCGCTACATGCTCAGCTCCTTCGGCGAGGCCTCGGTCAAGACCTTCGTCAATGAGGCGGTGGAAGACGCCAACCTCATCGAGAATTCGATCCGCACCCTACGCACCGAGCGGAGCGTCGTGCTGCTCCACTACGCCCCGGTCGTGGATACGGTGATCGGCGAGCCGCCCGAGATTCACGCCTTCCTAGGCTCGTCGCGCCTGGCCGAGGTCGTCGACCGCTATGAGAACGTCAAGCTGGTGCTGCACGGCCACGCTCATCGTGGGGCCCCGGAAGGCCGCACGGCGCGCGGCGTCCCGGTCTACAACGTCGCCCTGCCCGTGCTGCGGACGCTGGGCGATACCCCGTATCGCGTGTTCGAGGTCTGAAGGCTCAGGCGATCCCGGCCCCGCCGGTCACGCCCCAGACCTCGCCTGTGACGAAGCTGGCTTCCTGCGAGGCCAGCAGCACATAGACGGGCGCGATCTCGACCGGCTGGCCTGGGCGACCGAAGGCGCTGTGGGCGCCGAATTTCTCCACCTTCTCCTGGGGCTGGCCGCCGCTGGGCTGCAGAACCGTCCAGAAGGGCCCCGGCGCCACGGCGTTCACCCGCACCCCCTTCTCGATCAACTGCTTGGCCAGGGCCTTGGTGTAGGTGACGATCCCGCCCTTGGTGGTGGCGTAGTCCAGCAGGATGTCCGACGGCTCATAGGCCTGGATCGAAGCCGTGGTGATGACCGCCGCGCCCGGAGGCAGATGGGGCGCCGCCGCCTGACACAGCCAGTGCAAAGCGTAGAGGTTGGTCTTCATGGTCGCGTCGAAATCATCGGTCGACACCTCTTCGACATTCTCGCGGAACTGCTGTCGGCCCGCGTTAACGACCAAGATGTCCAAGCCTCCGAAAGCGTCCAGCGTGCGCGCGACCATGGTGGCGTTCCACGCCTCGTCGCGTACGTCCCCGGGCAGAGCCAGCGCCTTGACGCCTTCCGCCTCGATCAGGGCGATCACCTCCCGCGCGTCGGCTTCTTCCGAAGGCAGATAGGAGATCGCCACGTCGGCGCCCTCACGGGCGTAAGCGATGGCGACTGCGCGCCCGATCCCGGAATCCGCGCCGGTGATCAGGGCGCGTCGCCCTTTCAGCCGCCCGTGGCCTTGATAGCTTTTCTCCCCGTGATCCGGCTTGGGCTCCATACTGGCGACCAGGCCTGGCGCAGACTGGGGCTGACGCGGAAACGGCGGGCGCGGATACTGATGACGGGGGTCCTGCATGGTCAGGCGGTCGGACATTGCGGCTCCTCTTAACGACTGAAGGCGTGCCAACCTAAGTCGCACCCGCGGCGAGCGTTCCCCGCCCAGTTCAACTCGCCAGCGTGACGACGACTCTTATCCGTAGCGCCCGAAAATCCAGAAGCGACCGGCGCCATACGGAACAGGGGGCGCGTCTTTTCCTTTCTCTTCGCGACGAAAGGAGTCCCCTCTTGCCCCTCGCGAACAAGGAAAAGCCTCAGATCCTGCGACAGCCGCGCCGCTTGCTGATGGTTATAGGCGCCGTCCTGGCGCTGTTGATCGTCGTGTATCTGGCTACAGCCGCCACCGGCTTTCTTCGCACTCAGACCAAGGTTCCAGATCCGCGCATGACGGGTACGGAGGCGCCCCTGGAGCGCGCCATGTGACGGCGGTTGCGAGCTTGACCGTTTGGAACAGCCCCGCGCCTCGCCGCTTAACGTTCTGTCACAGGGAGGAAAGAATGAACCGACTTCGCACTCGCCTGCCCGCCGCCGCCGTCATGGGAGGCCGTCATGCGCTTCTATGAAGTCGTCGTCGGCAGCGACAGCGGACCCCAGCGGACCCTGCGGGTGGCCTCGCCCACGGACGCACAGGCCGCCGACGCCGCCGCGCCCCTGATGCGGGCGCACGAAGCCATTCTGTCCATTCGAGACGTGCCTGACGATGGGCTGCAGCAGGCCGATGGTCCGCCGCCCAGAACTCAGGCCGAAGAGCTGGCCCCCGGTTCCCCGGGGATGGCCGTTAAATCCTGATCCATCGCAAGGAGGACACTTATGATCAAACAAGCCGTCGCCGTCGTGGCCGTTTCGGCCGCCGCTCTCACCCTGGCGGCCTGCAACCAGCAACAGGGCTCTGACGCCGTCGACAAGGTTCAGGACGCCGTTTCCGAACCGGTGGGTCAGACCTCAGCCGCCACCATGGGCGCCAACATGGTCAGCGCCTATGTTCCGAACGCCGCCATGGGCGACATGTACGAAATCCAGGCCGCCGACATCGCCCTGGAACGGTCGCAGAACGCCCAGGTCAAGGAATTGGCCAAGATGATCAAGGCGGATCATACGGCCGCCGCCACCGCCCTGAAAACCGCCGCCGCGCAGGCCGCGCCTGACACCGCCGTGCCAAGCGCACTGGATCAGCGTCGCCAAGGCCTGATCGATAACCTCCGCTCGGCCGATGCGGCGAATTTCGACAAGACCTATATCGACCAACAGGTCGCCGCCCACGAGGAAGCTGTCACGCTTCATCGCGGTTTTTCGGACAAGACGGACGCCCCGGCGCTTTCTGAACACGCCCGCACCGTCCTGCCCAAGATCGAAGCGCACCTGCAGCGCGCGAAGCAGGTGCAGTCCAGCTTGGCCGGCTGACGTCAAACCCGTCGCGGAAGCAGAGCGTCCGCAGAGGCTCTGTCTAAATGCAGACACGCCGGAACACTCTCACGTATTCGCCGCTTCGAAGATCCCCACTCATTTTTAGGAGACACTCATGGCCGAGAAAACACTGCAGACCCTGTTTCACGACACTCTGCGCGACATCTATTACGCCGAGCGGAAGATCCTGAAGTCTCTGCCCAAGATGGCCCGCGCGGCTCAATCTCCTGAGCTCAAGGCGGCGTTCGAGAAACATCGCGAGCAGACGGAAGGGCAGATCGAACGCCTGCAGCAAGTGTTCGAGATCATCGGCAAGCCCGCCCGCGGCAAGACCTGCGACGCCATCGAGGGCATCTTGGCCGAGGGCGACGAAATCGCCGATGACTACAAGGGCACGGCAGCGCTCGACGCCGGCCTGTTGGCCGCCGCGCAGGCGGTGGAGCATTACGAGATCACCCGCTACGGCACGCTGAAGCGGTGGGCGCAGGTGCTGGGGTTGAAGGACGCCGTCAAACTGCTGGACGAGACTCTCCAGGAGGAAAGCCAGACGGACGAGGACCTGACCGCCATCGCCGACGCCGCGGTCAACGCGGAGGCCATGCAAGCCGCCTGACGGCCGACCGCCCCGCCGCGTCGTCGGCGGGGCGAACCCGGCTTCAGACCGGCAGCTTTTCCAATCGCAGGTAGGAGGGATTGAACTCGGCCGCCTCGGCCAGTCGGTCCCAGGCGAGGATGCGAACCTCGGGGCCGGTCCATTCCAGCCACCCCGCCTCACGCATAACCTTCAGCGTGCGGTTCACATGCACCGCCGACATGCCCAGCAGATTTGCGATCTCCGCCTGAATGATCGGAAAATGGAACGCCCCGTCGCGGGCGAGGCCGACGGTCTGAAGGCGGGCGTAGATTTCACAGACCAGCAGGGCGGCCCGTTCCAACGCCTCCTGACGGCCCAGCGCCAGCAGCCATTCGCGGTGCATGGCGGCGTCCACCACCGTCTCCAGCCACAACAGTCGCGCCAGATGCGGATGCTGCTCGGTCAGGGTTCGCAAACGATTGTGAGGGGCCTCTGCGATAAGACAATCGGTCAGCGCGCGGACGCCGTGATCGACCCGCTTCAGCACGAAGCCATGCAGGTCGATGAAATCTCCGGGAATGTTGATCTGCGTATACTGACGCCGCCCATCGCTCAGGTCGCGATACCTCGCGCAGAACCCGCTGATGACCAAGCTGGAATGCTCGACCAAGGCGTCCTGTGAGACGATGTCGCAGCCCGCCGGCTTCGCCACGACATGGGTCAATACGCTTCGCAAGGCCTCTCGCTCGTCCTCGGCGAGGTCGTCGCGACGCTCCAGCTTCTTCTCCAACAGGCGGCTATGGTCAGGCATGGTATGGCTCCGCTTACGCTTGGCCGATGTGGAACGCTGCGGCGCGGCGAATGTTGCCGCCAAGCTAGGTCGCCTCCGGTTCCATAAAGCCGCAAAGGCGGCAGATCGAACCGCCTGCGGCCGGCCGCATTGAGTTCGCGCCACAGGGGAGTTTGCATTGTGAATAGGACACCAGTCATCGAGCGGGCTTTTGAGCTGGCGCGCAGCGGTCGCTTCCGCATCCCGAGCGAGATCCGCAAGGCTATGATCACCGACCGCTATACCCAAGCTGAGTTGTTCCAGCTGGAAGGCAAGGCCACCTGGCGCCAGCTGCGGACGTTGTGCGCGGATTCCTATTATCGCGCCTCAAGCGGACCTGGCAGGCCTGGAGCACCGCTGAAACTGGCCGACGCTCTCGCGGACACGCGGAGCTTCGGCGACTAACCCATGTAAGCGCGGTCCCTTCGCCACTCATGGCAGGGCTCTCCCTCCAAGGAGGGCCCATGCCTGCAGATTCGGCCGCCACGCCGTCCCCATCCATCCCGCTGAACGGGCGTGCGCGCGCGCATATCGGCGATCATCCGGTGTATCGCGCCTTGCCGCCGGACACGCGGCGGCGCCTGCTCGCGGAAGGGACGGAAATCGAGCTCCGGAGCGATGCGCCTCAGCCCCTGGACAGAGACCATCTCTGGTTTGTGCTCTCGGGCGTACTGGGCGCCTTCCCGGCCGATAGCGAGGTTTGCGTCGCGCAGGTCGTATCCGGCGCCGTCTACGGCTGGGAGCACGCCCTCGGCTTCAGCGGCAGCGCAGCCCAGGTGCGACCGGTGCTGGACGTGCGGGTGTTCCGCGTTCCCGCCACAGCCGCCCGCGAGGCGCTGGGTTATGACTGGCTGGCGCGTTTCGTGGCGCTGCAGGCAGTCCAGCGCCTGACCTTCCTGGAACAGGAAGCCGCCTGCAACGCCTCCCACCGGGTCTCGGAACGCTTGGCGAAATGGCTGCTTCGCCTGCATCTCGGCGGAAACGGCGCACCGCTTCGCCTGAATCAGGCCCAGCTGGCGGCCATGCTTGGCGTCCAGCGCACCAGCATCAATGCGGCGGCGCGCAGCCTGCAGGCGATGGGCGGCGTGCGGTTTACCCGCGGCAAAGCTTCGATTTTCGATGTGCCCAAGCTGACCGCCGGGTCATGTCGTTGCGGCGCGACGCACTGACGAGGGCGGCGACCGGGCGCGGCAAACAACGCCGGCCGGCGCGTCAGGGCTCTGACCAGCCCAGCACGCGTAGGGCCGGATCGGGCTTGTCCGTCTGCGAGAAGACCAGGCTCGCCTTCTTCTCTCCCCGCCCCGGCACATAGTCGAGCGAGGCGCCGGACCGTTCGTCGCCGACCCGGCCCTCGATGTCCACGGCGGCTGCGGCCAGGTCGCCGTGATTGGCGACAACGACGTCGACCACCCACCCGCCGGACGAAGGTCGCACCGCCTCGCTTCTGATCGTCAGCGTCGCCGGCGCCGGAACGGTGAAGGCCGCTCGCGCCAATACAGCCGCTGCGGCGAGCGTGATCAGAAATCCAGCCAAGGCGCAGGCGCGCTGCAGCCGCGACACGCCCCTTCTTCCTGTCTTCTGCTTCTTCTTGTCGGTCACGGCTACACCAGAAGCCGCGCTGCCGCAGCGCCGATCGCCGCCGGAAAAGCGAGGATGATGACATTGGCCATAAGGGCCTGAAGGCCATGGCCGTCCGCTCCTCCGAACACCCACAGCATGGCGAGGCTGGCCAGCAGGCACAGGGCGTAGCCGGGAAGGGTGAAGTCGAAGAACGCCCGGATCGGCGTCTCCGCCTGTTCCTGTCCGGCGAAACCCGCTTCGAAGACGATCAGGTGCAGCAGGACCACCGAGAGAACGAGCACGCCCAGGGCGCCCAGCGGCGACGCCATATAGGCGATCAGCCGCATCTCCTCGGTCGGGGCCAGGTTCAGGGCGAAGTAGAGGGCGCCGACCAGCATCAGGAACAGTTCGCCCGGATAGGATGCCTCATCCTCATCGCCCTCGTCCGGATCGCCCGACAGCTGGCGTCGCGCCGCCAGAGCGCCCAAGGCGGCGGGCGCCGCCTGCAGGGACATCTGCCCTACGGCGGACGCCGGTGAACTGAAATCCAGCACATTGAAGATCATCAGAAGCGCAGCGGCGGTGACGAAGCCCACCGCCAGTGCCACCAGGGTGTCCAGCGCAGTGTTGACCAGACCGCGGCGCGCCGAAAACCCGGCATAGTGCGCCAGCCCGAACAGCACTGGCAGGGCCGCCAGCAGAAAGACGAGACGCCGCTCCGGTTCCGCAGAGAAACCGAGCGCCCACATCTCCATCGTCATAAGCAGCGGCAGGCTGAACAGCAGGGCGCCGCCGAAGGCTCGGCCCAGATCGCGGAGGTAGGCGCTGTCTTCGGCCCTGGCGGCGTCCTGGATCGTCGTCATGACCATGCAACGCCGCCGTCCGGTTTCGGCTCCCGCGCGGATCGCGCCCTCGCCTCACTCGAGGCGACTGCGGGCTGGCGGAGGGTCGCATGGAAGCGGTTCGCGCTGCTCGCCCCTACCGCGACGCAGCGTTGATGCTTGACTGGAAGCGAACGGAACGTCTCGCCGCGCATTCCTTTTGCCGATGGAGGATCACATGGCTGCTCGCCCGACCTGGCAAGGACATCTGAAGCTGTCGCTCGTCACCTGCCCGGTGGCGCTCTACACCGCGACTAGCAGCGCCTCCGACGTGCGCTTCCACCTGATCAACCCCGACACCCACAACCGCATCCGCATGGTGCCGACCGATCCCGACGCGGGGCCGGTGGAACGCAGCCATCTGGTCCGCGGCTATGAGGTGTCCAAGGACGAATACGTCCTGTTCGACGACGCTGACTTCGACAAGGTGCGGCTCGACAGCACCAAGACCATTTCCATCGACAAGTTCGTCGACGAGTCCGACATCGACCGCCTCTACTGGGACGACCCCTTCTTCGTCGTCCCGGAAAAGGGCGCGGGCGTCGAAGCCTTCGCCGTGATCCGCGACGCCATGCAGAAGCAGGGCAAGGTGGCGCTGGGCCAGTTGGTGCTGCGCGGCAAGGAGCGCCAGCTGGCGCTGGAGGTGCGCGGCAAGGGCCTGGTGGCCTACACCCTGCGCGCCCATGACGAGGTGCGTGACGCCGACGACTATTTCGACGACATTCCCAAGGTGAAGGCCGACGCGGACATGGTCGAGATCGCCGCCCGCATCATCGCCCAGAAGGAAGCCGACTTCGACCCGACCGCCTTCAAGGATCGCTACGACGACGCCCTGCGCGAGATGATCAAGGCCAAGACCAAGGGCGGCAAGGGTCTGGTCGACGTGGCCGAGCCGGACGACACCAACGTCATCGACCTGATGGCGGCGCTGAAGAACAGCCTGAAAGGCTCGGCCGGCGGCGCTCGCAAGCCGGCGGCCAAGAAGCCCGCCTCCAAATCGACCTCCAAGTCGGCGCCGCGCAAGAAGACCGCCTGACGGTCAGTCCACGCCCATCTTGCGCAGGGCGGGTCTCAGGCTGACGGCGCTGTCGCGGAAGCCCGACCAGGCGTCGGGTCGTTGCAGCAGTTCGGGCCAGACCCACAGATTGTAGTCGGCCGGGTTCAGCCCCGGCGTCACCTGATCCCACGACAGCGGAAAAGCGATCCCCGCGCCTGGCCGGGCGCGGGGCGACCAGGGCGCCACGGCGGTCGCCATCCGGCCGTTGCGCAGATAGTCGATGAAGATCTTTCCGCCCCGCGCCTTCTTGGCCAGGGTCGTGGTGAAACGGTCCGGCGCCTCGGCCTTGATCGCCTCGGAAACGGCCTTGGCGAAGCCCTTGTTCTGATCCCAGGTGACGCGCGAGCGTCCGTCGGCGCGGATCGGCACGACGAGGTGCAGCCCCTTGCCGCCCGTCGTCTTGACGAAGGGGTTGAGCCCCAGCGCCTCCAGCTTGGCTCTGACCACCAGAGCGGCGGCGATCACGTCGTCGAAGTCCAGTCCCTCGTCGGGGTCCAGATCGAAAGTGATCTGATCGGGCGTTTCCGGATCGCCGGGTTTGCAGCCCCAAGGGTGCAGTTCCAGTCCACCGGACTGGGCCACCGCCGCCAGACCGCCGACATCAACCACAGCGACATAGGGGGTGCGCGCCTTGACGTCGATCAGCTTCAGCCGGGGGTTGGACCCGGCCATGGCGTGACGCTGGAAGAAGGTCTCGCCCTCTATGCCGTCGGGGGCGCGGATGATCGAGACGGGCCGGTCCGCCACATGAGCCAGAAGCCGCTCGGCCGCCGCCTCGTAATAGCGCGCCAGGTCGGCCTTGGTGATGGGCGGTCGACCGTCCGAGCCCGGCCACAGCACCTTGTCGGGGCTGGAGATGGCCACGCCCGCCACCGAGACCTTGCCGTTCTTTCGCGGGACCTGCGGCGCGGCCGGCGCTTGCGGCGCGTCCGTGACGTCCTCGGCCGTCTTGTCGTCGCGCAGCCCCTTGAACGCCGCGTGCCGTAAGGCGCCGGATTCAGTGTAGCCGCCGTGTTCGATCTCGGCGACCAGCCTTGGCTTCACCCAGTGGATGTCCTTTCCCCCCTTGGGCGCGCCGGGACCGACGAAGGGGCTCTTGTCCGCCGCCTCGGCCTTCAGTGCGGGCATGAGCAGCCGCGTCGCCGTCTCGCCGAAACCCGTGCCGACCCGGCCGAGGTATTTCATGCCGCCCTTCTCGCGCACCCCGACCAGCAGCGAGCGGAACCGGCTGCCGCCTTCGGACGACCAGCCGCCGATGACGACCTCATCGCGGCCCCGGCATTTGGACTTCACCCAGCTTGACGACCGGCCCGCGTGATAGGGCGCATCCAGCTTCTTGGAGATCACGCCTTCCAGATGCATCCGGCAGGCGCTTTCCAGCACCGCCTGCCCCGTCGAGGCGAAATGCTCGACATAGCGAAGACGCGCGGCCTTCTTCGCGCCCAGCCGGTCGATGTAGGCCTGCAGCCGCGCCTTGCGGTGCGACAGGGGCAGCTTGCGCAGATCCTCCGCCCCCTCGAACAACAGGTCGAAGGCGAAGTAGACGAGCCGGTCCGTCTCTCCCTCGGATATCGCCGCCTGAAGCGCGCTGAAGTCCGGCATGTGATCATCGTCGAGCGCGCACAGCTCGCCGTCGATCACCGCATCGGGCCAGCCCGCCGCATCCGTCGCCAACTCGGGAAACCGGTCGCTCCAGTCCAGACCCTTGCGGGTTCTCAGCACCGCCTGACCGCCGCCGATACCGATCTGCAGCCGATAGCCGTCGAACTTGATCTCATGCGCCCAGCCCGCCGCAGAGGGCGGATGATCGACAGTCTTGCAAAGCTGGATCGGGACGAAGGCGGGGGGCCGCTTCGCCTTGGACGTCGCCTTGGACGGCGCAGGCTTGGGCGGCGCCTTGCGGCGGGTCGGCTTGGACGACGTCCATTGCGCGTCGCCCTCGGCGATCTGGGCCAGCGAGCGCCCGGTCGTCACCGACGCGTCGATCTGCGCCAGGGCGTCGCCTTCGCCGGCGACGGCATGTTCATCCTTCTCCTTCAGGAGCAGCCAGTTGTTGCGCTTGGACGGCTTGCCCCGATCGCTCTTCAGCCGGATCAACGCCCATTTCCCCTTCAGCCGCTCGCCGTGCAAGATCATCTTGATCTGGCCGCGCGCCCAGGCCGCCTCCAGGTGCGCCTCCTGCGGCTCCCAACTGCCGACGTCCCACAGTTGCACCGTCCCGGCCCCGTAATTGCCCGCCGGAATCGTCCCCTCGAAGTCGCCGTAATCTAGCGGATGGTCCTCGACCTCGACCGCCAGGCGTTTGATCGCCGGATCACGCGACGGGGCCTTGGTCACCGCCCAGGACTTCAGCACCCCATCCGCCTCGATGCGGAAGTCGTAGTGGAGCCTCGTGGCCGCATGGCGCTGGATCACGAAACGCCGCGCGTCCTTTTCGCCTGCGCGTTGAGCGCCCTTCGGTTCGGGCGTCTGCTCGAACCGCCGCTTGGCCTGATAGGTCTTCAGTTCGCCGCGCATGAAAAACTAACCCGCCCAAGGCGAAACCGTTGCCTGACAGGCCCATGAGCGATGCCTGCATAGGCGAACGTGACGGCGTCATTAGGAAGGGGCCCGGCGCGCCGCGCGCTACCGTTCGGGCAATGTTGAGAATTCACGTCACGCGGCGAGTGCGCCAGCCTCTACCGAGCGCGCACGCTCCGTCGCCAGCGCCCCCCCCGGTCAAGCTGCCGGCAACGAGAACAGCATCGATGTGCAAAGACCAACACGCCTGAACCGAACCAGGAGAGGCTAGGTCAAGCGCACCGCTGCGGCCAGAACATCCATGGGCAGGGGCCCGGAGGCCAGGACGAAATCATTGTACCGGCGCAGGTCGAAGCGCGCCCCAAGGCGGCGCCTTGCCTCCTCACGCGAGGCGGCGATCTGCTGTTTGCCGACCATGAAGCTGCAGGCCTGGCCCGGATAGACGCAGTAGCGGTCGATCTCGCGCTCAGCGGCGTCGCGATGCTCGCCCGCGTGGGTCACCATCCAGTCGATCGCCTGCTCCCGCGTCCAGCGCGCATGGTGGATGCCGGTGTCGACGACCACGCGGCAGGCCCGGAAAAGCTGCCCTTGCAGATAGCCGATCCGGCCGACCGGGTCGCCCTCATAGGCGCCGATTTCGTCGGCCAACTGCTCGGCGTAAAGCGCCCAGCCTTCCGTCCAGGCCGAGAAACGGACCGTCCGCCGGAACAGCGACAGCTCGCCCGCCTCCCGAAGGACGCTGTCCTGGAAATGGTGCCCCGGCACGCCTTCGTGGTGCAGCAGGGTCGGAATGCGCCACAGGGCGTTTTCCTCGACCGAGCGCAGGTTGATGTAGATGATCGACGGCTGGGCGGGATCGCTGCTGGCGCTGTAGAACCCGCCGGGCGCGCCGTTCTGGATGGCGGGCGAGACGCGGCGCACCTCGACGGGCCGATCCGGGGTCACGGTGAACCCGCGCGACAGCAGGCCCTTGACGCGGTTCAGCCGCTGGTTGGCGTAATCGATGATTTCCTGACGCCCGGCTTCCGTATCCGGCTTGAGGAAGCGCGGATCACGATCCAGAGCGGCCATGCGCGCGCCGACTTCCCCTTGCGTCAGACCCTCGGCTCTCAGCAGCCGATCGATTTCGGCCGAGAGTTCGGCGACCCATGACAGGCCCAGCTGATGCAGTTCGCCCGGCGCGTAGCTGGCGGTGGTGTTGGAATGAAGCGCAGAGGCGTAATAGGCCTCGCCGTCCGGCTTGGCCCAGACGCCGGCGCGGGCGTCGGCGCGGGGCTGCAAGGCGGCCAGGGCTTCGCTCTGGCGCTGTAGCGCGGGCCGGATCCGCTCGACGAAGATCGCCGCCGCGCGCGTGTCCAAACTGGCGATTCCAGCTTCGTGCGCACGCTCCAGCGCGGGCGCCGTCAGCGCATTGCCCGTCGGCGAGGCATCCCGCAAAGCTGCGATCTGGGCCAGGGTCTTGGCGAGAATGAAGTCGGGCGGGATGACGCCGAGTCCCGCGTCGTGGCCGATCTGTTCGGTCTCCTGATCCAGGGCGACGGCGAACTGGTTCAGCTTGTCGAGATAGGGGTCGGCGTCGGCCGTGTTCTTCATCGGCGAGCGACCGCCGATGCCGTCCGGCAGCCAGTAGTAGGCGCCGTTCATCTGGCTGACCACATAGGGGCTGGGCCGCAGATTGATGTCCGAGAAGCCGTAACGGCCGTACTGGTCAGCCATCGCCTCATAGACGAAGCGGGCCGTGTCATAGTCCAGAGCTGCAGCGGCCGAGAGCGCCGCGCGGTTCACCGCGCCCAGTTCCGCCAGTCGCTGGGCCGTCGCCTGTCCGTGGCGAGCGCGGGCCGCCAGCGAATAATCGGCCAGACGGTCGCCGCCTCCCTCCTCGGCGCGCAGGGCCTGGGCGTGGCGTTCGAGCATGGCGGCCAGACGGGCGTCGTCGGCCCCCCCGCCCATCGCCGCGCCCATCGCCGCGCCGGGCGAAACGGTCGAAGCGGCGCCCGTAGCGCAGGCCGCCAGAGGAGAAGCCATGCCGAGCGCCGCAGCGCCGACCAGGAGATCACGACGACGCATCAGGCGGCGCTCCATTGCTGAACAAGGGCGTCCAGGACTTCCATCGGCAAGGGGCCGGAACGCAGTACAAGATCGTTATAGTCGCCCAGGCGGAAACGACCGCCCATGACCTGTTTCGCCGCCTCGCGAGAGGCGACGATCTGTTGCTTGCCGACCATGAAGCAGCAGGCCTGCCCGGGGTAGACGCAGTAGCGGTTCACTTCGCGCTCGGTCGGTCCGCGCAGTTCGCCGACGGTGTCGACCATATAGGCGACGGCCTGCTCGCGATCCCAGCGCTCGTGGTGCAGGCCGGTGTCGACCACCACGCGACCGGCGCGCCAGAGCTGCGCCTGCAGATAGCCGATCCGGCCGTAGGGGTCGGCCTCATAGGCGCCGATCTCGTCCGACATGGCTTCGGCGTAGAGGGCCCAGCCTTCGGTCCACGCGGAGAAGCGCGCCGCGCGCCGGAAGGCCGACAGGCCGCCGACCTTGTCCAGCACCGCAGCCTGAGAGTGGTGGCCCGGCACGCCCTCATGGTGGATCAGGGTCGGCAGGCGCCAGGACGGCAGATCGCTGGGCGTCTTCAGGTTCAGCAGCACCCCGCCCGGCGCCCCGCCCGACGGCCCGTTGTAGAAAGCGACCGGAGAGCTGTCCTCGGTGGCCGTCGACATGCGGCGAACCTCGACCGGCGTATCGACCAGATGAGTAAAGGCCCGCGACGCCCGCGCCCGCGACGCCGCCAGATAGGCTTCGGCCTGACGATGCACCTCGGCCCGCCCGGCGTCGGTGTTCGGCTGAAGGAAACGCGGATCGACGTTCAGGGCGGCGATGCGTTCGCCGACCGAGCCCTTTGTCATCCCCAGTCGTTTCAGATCGGCGTCGATCTCGGCCGACAGAGCCGCCACCCACTCCAGGCCCTGACGATGCAACTCGCCCGGCGCCCGCTGGATCGTAATGTTGGCGTACAGCGACGAGGCGTAGAGCGCCTCGCCGTCCGGCTGCGCCCAGACCCCCGCCTTGTCCGACGCGCGCCCGACAAGGGCGTCCAGGGCCAGCGCCTGACGGTCCAGCGCGGGGGCGACGATCTGGCGGAACAGCACCGCCCCTTCCTCGCCCAGGGCTTCGTCGGCGCGGTACGCCGGGGCCAGGACGGGGTTGGCCTGCGGCGCGCTGTCGCGCAGAGCCCTGACCTGCGCCGCTGTCATCGCCAGAATGAAGTCCGGCGGAATGACGCCCTGCGCGGCGTCGTGGACGATGCGTTCGCTCTCCTGTTCGATGCCGCGCGCCAGGGCGGCGACGCCGTCCAGATAGACCTCTCGACCCTTGATCGCCCGCGCGCCGATACGCGGCGGCGACCAGTAGTAGGCGCCGTTCATCTGACTGACGACATAGGGGCTGGGCCGCAGATCCAGGTCCACCGTCCCCGGCCGCGCCAGATGATCGTCCAGAACGCCGTAGACGAAGGCCGCCGTATCCCGGTCGATGCGGGCTGCGGGCGACAGGGCCGCGCGATCGACGCCCTGAAGCTCGGCGACCCTTTGCGTGTTCTCAGCCCTGAAACGGGCGCGTCCGGCGACGGAGCGGTCGCCCAGCGGATCCGCCTCGCTGCCTCCGTCGAACGCCTGAAGGGAGCGGGCGTGCCGTTCCAACAACGCCGCCAGCCGACCGTCGGCGCTGTCGAAAGCCGCGGCCGCGGGCGCCGCCGCCAGGGCGGCCGTCCCAGCCGCCGCCGTCAGCATCTGCCGTCTGTTCATGCCCTGCTCCCCTTCAGTCCCGCCCGCTTAGGCGGCGGCGGCCAGCCAGCGGTCGATCTTGGCTTCCAGCACGTCCAGCGGCAGGGCGCCGGTGTCCAGCACCTGATCGTGGAAATGGCGGATGTCGAACCGGTCGCCCAGCTTTCGGGTCGCCCGGCCGCGCAGTTCCTGAAGCTTCAGCTCGCCCACCTTATAGGCGCAGGCCTGACCGGCGTTGGTGATGTAGCGGTCGATTTCGACCACCACGTCGCGCTGCGCCATCGAGGTGTTGGCCAGCATGTAGTCGATGGCCTGCTGGCGGTCCCAACGCAGGGCGTGAAGGCCGGTGTCGACCACCAGACGCACGGCGCGCAGCATCTCCATGTCGAGATGGCCGAACCACTGATAAGGGTCGGTGAACAGGCCCAGGTCCTTGCCCAGAGACTCCGCATAGAGGCCCC
This sequence comes from Brevundimonas sp. M1A4_2e, assembly GCF_053345555.1. Lineage (NCBI taxonomy): Bacteria > Pseudomonadati > Pseudomonadota > Alphaproteobacteria > Caulobacterales > Caulobacteraceae > Brevundimonas > Brevundimonas sp. M1A4_2e. The sequence continues at coordinate 319,457 of NZ_JBKFAI010000002.1, read as the reverse complement.
AGCCTTCGGTATAGGCGGTCGCGGGCGCCAGGCGGAAACGCAGCAGATCCGGCAGGCTTTCGTCTTCCTGCACCAGCGACGACTGATAGTGGTGCCCCGGCACGCCTTCGTGCAGCGCCAGGGTCTCCAGCGTCGGGATCGGCCGCGTGTTCAGCATCGCCATGTTGAAATACAGCACGCCAGGCTCGGAGGCGTCCGGCGGGCCCGAGCGATAATAGCCCGTGCCGCGTTGGTCCCCCAGCGCGGGCAGCGGACGGACCTCGAACTCAGCGCGCGGGCGGCGCGAGAACAGTTCAGGCATCCGTTGCCAGACCTTGGCCTCGATCCGCTCGAAGTGGTCGATCAAGTCCTTCGGCTCGGTGTAGTAGAAGCTCGGCTCGGTGCGGATGTGTTCGAAGAAGGCGGGCAGATCGCCGGTGAAGCCCGCCGCCTTGCGCGACTCCTCCATCTCGGCGCGGATACGCGCCACTTCCGACACGCCGAGACGGTGAATTTCTTCCGCGCTCATGGTGGTCGTGGTGTGGCGCACCAGATCCGCCGCATAGACGCGCGCGCCGTCCTTCATTGCCCACAGGCCCGCGCCGTCGGTCGCGGTCGGCAGATACCGCTCGCGCAGGAAGACGCGCCATTGGTCATAGGCCGGATAGGCGCCGTCCTGGACCGCCTTGCGATAGGCCGTCTCCAGTCGCGTGCGGTCGGCCGCCCCGATCGCGTCGGGAAAGCGCGTCGCCGGGGCATAGAGGGGATTGTCCTCGACCGGCAGGGCCAGGAAGGCCTCGACCTGCGCCAGGACGTTGGTCACCACGATCTTCGGCTGGTGATAGCCTTCGGCCATCCCCTGCTCCAGACGCTTCACCGTGTCGTTCATGAAGGCGGTGAAGCCTTCAAGCTGGGCCAGACCCAGCTCATAGTCCTGAACCGACTTGAACTGGGCGCTGGTCATATAGTCGGGGAATTCGACATGCAGGCCGAACGAGGCGTTCAGCGGCGCCTTGTTGCGGATCGCATGCAGGCCGCTGTCGATCTCTTCGACCGCCTTTTCCGCTTGATAGCGGAAGACGTCATAGGCGATCTGATCGCCCTCAGGCAGGGACGCACGGTCGATGGCCGACAGGGCGTTCAGCTCCGCCCGCTTCTGGGCGCCGAACTGCCGGGCGTAGGCCTCGCCCTGAGGGTCGATGAAGACGTCGCCGGTCGGGCGCTGCCCCCGTCGCGCCAGGCGCAGCGGATTCAGGGCGTCGTCCGCCTTTTGGCTCTCCTTGACCAGGGCCGCGAACCGCTCACGCGCATCCGTCTGGCGCCATGCCGCCGCAGCGGGCGATGCGGCGGCGATGCTGAGCGCCGCCGCACCGGCCACGCCCAGAAGCAGTTCACGTCTTCTCATACTCGGTTCCCTCAACTCATACGTCCCGCTCAGAATTCAAAGCGCGACGACGACGGCCTCAGGAGGATGGCCGAACCGTCGCCGCCGCGCCTGATCGGGGTCAGAACTTAGCCGTCAGACCCACGAAGTAGCGCCGTCCCAGGATGTCGTAGGTCGAGGGATCGGTGTTGGCCTGGATGCCCGGCGACCAGGTGCGCGGGTCCTGGTCGGTCAGGTTGTTCACGCCCGCGCGCAGGACGACGCGGTCGCTCACTTCCCAGGTGCCCAGCAGATCGAAGTAGTTGATCGCGTCCAGCTTGTTATCGGTGCGGTAGATATCCACCTCGCCGACCCGCCGCCAGCGAGCGCCCACGCCATAAGGCCCCTTGGAATAGTTGACCGAGGTCAGGAACTTCCATTCCGGGAAGGTGAAGCCGTTGGTGGAGTCGATGGTGCCTGCGCGCTCGTTGAACGGACCGCCCGCAGCATCCTGACGCTGCCAGCTATCCATCCAGCCGACCACGAAGTTCAGGTTCAGGACGCCCCAGTCGGGCATGCCGGCGTCCATCAGGTCGAAGCCCCAGTCGACCTGAAGGTCGACGCCAGAGGTCTTCAGCGTGGCCAGGTTCTGCTGCAAGCCCAGGCTGTCCACCACATTGCCCGTCATGGCGTCGCGGCGGAACAGCTGGCAGTAGCCGTTGTTGGCGTCATAGCTGGTGTTGGTCACGCCCGTGGCGTTGAAGCAGCCCTGAAGCTGGTTCGCCGCCGTGATGGTGCCGACCACGTCGGTGATCTCAATGCTGTAGTAGTCGAGCGAGGTCGACAGGCGCGAGAACAGCGGGTTTTCCAGTTGCGGACGATAGACGAAGCCCAGCGTCCAGGTGTCCGCCGTCTCTTCCTTCAGGTTGCGGTTGCCGCCGACGAAGCCCTGAATCTGAGTGCTGTTGAAGACATAGCTGTCGACAGCGGCCGCCGACAGGCCCTGGGCGATGCAGAGGTCGCGGACCTTGGCCCCATCGGGTCCCTTGCGGTAGGCGCCGCGGATGTCGCACGGGTCGCCGCCATAAACGGCCTGGCCTGCGGCGTTCACCGGGCTGCCGATCTGCGGCGAGCTGATGTCGCGGTTGCCGAACAGTTCGCCGATGGAGGGCGCACGCACGGCGCGCTGGACGCCGCCGCGAACACGTAGACCATCGACAACGGCCCAGTCGATGTCCGCCTTATAGGCCGAAACCCCGCCGACAGTGCTGTAATCGGCGTAGCGGTAGCCCAGGTTCAGATCCAGCGACTGGACGAACGGCTGATCGGCCAGGACCGGGATCAGGGCTTCGATGAAGACTTCGGTCGAGTTGGTCGAGCCGGTCAGGGGCTGAACCGGGTTGAAGCCGGCGACTTCCACGCCGCCGATCTTGCCGCCGTCAGGCAGGCCGTCCGCGCCCAGGTGGTCGACGATCGGATTGCTCTGCGACAGGCCGGCGTCCGGACGGAAGGCGAAGGTGTCTTCGCGATACTGAGCGCCCAGGGCGACGCGGACTTCGCCGGCCGGCAGTTGGAACAGACCGCCCTGCATGGTCGCCTCGACGACGCTCTGCTCGCTGAGGGTCGCGTTCTTGCTGTTGCGGTTGATGTAGTTGATGCAGCTCTGCGACAGTTGCGTCAGGCCGAAGGGGTTGAAGCCGCCTTCGCACAGATTGGCGCCGCCGGCCGGATCATCCAGCAGACGCTGAACGGCGGAACGCGAGACGTTGCCCGACTGCTGCGTCTGGTTGTCGACGCGGCCGTACTGGGCGCTGACATCATAGCGCCAGTCGCCGAACGGCAGAGCGCCGCGCACGCCGGTCGTCACCTGATAGACCGTGGTGCTGTCCTCGGCCAGGCGGCCGCCGATGGCGTTGAAGCGCTTGTTCAGACCGAAGGAGGCCGTCGGATTCGGACGCGCGTCCAGGAAGGCGCGCAGGTCGGGCGAGATGAACGGGTTGGTCGTCGGCACGCGGAAACCGTACGTCGGCGACGGCCCCGGCATCGGCGTCGGCGCCAGGATCACGTCCGAGCTGTACTGGGTGTACAGGACGTTGCCGTACAGCTCGACCGAGTCCGTCAGATCATAGCGGACCGCCGAGAAGGCGTTCCAGCGCTCCAGCGGAATGCTGAGCATGCCGGTCGCGCCGGTATTGTAGGCCCAGGCCACGCCCGGCTGGTGATAGGCGTCCCATTCGGCGCCGCCGGGGCTCTTGAAGTTGTAGGCGCCGACGTGGCTGAACAGCGAACCGTCGGTGTTGTAGCCGAACTCGCCGGTCGGAGTGACGCAGCTGGCGCAGTTCAGATAGCTGTTGATGAAGGCCTGGCTCGGCAGGTTGGTCGAGTCGAAGGTCGTGACGCCCAGCGGCGAGACGCTGTTGCGGCCCGAAACACGCGAGAAGCCGCGCGCATTGCTCATGATCGCCGAACGGGTCGAACGGCCGATCGACAGCACCGCATTGCCGCGACCGTCGTCCAGGTTGCCGCCCATCGTGATGGTGAAGCTCTCGGTCGTGCCGTCGCCGCGTTCCGTCTGACCGTACTGGGCGTCGATCTGAACGCCGGAGAAGCTGTCGTTCAGGGTGAAGTTGGCCACGCCGGCCAGGGCGTCCGAGCCATAGGTGGCCGAGGCGCCGCCCGAGATGACTTCGACGTTCTTGATCAGGGCCGCCGGGATCAGGTTGACGTCGACCGTGCCGTCCGCGTTCGACGGCACGATACGGCGACCGTTCATCAGAACGAGGGTCCGGTTGCTGCCCAGACCGCGCAGGTTCAGGTTCGCCTGACCGCCATTGCCCGGGTTGACCGAGCCGTGGCTGTTGCCGGGCATGAACTGCGGCATGTCGTTCATCAGGCTTTCGACCGTCACCGATCCCGTCGCCTGCAGGTCTTCCTGGCCGACAGTTACGATGGGGCTGGTCGAATTATAGTCCTTGCGGACAATCCGCGAACCCGTGACGACGATCTCGCTGACCGAGGTGGGTTCGTCCTGAACCATGGCGGCGGCAGGCTGGGCGGCGAAGGCCGTCAGGGCGGCGACACCGCCGATAACAGTGGATGTCAGCAAACACTGACGCGTGTTGGGAGAAGTCAACGAAGGAACTCCAAGGGAATTTAGCGTGAAGGAATGAGCGATCAGGCGCGCGCGGACGCGGCCTTAATCGCGGAACTGGGCGATGGCCTCGATCTCGACGAGGAAGTCCGGCAGGGCCAGGGACTGCACCCCGACCACCGTGTTGGGCGCCGGCGTCTCGTCGCCGTAAAAGCGCTTCAGGGCGCCGACCACGGCGCCGAGGCGCTCCATGTCGTTATCGACGATGTAGGTCCGCAGCCGCACGACATCCGACGGACACAGACCGGAATGTGCGAGCACCGCCGCGATGTTGGCGAGCGCCTTGTCGACCTGGGCGGCGAAGTCGCCGACGCCCACGACATTGCAATCGGCGTCCCAGGCGACCTGGCCGGCGAGATGCAACACCCTGCCCCCGTCCTGAACGGCCGCATGAGAGAAGCCGAAAGGCGTGCTGTCGTAGAGCTCTGATGGATTGATTTTCGTGGTCGCCATGTCGCCCTCCCGGCTAGTCGACGAGTTCGAGCTGCAGCCCGAAAGGATCCTGGATGTAGAGGTTGGTCTTGCCCGCCAGCGGCCCGGCGTCGATCTCGATGGGGTCCAGCGGCTTGCAGCCCCGCTCCTCCAGCCAAGCGGCGGCGGCGGGAACGTCATCGACCCGGAATGCGATGTGATGCCCGCCGATGTCGCAGTTGAGCGGCGGCTCCATCCGTCGCCCATCCGGGCTGTCGTATTGCACCAGCTGGACGCGGGCGCCGCCCGTAAAGGCGATCATCGCCAGGGTCAGACGCGCGCCCCGGACGCCCACGTGGGCCTCCATCCAGTCGCGCCCATCCGGGCCCGTCGGCATCTCGGCCGCGTCCATCGGACCCATGCGGTAAAGCTCGTCCGCCCCCAGAACGCCGCAGTAGAACGCCAGCGCCTGATCGAGGTCAGGCACGGTCCTGGACACATGGTCCACCGTGAACAAGGGCCTCCCCTCATCGCGAGTATTTCCGGCCACGCTCCCCTCCATTGCAACGTGTTCCGACTTTTGATGAAGACAGTTTTGTGGCGTTCTGCCGCCGCAAACAATGACTGCTTTTGGAAAAATCGTTGCGTTGAACGCAATCAACGAGCGGCGAGATCGCCGACTCTGACAGGCCTTGCAGGAAAGCGCGCCGTGAACGCTGAGCGTTCGGAATGCGGCTCTCCGGCCAGGCTCAAAAGGCTATGCTCGCAGTTTCGGCCCTGGCACGCGCCCATGCCGCATCGGGTCGCCAGCTTGACGGAACCGACCTCGTCGCAGCGCGCCAGCGCGGCCTGCAGATCGCCCAGAACCACATCCTCGCAGCGGCAGATGATCGTGTCCGCATCAGGCAGGCGGGCGCTGAACGGCCCCGGGTCGGCGACGGCCTCGAGCAGGGCCGAAAACCGCATCGCCGCCTCGCGCGCCTTGCGCCAGGGCCGGGCGCGACGACGCGCTTCATCCTGATCGATAAGGCCCTCGTCCAGGGCGACCGCCAGACCGGCCAGAGCGCCTTCGGCCGACGCCGCTTCGGCGCCCTTCACGCCTGTGGTCTCGCCCGCGACATAGGCGCCCCGGCGCGAGGCCCGCATCCATTCGTCGTGGCTCATCTTCCAGCCCCCGGGTCTGGCGGGCGTCACCTGCAGGCCCGCCGCGCGCGGAAGGTCCGCCTGGGGCATGAAGCCGAAACAGAGGGCGGCCGCATCGCAGTCGAACCGCTCCGTCTCGCTCAGACGCAGGGCGGCGACCCTGCCCTGCCCCTCCACGCTCAGCGCCGCTCGGCCGAAACGCAGGGGGACGCCCGCCCTGAGAAGGCGCCAGGCGCTGCCGAGCGCCGAGAGCAGAACGGGCCAATGCGTCAGGGCCGTCCAGGGTCGGGCGAGGGCGCGCCGCACGAGCGTCGAGAAGGGTTGGATGAAGGCGACCACGGCCACCTCGCCGCCCGCCTCCAGAGCCTGCTCCGCCACAAGCAGTTGCAGCGGGTGGCTGCCCGCGAAGGCCAGACGTTTGCCGGGGACCAGTTGCTGACTCTTGATGAAGGCCTGCGTACCGCCCGCGCTCATGACGCCCGGCAGGGTCCAGCCGGGGATGGGCGCGGCAAGATCGTAGCAGCCGCCGGCGATCAGCACCCGGCGCGCCGAAACCTCTTCGACGCCCGAGGCGCCGGACAGGGTCAGCGTCCACGCGCCGCCCGCCTCGCGCAGGCCAAGCACCGAGCGCCCGCCCATGAAGTCGACGTTCGATAAGGCCTCAAAGGCGGCCAGCCGCGCCTTCAGTCCGCGATAGGCCCCGCCCCTCATCCAGTCGGCGACCGAAAACGCGCGCGGCGGCTGACGCAGAATCTGGCCGCCCGGCCGCGCCTGTTCGTCGATGACGGCGATCCGCAAGGCCCCGTTGAGGCTCAGGCACGCCGCCTGCCCCGCCGGTCCTGCGCCGATTACGGCCAGGTCGTAATCTGGGGTCGCGCTACCGAGGGACGAACTCATTCGCCGATCCCCGTCTCGACCGTCATTCCGGGTTCAGCCGGAACCAGGCAGGCGCGAAGGCGTCGCGAAACGTCGCCGTCCCGCACATGGACCAGGCATTCGCCGCAGACGCCCATGTTGCAGAACAGGCCGCGCGCGCGCGCCGATCGATCGCGTCGAAACCCCACCGCATCAGCGGCCAGCATGGCCGCCGCAATGGTCTCTCCCGGATAGGCCCGGATCATGTCGCCGTCGACGCTGAAGGCGAAGGGCGCCCCGCGCGACACGCCTTCGGTCTTACGCAAGCCGACCTCCCATGAAGCTGTTGAGGTGGCCGAAGCGCGCCGGAGAGAAGATCGACAGGCGATCCTCGCGCTCATCCAGGATCAGTCTGGCGAGAAGACGGGCGAACACCGGCCCCAGGGTGAAGGCCGAACCGCCCGCCGCCACATAGACGCCCGGCGCCTGAGGCACTTCGCCGACCAACGGGCTCTGATCCGCAGTGATGGCGGTGATCCCGGTCCAGCTGCGGATCAGATTGAGCTCGGCGACCGGCGGAAAGATCCGCGACGCGACCCCCAGATTGCCCGCAAGCGAGGGCGTCAGCAGTTCCGCCGGCCGATCCAGGTCGAACCGACCCGTGGCGTCCAGCCGCATACGAGACGGCCACCCCCCGCCGATCAGCATGTTTCCGGCGTGCGCCTGCTTCATCGACAGCCTTTGACCGACGTGCTGGATCAACTGCTCCAGCATGGGCGGCGCGCGCTCCGTCACATTCATCAGCAGCGCGACCGGATAGATGGGAAGATGCAGGTTGAACAGTTCGCCGATCCGACCGGTCCAGGCGCCCGCCGCGATCAGCACCTTGCGGGTCGCAAGTTCGATGTCCGCCTCGCCGCGGCGCACGGTCAGCCGATAGCCCTGCGCATCTGAACCGACAGCCGTCAGGCGCGCGCCCTGCAGCAGTTGGACGCCCGCCGTCTGGGCGCGCGTCATGAAGGCCGGCGTCAGGGCCTTCGGGTCTGCATGGCCTTCCGAGGCGAGATAGGCCGCCGCCGTCACGGCTTCGGACAGGCCCGGCGCAATGCTTCGCGCTTCGGGGCCGTCGATCAGCCGGGTGTCCAGACCGCCCTCGACCTCGCGGGCGACCTTGCGCTCCAGCGTGCGGACCTGGTCCGCCGTCTCGGCGACCATCAGGCCCCCGCGCATGTGGATATGAAGATCCGGACCCATTTCGGCGTCCAGCCCCTGCCACTCCTCGATCGCGAGGCGGTTGAGGCTCAAGACCTGCGCGGCCTGATCAGCCAGCGCCTCGCCGTTCTCCAGAAAGCGGCGCTCCAGCTGAAAATGCAGAGACCCCGCATTGGCGCCGGACGCGCCGACATTAGGATAGCCCGCCTCCGCGACGGCCACCGAGGCCCCGGCCTGGGCGAGCCTGAACGCCGTAGCGGCGCCGACCAGGCCGCCGCCGATCACCACGACGTCCAGACGCTCCATCGATCAGGCGCGCCCGAGCGACGCCAGAGTCTCGCGAATGCGCTCCAAATCGGCTTCGCGCACGTCCAGCAACGGACGGCGCACATAGCCGCCCGGCAGGCCCTGGATGTTCAGCGCCGCCTTCAGAATGGCGGGCCCCGACCCGAAGCGGCCGACAAGCTCAGAGGTATACCAAGCGTCCATGATGACCCGGTCCTGACGGCCGCAGGCGCGCGCCGCCTCGAAATCCCCGGCCCAGACGTGATTGTAGAAATCCGGCTGGGTCCGCCCCAATACGCCGCCGGCCCCCATGGTGCCGTCGCCGCCCCCGCCCCTTAACAAGGCCAGGCCGCCGTCGTCCATGCTGTGGCCGAAAACGCGGATCTGCTCGCACAGTCCGAAATAGGTCTGGACGAAGCGGCGCAGGTCGCCCGTCGACTGCTTGATGGCGACGACGTTCTCGATGTCGGCCAGACGGCGCAACAGGTCGAAGTCCATGTCAACGCCCGTGCCCGGAGGCCAGTTGTAGACGCAGATCGGCAGGGCCGACCCGTCCGACACCGTCTGATAGAAGCTGACGATCTCATCGGCTGACGGGCGAATATAGGGCGGAGGCGTCACCAGCACGCCTTCGTAACCGCAGGCGTGGGCGGTCTCGGCGAAATCGACGACCTCCTGCGCGGTAAAGGCGGTGCAACCGGCGATGAGCGAGATCTTGCCCTTCATCTGTTCGCCGACGGCGGTGATCAGGGCCTTGCGCTCCTGAGGGGCCAGACTGGTCCACTCACCCGTGGTTCCGGCCACCACCAGACCGTGCATGCCCTCAGCGTGCAGCCATTCCAGCAACGTCCCGAGGCCTGGCAGGTCAAGCTGTCCATCGACGTCGAAGGGCGTCGTGATCGCGGGGATGTAGCCGCGCCAGCCGACGCGCATTCTCTTGCCAGTCACAAACACCTCTAGATCAATACTGTGCGACAGAATAGCCCTGTCTCGAGCATTTCGTTTGGTCTCACAATACGGGACAAATGATCAATATCATTGCGTTTCACGCAACACGCGCTAGCCTCCGCGTCCTAGGAGGACTCCATGCAGGGAAACGCGCTTTATTACTTTCATGAGGCCGCGCGGCTGGGCTCGATGCGGCTGGCCAGCGACAAGATCGGCGTCGCCGTCTCCTCCATCAGTCGTCAGATCGCACAACTGGAACGCGACATGGGCGTGGCCCTGATCGAACGTGGACGGCGCTCGATCCGCATGACCGAGGCGGGCCAGTTGGCCTACGAATACTATCAAGGCTGCGTCGCCAACGAAGAAGCCTTCATGAACAGGCTTCACGAGCATCGTCAGATGAAGGCGGGCAAGGTCAGCATCGCTGTCGGCGAGGGCTTTCTGGGCGGCTTCTTCTCCAAGGTCCTTGAGGAATTCCAGGGCCAGCACCCCGGGATCGCCGCGTCCGTGTCGGTGCAGTCGACGACGGAAATCGTCCGGGCCGTCCTGGATGACAACGCCCACTTCGGCCTGATCTTCAACGACTGCGCCGAGCCCAAGATCCGCGTGCGCGCCGTGGCGGCCCAGCCCTTGATGGTGGTGTGCGCCCCCGATCACCCGGCCGCGCGGCTGAAAAGCGTGTCCCTGCCCCAGCTGAGCGCTTTCGACCTGTGCCTGCCGGACATCGGCCTGAGAATCCGCCAGATCCTGCGCGAGGCCGAGCGGCGTGAGCAGGTGTGGCTGGAGCCCGCCCTGACCACAACCTCCCTGTATGTGATGCGCGAGGCGGCGCGGGCGGGCCGGATGGTTACCGTGCTGCCGCGCATCGCGGTGACGAGCGAACTGGAAGAAGGAACCCTGGTGGTCCGCCCGCTCAACGAGGCCAACCTCGAAGACACGACCATCAGCCTGATCCACCGACTGGGGCGTCAGCTGGACGGCGCGCCCGCCCGCCTGCTGGCCGCGTTCGAAACCCGCATCAAGGGCTGGAACGAGACCGAGACAGGGCGCGACTGACGCGAACTGGAGGCGGGCTTAACGCCCGCCTTCCTCAGGGCGGCCACGCGTCGTCAGCAGCACGACGATGATCGCGACAATGGCGTTGACGCCCATGGCCACCAGCCCCTTGTCCCACCCGGGCAGCAGCGCCACCCACAGGGACTGGGCGGACGGCAGCAGCAGGGCCGCATAGCCCGCGCCGATGCCCGCCGCCACGCCGATCGCATTGGCGCGCGGCCACAGGAAGGCCAGGAAGACCCCAGGCGCCAACATGCCGATGGCGGCATAGGCGGCCAGGCCGATCTCGACCAGGGACGAGGTCGCGCCGATCGTCAGCCACACGGCCACCGCCGCCAAACCGACCATCGACAGCCGCGAAACCAGCAGACTGGCCCTGTCGCTCAGGTCCGGCTTGAGCGGCATGACCACGTTGCGGCTGAAGATCGAGCCCGCCGTCAGCAGCAGCACTGAGCCCGGCACCAGCGCCAGCAGGCAGGCCGTCCCGGCCAGCAGGCCGATCATCCACGCCGGATAGGCGTCGGACACGAACTGCAGCAGGGCGGCGTTGACGTCTCCGCTCGGCGGAGAAACCCCGGCCAGTAGAGCGCCGAAGCCCAACAGGATGATGAAGAAGAAGGACAGGGAATAGATCGGCTGCAGCACGGCGTTGCGGCGGATGGCCTTACGGCTGCCGGCCGCGTAGCAGAGCTGGAACATGTGCGGGAAGATCCAGGTGCCCAGGGCGACGTTCAGGGCCGCCGTCATCATCCAGGTCACCGTCAGGCCCGCTTCGGGGACAATGCCCGGAAAGACGCCGATGCCGGGATGCTGGTCCTGAACCCGCGCAAACACGTCCAGAATGGACGAGGCCCCGACCTTGCCCGCGACGGTGGCGCTCAGGCCGACGACCAGAACGATCATCAGCACGTCCTTGACCCCGGCCGCAAAGGCGGCCGAGCGCAGCCCCGCCACATAGACGAAGGCAAGCATGATGCCTGCGGCGATGATCGCCGCCGCCGTCACCGACACCTCGGTCCCCAGCGTCAGGCGCAGGATCAGACTCAGGGCCGTGATCTGAATCTGCACATAGACGACGATGGCGGCGATCCCCGCCAGACCGACCAGACACCCCAGCCAGGTCGCCTTATAGCGGGCGGCGAAAAAGTCCGCCTGAGTGATGAAACCGCCCTGACGCCCCGCCTGCCAGATGCGCGGCATCAGCCAATAGCCCAGCGTCGCCGCCAGAGACACGGAGGTAAAGGCCAGATAGGCGGGCGCGCCATAGGCCCAGGCGTAGCCCGAAATGCCCAGCACGGCGAAGGTCGTGTAGATCTCGCCCGCGTTCAGGAACCAGAAGATCAGGGTGCCGAAGCTACGGCCGCCGACCGCCCATTCGCTCACCGTCTTGGCCTTGGACTTCTGATGTCCGTAGAGCATGGCGCCGATCATGGTCGCCAGCACGATGCCGAAGGTCAGAACCAGGGTCACGACAGACCCTCCGCGTCCCGATCATCGGTCAGACCCAGCTCCTTCTCGATCCGCTCGTCGCGCCAGAAGACGAAGCCGATCACGGCGGTGGCGACCAGGATGCCCGCCATCTGCCACGCCATCGGCAGGGGCAGAGAGAAGACCCGCACCGACGCCGTATTGACCAGCGGCGTCAGGCCGATCTGCCAGATGAAGGGGATGACGAGCAGCCAGCGGTGAACATACCGCCGGTGCATCGCGCGGAACGAAGCGTACTGAGACATGGTCAAGATTTCCGCGGCAGGCTCAGCGCGCCTGGCCGGACAGGCCGTGGTCATCGCGCACGACCGCTCCGCCCTTCATGACGAAGCTGAGCGAGCGCAGCGCGCCGATGTCCTTGGTGGGGTCGCCGTCCAGAATGACGATGTCAGCGTATTTGCCGACCGTGATGCTGCCGATATCGGCGTCGCGACGCATCATGCGCGCGGGCTGGATGGTGGCGGCCTGAAGCGCCTGAAGCGGCGTCATGCCCGCATCGACATAGAGTTCGGCTTCGCGCACCGTGGCGGTCGTGCCTTCGTTGTCCTCGAACGGAAACTGATCGGTGCCCAGCGCGATCGGCACGCCCAGTCGGATCGCTTGCTGCAGCACGGCCCAGTGATCCTTGCCCACGCTGTCGACCCGCGCCAGGTACCAGTCCGGCGAACCGATCCGCTGATAAAAGGCGCGCGCGCCGGGCTGGCTGACGACGATGGTCGGGATCAGCCAGGCCTCGTCCTTGGCCATGCGGCGCAGCACCGGCTCGGTCAGGTGATAGCCGTGCTCGAAGGCGTCGATGCCGTATTCTAGCGCCTGCATCGCCGCCTGGGGCGAGCCGTTGTGAGCGGTGACGCGCACGCCGTTGCGATGGGCCACGTCGATCAGGACAGAGAGCTCTTCGTCGGTCATCGGCGCGGCGGCGATGTCGCCGTGGGTGTCGGAAATGCCGCCCGAAATGGCGATCTTGATCCAGGAGGCGCCCTGTTTGATCTGTTCGCGCGCGGCGCGGGCGAAGGCGTAGGGGCCGTCGACTTCGCGGAAGCCGTGACCGCCGGTCGGTACGATCAGTTCGCCTGCCGTCTCGATGCGCGGCCCGACCGCTTCGCCGCGCTGGATGGCGCGCTTCAGGGCGAAGTCGTTGCCGTGCAGTTCGGACACCAGGCGCACGCTGGTCACGCCCGCGCGCAGCGAACGCTCGGCGTTGTGCGCCATGCGCAGCACCTGCTGGGCGTCCGTTTCATTCTGGAGTTCGGCCCCCGCGGCCCCCGGCAGCTTCAGGCCGAAGTGGACGTGCATATTCATCAGCCCCGGAGCCAGCCAACGGCCCTCCGTCGAGATGATGCGGGCGCCGACCGGCGGCTGGACCTCGCTGCGCGGACCTACCCGGACGATGCGCTGGCCCTCGACCACGACCACCGCGTCGGGAATGATCCGCCCGTCCTCGACCGACACCACCGAGCCGCCCACCAGAGCCGTGACCTCTCCGTCCGGCTGCGCCTGAGCCGAGGCGGCCTGCGCGCCGAAAACGGCCAGGGCCGCAGCCGATGCCGCCGCCATCAGAGACGCGAAACGTGGAAGACGAAGCGAGTACATGTGAAATCCCCTCTAGTCCGGGCGCGCCGGAGCCTCGCACTGTCAGGAAATGCGATAAGCGTGACAATGCAGTTCGCTGATACAGTCTGTTGCGCTCATGGCAACGAAGATCAAAGATCAGGCGGTTACGTCGCAAACCGTCGCCTTACGGCGCAGATCCTCGAAACTGGGACGGTCGCGCTGAATCCGGTCAGTCGAACGGGTGTACCAACCGGCGCCATGCATGCGCGCCATCAGCTGCATGGCGGGCGTATCGACATGCAGACGCTCGGGATCGACGAAGCGGTCGTCCATGTGCAGCGCCAAGACCTGTCCGATCACCACCGTGGCCGCGGGCGCAAAGTCCAGCGTCTCGACGACCCGACATTCGAAGCTGACGGGCGCCGAGGCGATGCGCGGCGGCCTGACCATGGCGCACGGCGCCGTCGCCACCCCGGTGGCGGCCAGTTCGTCATAGCCTGCCGGGGCCTCGGCGCAGGTCCAGTTCATGGCGTCCAGATCATCCTCGGACACCAGATTGACGACGAATTCGCCCGTCGCGACGATGTTGGCGCAGGTGTCCTTGCGATCACCATTCGGCTTGCGCATCAGACCAAGGGCGATCAGCGGCGGATCGGCCGCCATCATGTTGAAGAAGCTGTAGGGGGCCGCGTTGCGCACGCCGTCCGGCGACAGGGTCGTCACCCAGGCGATCGGCCTGGGCGTAATGGACGACGCCATCAGCTTGTAGCGATCGCCCGCTTCCAGCTGCGACAGGTCAAACAGCAAGGTCGTCCTCCGACCCGATGCGGCGCACCGGACGCTGCGGCGCCGTGTTGACGCTCAACTGGAAAACGTCGGGGCGCGCATAGTGGCCCGCGACGTCAAAGTCGTATTTGGCGCGCGCGATCTCGGACAGGTCGATATCGGCGTAGAGGATCGTCTCGCCGGAATAGTCGGGCCCAGCCAGCACCTCGCCCAGAGGGGCGACGATCATGCTGCCGCCGCGCATTAGCACCGTGTCGGGCGCGTCGCCGAGGGCGCAGTCATAGTCCGCCGGATAGGCCTCGCGCCGGATATGCTGGCAGGCGGACAGCACGAAGCAGCGGCCTTCCAGCGCGATATGGCGCATGGAGGCAGCCCAGCCGTCGCGGTCGTCCGCCGTCGGCGCGCAATAGAGGCCGATGCCCTGATCGTACATCGCCATGCGCAGCATGGGCATGTAGTTCTCCCAGCAGATGACGGCCCCGATCCGGCCCAGCGAGGTGTCGATCACCGGCATGGTCGAGCCGTCGCCGAAGCCCCAGATCAGCCGCTCGGCGCCCGTCGGCATCAGCTTGCGGTGTTTGGCGATCAGGCCGCGCTCGCCGTCGAAGAACAGGACTGTGCAGTAAAGCGTCGCCCCGCCGCGCTCGATGACTCCCATCACCACAAAGGCGCCGGTTTGGGCCGTCGCCTGGGTCAGGGCCGCTACCTCGGGTCCGTCGAGATCAATGGCGCCTTCGTAGTAGCGGCGAAAATCCTCGCGCCCCGACGGCTTGCGCATCCCGACGGGCGTGCCGAACGAGGCGCCTTTCGGATAGCCGCCCAGGAAGGCCTCGGGAAAGACGATCAGCCGCGCCCCCTCGCCGGCCGCCTGACGGATCAGGTCCGCCGCCTTGGTCGCCGACGCCCCAGGATCGCCCGGAATCGACGCCGCCTGCACCACGGCCGCCTTGTAGGACTGAGACATCACGGCCCCCTCTTCATCCCTGAAACCTCAGCGCAGATTAGTTGCGTTTGACAGCAATTGGAAGATATTTTAGGTCTATAATATTAGTGGAGGAGTGGGGTCATGACGAACCGTTTCGACCAATACCGCGAGGATGTCATCGGCCGCGCCAACGTCGCCGACACCCCCGAACTGGTGGACTACTATGGCCGCCTCTCGCAGCTGGGAACCGGCGCCCTGTGGACGGTGGCCAACAAGATCGAGCCCTGGGAGCCGGTCTCCACCTCCGTCCCCATGCTGTGGCGCTACGCCGACCTGCGCGACCACGTGCTGAAGGCCCTGGATCTGGTCACGCCGGAACAGGCGGGGCGTCGCGTCGTCTATCTGGAGAACAAGGGGCGGGCCGACGTGGTCGCGGCCGTGGGCTGGCTCTATTCCGGCCTGCAGGTGATGAAGCCCGGCGAATGCGCCTCCAGTCACCGCCACAGCGCCTCGGCCCTGCGCTTCATCATGGAAGGGCGCGGCGCCTTCACCAACGTCGACGGGCACAAGATGACGCTGGGGCCGAACGACTTCGTTCTGACGCCCAACGGGACCTGGCACGAGCACGGCGTGGCCGAGGACGGCGAGATCTGCATCTGGCAGGACGGCCTCGACATTCCGATGATGAATGCGCTGGAGGCCAACTTCTACGAGGTCCACCCGGACCTGAACCAGGCGGTCTCCTTCCCTGTCGACGACAGCACGGCGACGTGGGCGGGCGCGGCCCTGCGCCCGGCGTCGACGCCCTGGAACAAGCCCTATTCGCCGCTGCTGAAGTATGAGTGGGGGCCGACCTATGAAGCCCTGCAACGCTTCGCCGCCGTCACCGACGGCAGCCCCTACGACGGCGTCCATATGGACTACGTCAACCCGAACACGGGCGGGCCGGTCATGCAGACCATCGGCGCCTCGATGCAGATGTTGCGCCCCGGCGAACGGACGAAGGCCCACCGCCAGACCGGCAGCTTCGTCTATCAGTGCGCCAAGGGGCAGGGCTATTCCATCATCAACGGCCGCCGGTTCGACTGGCGCGAGCGGGACATCTTCGTCGTCCCGGCCTGGATGTATCACGAGCACGCCAACGCCTCGGACACCGAGGACGCCTGCCTGTTCGCCTTCCACGACCTGCCGGTCATGCGCGCCCTGGGCCTCTATCGCGAAGAAGCCCTGGCCGAGAACGACGGCCACCAACCCATCCTCTCCGAATAGGACTTAAAACCCATGCGTCTTGTTACCTATCGCGCCAGCGTCGAGGCCGAGGCCCGGCTGGGCGCCATCGACGGCGACCTGGTCGTCGACCTTGAAAAACTGGGCCAGGCGCGCGGCGTCGCCCTGCCGTCGACCATGCTGGCCTTCATCGACCTGGGCCCTCAGGCGGTGTCGGCGGCGTCGGCCCTGATGGCTGAGGCCAAGGGCCTGTATCCGGTCGGCGTCGCCACGCCTCTGTCGAACGCCAAACTGCTGGCCCCCATTCCGCGCCCGCGCAAGAACATCTTCGGCATCGGCCTGAACTATACGGAACACGTCGCGGAATCGGCCAAGACGCTGGACACGTCGGCCGACCTGCCGCGCGAGCCGGTGATCTTCTCCAAGCCGCCGACGACCGTGGTCGGACCGGGCGACCCCATCGTCCACAACGCCGCCATCACCCAGCAGCTGGACTGGGAAGTCGAACTGGCGGCGGTGATCGGCTCGACCGCCAAGGGCGTCAGCCGCGAGGACGCGCTCAAGCACGTGTTCGGCTATACGGTGCTGATCGACGTCAGCGCCCGCGACTGCCGCCGCGCCGGCCAGTGGATCTACTCCAAGGGCCAGGACAGCTTCGCCCCGATGGGGCCCTGCATCGTCACGGCGGACGAGATTCCCGACCCGCAGACGCTGGACCTGACCCTGTCGCTGAACGGCGTCCAGAAGCAGAGCAGCAACACCGCCTATATGCTGTTCAAGGTCGATGAACTGATCGCCGACATCAGCAAGGGCATCACCCTGGAGCCCGGCGACATCATCGCCACCGGCACGCCTGCAGGCGTCGGCGCCGGCATGGATCCGCAGGAATGGATGTGGCCCGGCGATACGGTCGAGGCCGAGGTCGTCGGCATCGGCAAGCTGCGCCACCCCGTCGTCGCCGCCTGACGACAAAAGCCCGCCCCGGCGCAGCGCCGGGGCGGGCTTTTCATTTCAGGAACAGGGCGAGGCTCAGGTCTTCGCCAGACCGTCGCGAACGTCATCCGGCCAGGGCGCCGAGCGCCCTTCAGCCAGGATCATGCAGACCAGCACGCCCTGCGCCGTCATCCGCACCTCGTCGCCGCAGGCCACCGTATAGGCCACGGCGCAGCTGGATCGGCCGACCGATTTCACCTCGATGGTGATGTCCAGTTCGTCGCCGAGGCGGCTGGGCGCCGCAAACCGGCTGTCCAGGCTGACCGTGGGCACGCCCAGGCCGCGCGTCAGGTGCAGTTCGGCGAAATCAACGCCCAGGCCTTCGGCGAACCAGTCCTCGACCGCCCCGTTCAGCATCTCGAAATAGCGGGGGTAGAAGACGATGCCCGCCGCATCGACGTGTGCGAAACGCACCTTGCTCCGCGTCGTGAAGCTCATGTGTGAAGGTTCTCTCCGATCGACGCCTTGACCTTGGCCAACAGGGCGTGAAGCTGTTCCAGATCATCGGGCGCCACGTCGGACAGCGCCTGATGGATCCACGCATGGTGCGCCTTGGCCAGCACGTTGAAACGGGCCTGCCCGGCCGCGCTCAACCGCACGATGGAAGAGCGGCGATCTTCGGGGTCGGGACTGACCACGACCTGACCTGCATCCTGAAGCTGACGCACGATGGCTGTGACGTTGCCGTTGGACACCAGAAGCGCGCGCGACAGCTGTCCCATCGTCCGCCCCTGCGGATGACGGTCCAGCGCCGCCATCACGTCGAAACGCGGCAAGGTGGTGTCGTATTGCTCTGCGAAGCCGCGCCGCAGACTCTTTTCGATCGTCATGGTGCAGCTCAGCATCCGCAGCCACGCCCGGACGTCGATCGGCCCCGCGCCGCCGTCATGCTTCTCGCGCATGGCGCGCCACTCCTCTGCGAACCGCCCGGCCGCCCCGGTCAGGCTCTCACGCCATCTGCGGCGCTTCGGGCCTGTCGCGCAAGCTGGTCGAAACCGGCGCGATAGACGCTGGGCGTCGGATGCTCGCGGCGGCCCGCGGCGGCCGCCGCCTTGAGAGTCCAGGCCGGGTCCAGAAGGTGCGGGCGCCCCAGGGCGACAAGGTCCGCCCGCCCGGCCGCCAGGATGGCGTTGGCCTGATCCGCCTCGGTGATGGCGCCGACCGCTAGGGTGCGAACGCCTGCCTCATTGCGGATGCGGTCGGACAGGGGCGTCTGGTACATCCGCCCGGTGACAGGACGTGCGTCTGGATGCGTCTCGCCGGACGAGACGTCGATCAGGTCCGCCCCGGCCGCAGCCATTCGCCGGGCGATCTCGACCGCCTCATCCGGCGCCAGACCGGCCTCCCCCATCCAGTCCTCGGCCGATATCCGCACCAGCAACGGCTTGGCCTCAGGCCAGACGGCGCGCACCGCTTCCACCACCGACAGCGGGAAGCGCAGGCGCCCGTCCAGATCGCCGCCGGAGGCGTCCTGGCGATGGTTCATCAGGGGGGTAATGAAGCTGGACAGCAGGGTTCCGTGCCCGGCCTGAATCTCGAGCACGTCGAAACCCGCCGCCTCGGCCCGCCGCGTCGAGGCGACGAAGGCGTCGCGAACCGCGCCCATCCCGGCTTCGTCCAGTGCGGCAGGCGCGAGGCCGCCCTCGGCCCAGGGCCGATCCGAAGCCGCCACAAGCGGCCAGGGCTGATCCAGAGGCGTCGTCGCCGGGCGGCCGCCCTGCGGCGCGGCGCACGCTCCGCGCGGACCCGCATGGCCAATCTGGGCGCCGACGAGGGTTTCTCCCCCCGCATGGATCAGGGCGTTGATCCGCGCCCAGCCCGCGATCTGATCGTCGTCATAGAGACCGGCGCAGCTCGGCGTGACCCGCCCCTCTGGGGACACGGCCAGCATTTCGGTCATGAGCAGACCCGCGCCGCCCAGCCCTCGCGCGCCATAATGCGCCAGGTGGAAGTCCATCGCCCGCCCCTTTGCGTCCGCCTGATAGGTCAGCATCGGAGCCACGACGATCCGGTTGGACAGTTGCGCCTCGCGCAGGCGCAGGGGGGCGAACATCGGCGGCGTCCCCGCCCCTGCCCCCGCCTTACCGGCGAACCAGTCCTCGATCCGGCCCAGCCAGGGGCCGTCGCGCACACGCAGGTTCTCGTGGCTGACCCTCTGGCTGCGGGTCAGCAGGGCGTAGGCGAACTGCTCGGCGTCGAAATCCGCATAGCGGTCGATGTTCTCGAACCATTCGGTGGAGTTGCGCGCGCTGTTCTGGATCTTCAGCACCTCGACCTGGCGCTCGTCGCGATAATCCTTCAGCGCCTGCGTCAACGCCTGTCGGTTGTCGAGGCCCGGCCGGTCCAGCACCTCGGCCAGCTTGATCGCATCCTCCAGGGCCAGCTTGGTGCCCGATCCGATCGAGAAGTGCGCCGTGTGCGCGGCGTCGCCGAGCAGCACCACATTGTCGAAGGACCACTGGCCGCACAGCACCCGGCGGAAGTTGATCCAAGACGCCGAGCCGCGCAGGTGCGCCGAATTGCTCAGCAGCGGATGGCCGTCCAGATGGCGCGCGAAAATCCGTTCGCACGCCGCCAGCGTCTCTTCCTGGCTCATGTCCTCAAAGCCCAGTCCCGCCCAGGTCTCAGGCGAGCATTCGACGATGAAGGTCGAATGGGTTTCGTCGAACCGATAGGCGTGAGCCCAGATCCAGCCCGCCGGGGTCTTCTCGAAGATGAAGGCGAAGGCGTCGAACAGCTTCTGCGTGCCCAGCCAGGTGAACTTGTTCCGGCGCGTCTGGATGTCGACATCGAAACGGTCGGCGTAGCGGGTGCGGATGCGGCTGTTCACCCCGTCGGCGGCGACGATCAGATCGAAGTCGGCGTAAGACGCCAGGTCATCGCCGAATTCGGTCTCGAAATGCATGACGACGCCGAGCTCGGCCGCCCGAGCCTGCAGAATCTGCAACAGCCGCTTGCGCCCTATGCCGATGAAACCGTGGCCGGAAGACACCTCCGTGCGGCCATCCAGCGCCACGGCGATGTCGTCCCAGTGCGCAAAGCTATCCCGGATCCGACCCGCGCTGACCGGGTCGTTCGCTGTCAGATTGGTCAGCGTCTGGTCGGAAAAGACGACGCCCCAGCCGAAGGTGTCTCCGCTCCGGTTGCGCTCAAAGACATGGATGTCGTGCTCCGGGTTCCGAAGCTTCATCGAGATGGCGAAATAGATGCCGGCGGGACCGCCGCCAAGACAAGCAACACGCATGAGACGCCTCCAGTTGCTTTAGGTCTAAAATAAATTAAGACGGCAGGCAAGCGGTTCATCTCCGCCGCCGACACGGCGCCGGATAGCGCGGAAGCGTCTTAGTCCGTCATGACTTCCAGGTTGGCGTTCAGTCGTCCAAGCAGCGTCAGCAGCCGCTCAGTATCCCGCTCGGAGAATCCGGCCAGCGCCTGACGATAGACGGGCGCCATCAGGACCCGGGCCTGCGCCAACCGCTCGCGGCCCGCCTGCGTCAGACTGACGTCGATCACCCGTGCGTCCGCCGCGCTGGTATTGCGCGAAACCAGCCCGGCGTTGGTCATCCGCTCCACGATCCGCATCATGGTCGACAGATTGACCACGCCCGCCCGCGAAATCTGACCGATCGAACGCGGCGCCTGCTCGCCCAGAATCATCAGCACCCGCCATGTCGGGATGTCGACGTCGATCTTTCGCAGTTCGCGCTCGATGATCAGGTTGTAGCGGCTAAGCACCCTGTTCACCTGGTAAAAAGGGTAGCGCTCCAGACGGAACTCTTCCGAACCGGGGTCGCCTGTCCGGCGCGTTTGCTCAACCACGGCGCCGTCCCTGCCCGCACAGGGCCCCCGCCGGATCAGCGTCGGCGCTCAAGAAATTAGTTGCAGATGCAAGTTTCTTCGGCAAGGCTTGATCCTGAGGAAAAAGAAAAGGGGAGGGACGAATGTCCGTATCTGCACAAGCTCTGTCGCAAATCGCGGCAGGCATCGCCAGCGGTGATGTCAAGGTCGTCGACCTGACGCAAACCCTGTCGGAAGACACGCCGACGCTGGTGCTGCCGCCGCCGTTCGGCCAATGCGCGCCGTTCAGCCGCCAGGAAATATCCCGCTACGACGAGCGCGGCGTCGCCTGGTACTGGAGCAATTTCACCGTCGGCGAGCACACGGGCACCCATTTCGACGCGCCCGCCCACTGGGTCACCGGCAAGGACCAGCCGGCCGGCACCGTGGACGTGGTGCCGCCGTCCGACCTGATCGCCCCCGCCGTTGTCATCGACTGTTCCGCCGAGGCCGCCGCCGATCCCGACTTCCTGCTGGAGCCCGCTCACATCGAGGCGTGGGAAGCCGTTCACGGCCGCATCCCGCCGCGCAGCTGGGTCCTGTTCCGCACGGACTGGTCCAAGCGTGATCCGGAGGCCTATGTGAACCGCCGCGAAGACGGCGCCCACACCCCCGGACCGTCGGTCGCCGCCGTCCGCCTGCTGGTCGAAGAGCGCGACGCTCTGGGCTTCGGCGTCGAAACCATCGGCACGGACGCCGGTCAGGCCCACCTGCTGGAGCCGCCCTACCCCGCCCACGCCCTGTTCCACGGGGCCGGCCGCTATGGGCTGCAATGCCTGCAGAACCTGGACGCCCTGCCGCCTACGGGCGCCGTGGTGATCGCGCCGCCGCTGAAGATCCGTGATGGATCGGGCAGCCCTCTGCGCGTTCTGGCTCTGGTCGCGGGCTGATCCAAGATGGCCGAGCGTTCCTTCAAGTCGGAAGTCCGCAAGCTGACCGCGGGTGAAGGCGACGTCTTTCACGGCGAGGGCATCCTCGCCGTGACCAAGGCGCTGCTGCAATCCGGGGTCGCCTATGTCGGCGGTTATCAGGGCTCGCCCATCAGTCACCTGATGGACGTCTTCGCCGATGCCAACGACCTGCTTGAAAGCCTGGACGTTCATTTCGAGGCCAGCGCCTCGGAAGCCACGGCGGCGGCCATGCTGGCCGCCTCCGTCAACTATCCGCTGCGCGGCGCCGTGGCCTGGAAGTCCGTCGTGGGCACGAACGTCGCCTCCGACGCCCTGTCCAACGTCGCGTCGGGCGGGGTGACGGGCGGCGCCATGATCATCGTCGGCGAGGACTATGGCGAAGGCTCCTCCATCATGCAGGAGCGCACCCACGCCTTCGCCATGAAGTCGCAGATGTGGCTGCTCGACCCGCGCCCCAATCTGACCAGCATCGTCGACATGGTCGAAAAGGGCTTCGAGCTTTCCGAGGCCTCGCACACGCCCGTCATGCTGGAGCTGCGCGTGCGCTCCTGCCACATGACCGGAAGCTTCGTCGCCCGCGACAACCGCCGCCCGCCCCTGACCGTGGCCCAGGCGGCGGCCGCGCCCGTGCGCGATGTGGAGCGGATCGTCCTGCCGCCCGCCAACTTCCTGCATGAGGTCGAGAAGGTCGAAAAGCGCTGGCCCGCCGGCATCGCCTTCGTGCGCGACAACAAACTCAACGAGACCTTCGGCCCGAACGAGGGCGACGTCGGCCTGATCGTCCAGGGCGGCCTCTACAACAACCTGAACCGGGCGATGGAGCTGCTGGGCCTGGCCGACGCCTTCGGCGACAGCGCCCTGCCGATCTACTGCCTCAACGTCACCTATCCGCTGATCCCCGAAGAGGTGACGGATTTCTGTCGCGGCAAGAAGGCGGTGCTGATCATCGAGGAAGGCCAGCCCGAGTTCATCGAGCATGAGCTGAACACCCTGATCCGGCGCGCAGGTCTTGAGACCCGCATCGTCGGCAAGGGCCCTCTGCCGCGCGCGGGCGAATACGCCGCCCACGTCATCCAGAAGGGGCTGAAGAGCTTCCTTGAGGAATGGAGCCCGAAACACGCTCCAGCGCCCGCAACGGTTTCCGCCGCCCCGGCGCCTGCGGCCGCCGCAAGTCTGGCCGCCGAGGTTCCCGCCCGGCCCGCCGGCTTCTGCACGGGCTGTCCGGAGCGCCCGATCTTCACCGCCATGAAGATGGTCGAGCGCGAGCTGGGCCCGTCGCACGTGTCGGCGGACATCGGCTGCCACCTGTTCTCCATCCTGCCGCCGTTCAACATCGGCAATACGACGATGGGCTACGGCCTGGGCGCCGCCGGGGCTTCGGCCTTCAAGCCGAAGGACAAGCGCGCGATCGCCATCATGGGCGATGGAGGCTTCTGGCATAACGGCCTGACCTCAGGCGTCGGCAACGCCGTATTCAACAAGAACGACACCGTCACCCTGGTCGTCGACAACGGCTATTCGGCCGCGACCGGCGGCCAGGACGTGCTGTCCTCGCGCGCCGACAACAAGGCGCGCAGCACCCGCAACCCGATCGAGAAGGCGGCGCGCGGCGTCGGCGTGGAATGGGTGCGCTCCATCGACCGCACCTATGACCTGAAACGCATGAAGGGCGCGCTGAAGGAGGCGCTGACCAGCCCGGAAAAGGGCCCCAAGGTCATCATCGCCCAATCCGAATGCATGCTGAACAAGCAGCGGCGCGAGAAGCCCCTGCTGCGCAAGGCAGCACAGGCGGGACGGCGCGTCTCTCAGGACCGCTTCGGCGTGGATCCCGACACCTGCACCGGTGACCACAGCTGCATCCGGCTGTCCGGCTGCCCCTCCCTGTCGATCAAACCCAATCCCGATCCGCTACGGCGCGATCCGGTGGCCCATGTCGACAACTCCTGCGTCGGCTGCGGCCTGTGCGGCGAGGTCAGCCACGCCGCCATTCTGTGCCCCAGCTTCTACAGGGCGCGGGTGGTGACCAACCCGGGACGCTGGGAGCGCTTCGTCAACGAACTGCGCCAACGCATCATCACGACTCTCCAGCGCGGCGCCGAGCGCCGCCTGGCGGCACGAGCTTTCTGAGAACCATGACACAGCAAAGAGATCGTCTCTGCATCGCCATTCTGGCGCTCGGAGGACAGGGCGGCGGCGTGCTGGCCGACTGGATTCAAAGCGTCGCGCGCAGCCAGGGGCGACTGGCCCAGGGCACCTCGGTCCCCGGCGTGGCCCAGCGCACGGGCTCGACCGTCTACTATGTCGAACTGGCGCCCATGCCCGCCGAAGGGCGCGCGCCTGTGCTGGCGCAAATGCCGACTCCCGGCGACGTCGACGTGGTCATCGCCTCCGAGCTGATGGAGGTCGGGCGCGCGATGGTGCGCGGCTTCGTCAGCGCCGAACGCACGACGCTGATCGGCTCGACCCATCGCATCTACGCCATCTCCGAGAAGTCGGCGATGGGCGACGGACGCGCCGACAGCAGCAAGATTCTCGAAGCCGCCGCCAAGCGGGCGCGCCGCTTCGTCGGCTTCGACATGGACGCCGCCTCCGCTCGCTCCGGCAGCGTCATCAGCTCGATCATGTTCGGCGCCTTGGCGGGCAGCGGCGCCCTGCCCTTCCCGCGCGAAGCCTTCGAGGAGGCCATCCGCGCCAGCGGCGTCGCGGTCGACAGCAACCTGAAGGGCTTCGCCGAGGGGTTCGACGCCGCCCGTCAGCCGGTCGCGGCGCCCGACGAGCCTGCGGTTCCGACGCCTGAACCGACCACGCCCTTCGGCCAGGCCCTGGCGGCGCGGATTCGCGCCCGACTACCCGCCGTCGCGCACAGGAACGCCCTGCTGGGGGTTCAGCGCCTGATGGACTATCAGGACCAGGCCTACGCCGCCCTCTATCTCGAACGGCTGGAGCGAATCGCGGCGCTGGACCAGCCGCCGCACGCCCTGACCACAGAGACGGCCGCCGCCCTGGCGCTGTGGATGGCCTATGACGACACCATCCGGGTGGCGGACCTGAAAACGCGCGCCTCCCGCGCGGCTCGCGTGCGCGGCGAAGTACGCGTCAAGAACGACCAACTCCTCAGCGTCACCGAGTTCATGCACCCCCGTCTGCGCGAGATCTGTGAAACCCTGCCCGCCCCGATCGGGCGGCGCCTCCTGCACAGCACCGCCGCCGAAAAGCTGCTGGGACGCTTCTTCACCAAGGGCCGCCATGTGGAGACGACGCGGCTGCGCTGGTTCCTGATGCTAAGCCTGCTGGCCGCCATGCGTCCGTTGCGTCGCAGTTCCCTGCGCTACCAGGAGGAGCAGCAGCGCGTAGAGGAATGGCTCGCGGAAATCGAGGCTCGGGCGCCGTCGCAACCGGATGTCGCCCTCGAAATCGCGCGATGCCAGAATCTGATCAAGGGCTATGGCGAGACCTTCGACCGCGGCCTGTCCAGCTACGCAAAAATCCTAGGCTTCATTCGCTCAAGCACTCCCGCCGCGAACGACATAGCAGCCCTCCGCTACGCCGCGTTGGCTGACGAAGAGGGAATCACGCTCCGCGCCGAATTTGATCGGCTAGCGACTTGCCTCTGAGTTTCCATTCAGCGGCGACCCGTCCTTAGATTAGTTACGCCTGGCCGCGTGGGGTGAGCAACAGGACGGACTGCGGCCTGCTTAAGCAACCGGGCCACGACGAGATAAGGCCGGGTCGGGGTCGGCTGCACCCTGACAGGCTTCACCGCAGTTCGAACTTTTTCAGGGACGGCCTGCGGAATAGCCCCGCGGCGCTGCCTTGTGATCGAATCTGTCAGGTCTAGAGAGAGCATGGGTCAGCAAAAACCGCCGGAGCATGAGCGTCGGGGGTTTTTGTATTTGGCTGCGGGAGCTCGCAACGCTCACCATAGCATCAGCAGCACAATGGACATTCCTGCGTAGCCCGAAGGCGCTGATCTCGGCCCCCCATGACGACCACCTAGGAACGGTCAGCAATGCGCCATGAGCGGTCATTAACGCCAGCGCGTGAAGCGGACATGGGCGTGGCTTACCACGCAGCCGTTCGCAGTGCGCCAGCCTGACCGTTATTCGCAGCAGGAAGGTCGGTCGCTTCATCTTTTCGTCAGCGCGAAGCGATCGCGGGAACGGCCTTCGATATCGATCATCTCGACCTCGATCCGGTCTCCGGCCCCTCGCAACATGACGTAGTGGTGTGTCCGGGCCGTCTTGGCGCTGAAGGTCGGCTTGTTCGGCGCGAAGTCTTCCAGATTGCCGCCCATGCCGCCGACCTGAACATAGGTGACGCCGTTTTCGAGATCGACCGCGCCCTGCGTCATCGGCCAGGTGCGCTCATAGGCGTGTAGGTGGCCGTAGATGACCAGATCTACGCCATGGCGTTCGAAAATCGAGGTGAATTCGCGCTGCATCGTCTCGCTGCCGTAGGTTGTGCGGGCGGCCCAGCTGTCGCCGTGATCGTCTTCATCGCTGGTGAAGACGTCATGGTGGTGCATGGCGATCTTCCAGCGGGCGGTGGAGCGAGCCAGAGCCTGCTCCAGCCAGGCGGCCTGTCGCGCGCGGAAGCCGGGCTTCCGCTCCTCGCTACCCTCCAGATTGCTGTCGAGGATGAAGAACTCGACATCCCCGTAGCGGTGGCTGAAATAGGCCTCGTCGCCTGGCTGACGATGGTAGCGGCGGAACCAGTGCTGCTCGCCCTCGCCGTTGCCGGGGGCGGTGATGACCGGCACGCGCCCGAACAGACTGCCCATGCCCAGGAAGTACTCGTGCGTCCACTGATAGCGGCGATCAATATCGCCGCCGTCGGTCAGATCGCCGGCCAGCAACAGCAGATTCGGCCGCTCTTCCCAGATAAGCTGGCTCATGCGGTTGTTGATATGGGGGCGCGCCTCGGTGTCGGCCGAGACGGCGATGACGAAGGGCGCGCCGGGCAGTGGCGCCGAGCGGAACGACAACAGGCCCGAATCCAGCGCCCGCCCGTCCTCAGTCGAGGCCGTGACGCGGTAGAAATAGGGCGTGTCGGCCTTCAAACCGTCCAGCGTCACGCCACCCAGACGGTCCTCTTCGGCGGCGAGAACCTCGATGCGACGCATCTGAGCCTCCGTTTCGCCCCAGGCGACGGTAAAGCGGGCTGGACGATCCGTCTCCCACGACAGCTGGACGTCCTCTGTCGTCGGGGCGTTCAGATAAGGCGGCTGGGTGAAGTGGAAGGTCTCGGCGTTCAGGCGGCCCTGGTCGACCAGCGCGGCGCGGGCGGCGAAGGCGGCTTCGACCTCTGCCGCGCTGAGAGCGCGGCCATGCACCGCTGCGCCGCGCACAAGGTCCGGCAGGGACATATAGGGCTCGGCCTCTAGGTAAGCCGTCAGCGCCAGTGAGCTCTCCGAGACGCCGGTCATGCGCGCTGAGGTCGATCCAGCGAGGACGCCGTTGACGTAAAGGCGCCAAGCGTCGCCCTGACGCACCCCCACGACGTGTCGCCAGACGTCTTTGTAGTCGGGAGCGTCGACCATGGCCGCGCCCGCCGGGCCGAACGAGGCCTGGCCGTCGCGGTAGGACAGCAGCCAGGGCGTCGCGCCGTTCCCGCCGTCCGGCGTCAGTACAGCGGCGACCGGGTGATTCACATGGTCCAGAATCCACATCTCGACGGTGAAATCGCGTCTGGAATCAAAAGCCGTTTCCAGGTTCCGGCGCTCCGTCGGCGCCATGTCGTTGAACCGCATGGAACTCGCGGACGGGGTCAGCTTCGCCACCGGCGACGGCGTGTCCGTACGCTGCGGTCCTGCACCGCGCGGCAATTCATAGCGCGGCGTGAAATCCCAGGCCTGGCCCTGCATCGCCTGAACGCCAGTCGGGATCAGGCAAGCCGAAGCTAGCAGGGCGGCGATGAGCGTGCGGTTCATGACAGTCTGTCCGTGGTCTTGCTGAAGACGATTTTGTGGTCTAGACCAATAAGAGTTCGCCATGACTGTTTAATGACTGGGCGGGCGCAGAAACACTCCACAACAACTGATCAGCCGTTTGCGACCTCTGGTCGACGGCGAGGGCTACGCCTGTGAAGCAGATTACCGACCTCTTCGACCGCCATGGCGAGAGCCGCTACGGCGAGCACGTCAATCAGCGCGAGCATATGCTGCAATGCGCCAAGCTGGCGGAAGACGCCGAAGACACCCCGGCCATGATCGCGGCGGCCCTGCTGCATGACGTGGGACAATTCCTTGAAGGCGCGGGCGATGCGGCTGAGGATCACGGCTACGACGCAGCTCATGAGAAGCTGGGTGAAGCCTTTCTATCTCAATGGTTTCCTGAAGAAGTGACAGCCCCGATCGCCTTGCACGTCGCCGCCAAACGCTATCTTTGCGCCATTGAACCAGGCTACCTTGAAGCCCTGAGCGGCGCATCAGCGCTGAGCCTGAGCCTTCAGGGCGGACCGTTCAACAAGGCGGAATGCGCGGCCTTTGAGGCGCACCCTTTTTTCAAGGAGGCCCTTCGCCTGCGCCGCTATGACGACCTAGGCAAGCAGCCCGGCGTTATTACGCCTGATGTCTCGCATTATATCGACATCATCCGGGCGACATTGAAATAGTAACACGCATACATCCGAAGTCGGACAACAATACTTATATATGCAAACATTCTAACTATGAATGTTTTGTGTAGATCAAAGCAACTGGTTTACACCAGTTTGGCTTGCGGCTACCCCGCCCTCGTCCGCCGATGCGGACGGGGGACGGCCCGAGAAGCGCCCTCTCCCAGCCAAAACTCCTGGACTCTGGGTGGGGATCACCAATGTCGTTTCATTCCGCCGCCGTCGCATCGCGCACGGCGAACCGCATCGCAGGCGCCAGCGCCCTAGCATTGACCTGGGCCGTTGCAGGCACGGCGATCGCCGCTGCCTCTGAAGAAGACCAAGCCCAGCCGACCGTCGTCGGCGAGGTGGTGGTGACTGGCCAACGCCTGGGCACCGCCAACGCCATCTCGGCCCAGCGTCGCGCCGATGGCGTGGTCAACGTCCTGTCGGCTGATGATATGGGCAAGCTGCCCGACGCCAACGTCGCCGACGCCCTGGCGCGCCTGCCGGGCGTCAACGTCATCGTCAACCAGACGACGGGCGAAGGCGAATACGTCACCGTCCGGGGCTTCGCCGGCACCTTCAACGCCTATTCGATCAACGGCGTGCGCGTGGCTTTGACCGATACCGACAGCCGCAAGATGTCGATGACCGTCCTGCCGCCCAACGGTCTGCAGGCGATTTCCGTCTCCAAGACGCTAACGCCCGACATGGACGGCGACGCCATCGGCGGATCGATCGACTTCCGCACGCCCAACGCCTTTGACTCCAACGCCCCGGTGGCGCGCCTGTTCGCCAGCTACGGCTTCAACGACCGCGCCAAGGATCAGGGCGAAGCCTCGGACAATTATTTGCTGCAGGCCGACTTCGGCCGTCGCCTGAAGGACGAGCGTTTCGGCGTCTTCGCCTCAGTCAACTACGGCCGTTCGAACGGCGTTACTGAAGAGACCGAGAACGACGGCGAATGGGAGCCCTACATCTGGCGCAAGAACGCTGAAGAAGCGATCGACGAACGCTCCATGTACCTGCCGGGCATCGACCTGGACTACCGCCGCAACGAACAGGAGCGTTATGGCGGCAACGTTTCCTTCGACTATCGCGGCGCCGATCACGACCTATACCTGCGTGGCCAGTACAACCGTTTCGAGCGCGCCTCAACCAATGACTGGACCGACTATCGCAGTCGCCCGACCATGCGTCTGGTACAGGTGAACGACGAAGACCGCAGCCTGTCAGCGCCGGAAAAAATGATCATCGGCCAGGACGCAAGCCTGGGCGCCGTTTACGGCTATACGACGGGCCAAATCATCGACGCCGACGGCGACGGCCGCATCACCGATGCGGACCGGACCCGGAAATCCTACTGGTCCCTGCACGGCCGCTCGGGCGTGTGGGATCCGCAAGCGTTCCAGTTCTCGCGCAACATGGACATTTCCGACGAGAACCAGACCCTGGCCACCGTTAATCTGGGCGGCGTCAGCCGGCTGAACGCGCTCGAGCTGAGTTACGACCTGAGCTACAGCTTCGGCGAGCGCGAAAACCCCGACAACTACTCCATCGGCTACAACTGCGACGCTTGCGTTGCGCCGTTGAACGAAACTGGCCTGCTGTGGTCGTCCTACGATGGACGCTTCCCCATGCCGCAACTGCCCGCCTTCGCCGCCCATGTCGAACGCGACCCGTCGCTGCTGCCGCTGGACGGCGCAGGCCACAGCCGTTCGCGTCAGAAGGACGACCGCCTCGCCTTCAAGATCGACGCTCGCTACCAGGTCGATCGCGGCCCGCTGGAACAGATCCGCTTCGGCGCCAAATACCTGAAATCAGAACGTGAGTACGACAGCAGCCCGATCTGGGACGGCGACTTCTCCGGCACGGCGTTGGACGGTCTGTCCATGGCTGCCTCCGGCCTGATTGAACGCGAGGTCGATCGCATCCTGGGCGGCCGATACTACTACGGCGCCATCTTCAACCGCGAACGGGTGATCGCCGCCATCCGCGCGGCCGAGGCCGCCACCCCGTCCTCCATGTCCTATGAACGCCTGAGCCAGGACGACAAACAGGGGCAGGAGACCATCTACGCCGCCTATGCTCTGGCGCAGCTGCGCTGGGGCGACCTGCAGGTCATCGCGGGCGGCCGCTATGAACAGACCGACGTCAAGAACACCTTCTGGTCGGACGACGGCGACGCCAGCGGGTTCGATGCCAGCGACGCAGACTACGGCGTCTTCCTGCCCAGCGTGACGGCGACCTGGCGTCCAAACGAGCAGTGGGTCTATCGCGCCGCCCTTTGGACCAGCTTCTCGCGGCCCGAGTACGGCTACATCTCGGGCGGGCAATCGGTGACGCGCGATCCGGTGACAAACGAGATTCTGGCCATCAGCCGCGGCAACCCGGACCTGAAACCGGCGGAAGCGCTGAATCTGGACCTGTCGGCCGAGTTTTATCCTGACCGCAGCAGCGTCCTGTCGGCAGGCGTCTTCTACAAGAAGATCGACAACTTCATCTTCACCAACGGCAGTCAGGTCGACGCCACCACGACCGAGGGCTTCATCGAAATCACCCAGCCCAAGAACGGCGACACCGCCGAAATCGCCGGGGTCGAACTCAACTTCATCAAGAGCTTCGACGGCCTAGCCGCGCCGCTGGACGGCTTCGGCTTCGAGGGCAATCTGACCTTGCAGACCAGCGAGGGCGAGACGGGCCTGGACTATCGCAAGGGGCGTCCGATCTCCTTCGTCGGTGCGCCGGACCTGATGTACAACGCCTCGCTGACCTATCAGAAGTACGGCTTCGAAGCGCGCCTGTCCTACAACTATCAGGGCGAGTACATTGAGGATCTGCGCGACAACGCCGTCGACAAATGGGTGCAGCCGACCAAAACGCTGGACTTCCACTCGCGCTACCACGTCAACGAACAACTGGCGGTCGATTTCGACGTGCAGAACATTCTGGACGGCCACCGCTACTATACGACCAAGGGTGAAAGCCCCAGCTACATGAAGGACTATATGGAGCCGGGCCGGACCTTCCTGTTCCGCATGAGCTACAGCTACTGAGGCCATCAGCGGTCCGATGTCCTGGCGGCGGCGATCCGAAAGGGTCGCCGCCGTTTTCATTACGGGCGGCGCAGAGGATCGACGCCGGGACGCGAAGACGCGATAAGGCGTCAACGACTTCTCAGCCGACGAGCTTTCATGTCCGCCGCCCCTGCGTCTGCCTGGTGGAATTCACCGACCGAAACGCCTGCCGGCGATCGGGGCCGCTATCTGGTGGCCCGCGATCATATCGCCCGCCAGATCCACAGCGGCGCGCTGAAGCCAGGCGCCAAGCTGCCGTCGGAACGCCAGCTTCAGGATGGTCTAGGCGTAGCGCGCGGCACGATCCGCGAAGCCCTGTTCCAGCTGGAGTCCGAGGGGATGATCTTCCGCCGCGATCGCAGCGGCTGGTACGTCTCGCCCGAACCTGTGACCTATGATCCAACCCGCTGGGCCGGCTTCATGACCTATGTGTCTGAACAGGGCCGCCAGCCCGCGACTGAGACTTTGTCGACCGCCTCTGTCGAAGCCCAGGACGGGGTCGCCAAGGCCATGGGCCTGCCGCTGGGCGCGTCGGTGCACCTGATCCGGCGACGCCGCCTGATCGACGGGCGACCGGTGCTGGTCGAACGCATCTATGTCGAGGCGGAGCGGGCGCCGGATTTGCTGGCGCATGATCTGGACGGCTCACTGACGCAGATTCTCAAGAGCCGTTATCGGCTGGCGGTGACGCGCAACCGGGTCGAGATGCAGCCCTGCGCGCTGATCCAAGAAGAGGCTGAGGCTCTGGGCGTGAAGTCAGGCACGCCGGGCCTTCTGGTGATCCGCGCCAGCTTCGACGCGGCCGGGCGCATCGTCGAATACGACCACGAATACTGGCGTCACGACGCGCTGCGCGTGAAGGTCGATCTGGATGTCACGCCCTAACGTCCAGCGTTCAAGATGCGGCGGCGTCCGGCGCGGCCTGTATCGTCGGCGACTGATGCTTCCGCCCCAGCTTGCGCCCGAAATAGAGCGCCGACGCCAGAGTCAGCACCAAGCTGGCCGTCGCTGAGGCGTAGGCCGCGCCGATGAAGAACTGCAGCCAATCCAGCTGCGGCGCCGCGAAGCTGCGATAGAGCAGCAGCAGCACGCTGCCGACATAGCCGGAGGCGTCGGCCACATAGATCAGGAAGCCCGCCGTCCCGATCCTGCGCGTGGCCGCCAGCATCCGGTCAAACAGCATGGCGTTGAACGGGGTGTAGGCCATGTAGAGGCCCGCTCCGCTCAGGATCATCCACGTCAGCGCCGACACCAGCTCCGCCTGAAAGGCCAGGGTCGACAGACCGATCAACGCCGCGCCCGCGATCACCACCCCATGCATGACCATCAGCGCGCGCCGGTTGTCGCGGATCAGGATCAGACTGCCCAGAACAATCAGGACGATGACCGCCACAGGCAATTCGCTGGCGGCGAAGACGCCCGCCGCATCGCCGTACCCGACAGCTTTCCAGACCTCGGCTGAAAAGTTGTCGCGGAAATCCCGAAAGGCGGTGAACAACACATAGGCCGCGATCAATGCGGCCATTCCCAGGCCGTAATCGGCCAGGAAACGTCGCCGCTCATCCTTGTTCATCGGCGCGCGGCGCACACGTTCGCGCTCGTCGTCTGCGCTGGGGCCCGGCAGTTGCGTCAGCCCCCAGACCGAGAGCAACAACAGGGGCATGAAGACCGCACCCGCCGCGGCCGGCATCCACAGGTCGCTGACCCCCGCCTGAAGCAGCAGCTTGCCGACCGCCTTCACCACGCCTGACGACAAGATGAAGCTGGCGCACAACACAGCGCCCAGAACGTCGGACACGCGCCGCCCTTCCATATAGGCGAACACCAGCCCCCAAATCAGACCCAGCGGCAGGCCGTTGAAGAACAGAGCCGCCACATTCCACGGCGCCGGGATCAGGGCGAAAGCGACCAGCGCCAGCCATGAGGCGCCAATCAACATCAGGATGGCCCGGCCGCGTCCTTGACCGTCCGCCTCGGCGATCACCTTGACGCCGATCCATTTCGACAGGGCGTAGCCGATGACCTGAGCGATCACGAGGGCGACCTTGTAATCCAGTACGAAGGCCCAGCCTTCAACCCCTTCGAAAGTCGCCGCCGAGAACGGCTTGCGGAAGGCGTACATGGAGAAATAGGCGCAGAAGCCGGCTAGACCGGCAAACAGGGAAAAACCAATTGGTCCCGCGTTTTTTAATTTCTGCGCCAGCGCTTGCATGTCCACATCCCCACGCCTCAATGAGAAATCTGGACTAGACCAATTACAATGCAGCTTAATGACAGAGAGGAGACGCGCTCTCCTGATCTCCTTTCTTCCTCTCCGGCATGGTCGCCAGATTTCGATGATTCCATGTAGACTTGGGTGCATCGTCTCCCAGACGAGGGATCGACGGCGCAGTCGCAGCCATAATGCCTTTCCGCTTACACGCCTCTTCCCTGAAGCGGACCAACCGTGCTTCCGCGTTGAGTCAGGTTCAGCCCTCGCAAAGCGCCATGTGTGGACGGCTCCCCGTTGGCAAGGGTTGATCTGACGTTCTGCTGAGCCTGGTCGGTGCGGCCATGTGTTCGACCTGTTGGTGCGGTACGCGTGACCGCTGGCCATAATGCCTTCCGCGAAGCCGGGTCCCGACCAAAAGCACGCGCTCGAGGCGCTCTGGCGCAAGTGGGTTTTCCCGCCTTCCGGTTTCGACCGGCTGTCGCATTACATCCTGTCCGCCCTTCCCAAGTTCGTCGGTCTCCGCGCTAAGCCTCGACCTGTCTCTATGCCGCCAGCGGCTCCCTGTAGCGCTCGCCCGAAGTCATGATCGCCCAGACCATTCGCGCGGTCTTGTTGGCGAGAGCGACGGCTGCAACCTTCGGCGTTCGTCGCGCGAGCAGTTGCACCAACCACGGCCGACGTGTGCCGTTTCGCACCGCGTAGCGCACGACCGCCAAGGCGCCGACGACCAGCATCTGTCGCAGGTATCGATCTCCCTGCTTCGTGATCCCGCCGAGCCGCTCCTTGCCGCCGCTAGAGTTCTGCTTCGGAACGAGGCCGATCCAGGCCGCGAGATTGCGACCGGTTTTGAAGGCCCTTGGATCGGCGATCGTGCCGACCAGAGCGCTGGCCAGCAGCGGGCCTACGCCGGGGATCTCCATCAGCCGGCGCCCGACCTCGGTCGATCGGGCGTTGGTCCGGATCAGTCGATCGGTCTCTAGGACCTGCTCGTTCACCAGCCGCAGCTGCGCGGCGAGCATGGCGAGACACCCCTTCGCCTCGACTGGAACACGCTTGTCAGCGGGGTCGTGGACCACCTCGATCAGCGAGTGCAATCCCTGCCTGCCGACCGCGGCCGCCAGGCCGAACTCCGCCATATGGCTGCGAATCGCGTTGGAGATCTGGATACGCTGCCGGATCAGAATCGACCGGGTCCGATGCAGCACCATTACGCTCTGCTGCTCTGGCGACTTCACCGGCACGAAGCGCATGGTCGGCCGGGTGACCGCCTCGCAGATCGCCTCTGCGTCGGCCATGTCGTTCTTCTGGCGCTTCACATAGGGCTTCACATAGCTCGGCGGCATCAGCCGCACGTCGTGGCCCAGGCCAATCAGTTCGCGGGCCCAGTGATGCGCCGTTCCGCAGGCTTCGATCCCGATCAGACAGGGGGACAGCTTTTCGAAGAACTTCAGCAGCCGCGCTCGCGTCAGCTTCTGTCGAATGATGACGCCGCCCTCAGCATCGACGCCGTGCACCTGAAACACCGACTTCGCGATGTCCAAACCAATCGTGGCTACCTGTCCCATGGCTCTCCTCCAGCTCTGCCGGAGGCCTAACGCCGCCGGTGGGTTGGAGAGCCGTCCACAGCATCATGAGCGGACACTAGGCCACCTGCGGAAAGCGGACATCCCCAGCGTCGATCGGAAGAGGAGAGGATCGTTCCATGAGTCTGCAATCTGAAGGCCGAGGCGACTGTTCGATCATGCGCCCCCCTCATCGAGGGCCTTGAGGCGCTCGCGCAGGACGAGGCCGACCTCGATCTGTCGCTTGATCAGCTCGCCCACGATAGCGACGACCGCCTCGCGGAAGACCCGGTCGGTCCGGATTCGATCGCCCAGGCTGACGATGACGACGTCGATCATCTCGGCCAGGGCCTCGCCGACATTGTCGTGCCGGCTCCAGTACCCCAGGCCGTGCTCCGTCGGGATCGCCGCCGTGATCCAGAGCACCCCGTCCGCGCGAAGAACGGCGCCCGGTCGGCTGGCGAGAAAGCGGGCCAGACCGGCGAGGTTCTCACCGCGACCGGCAAGGTGACCGTCGGCCCAGCGGCGATACAGGTCGGCCATGCCGGTCATGTGCCGGTCCAGATCGGGAAGCTTGGCCAGCATCGTGGGCAGTTCGAACCCGAGCACCTGCCGCAACAGAGCCTCCCGGTCGTACCAGCGGCCCTCCTCCGACCACGGGGGTGCGGTCAGGCCGTAGTCGATCGCGTGACGCCACACCGCCACGAAGCGCGTTGGATCCAGCTCCTCAATCTTGAAGAACAGATGGCTCATGAACAGGCCGATGGCGTGTCGAGCCGGCGGGCCGGCCTCGAGAACGAAGGCCGCGAACCTTAGTCCGTCTGTGCGGGTCACCGACAGGATCGCCAGCCGCTCGATCACCCGTCGCTCGAAATTGAGCGGATAGGCGTAGCTGCGGTCGTCACCCTTGGTCTTCTGCCGCTCCAGGGCGTAGCCCCAGCAGCGCTGCAGCAGGGCGATCTCCTCTTCGCTCTCGCCGACCTCGGCGACCCAGCCGAAATACATCTCGAGGAGGTGGTCGTTGAAAAGCGGCCGCCTCGGCGGCTCGCCGTCCCGCCACCGATTGGGCCGCGATCGACGGCGACGACGATCCTGGTCTAGGCGGGCCACGCGAGTTTGGAGGTCCGAGAAGTGGACCTCGGCCGGGGGCGCGTCGAGCGACCGGGCGCGGAGCCAGCGCATGCGGCGCTCCCATAGCGTCGTCAGGGGCGCATCGCCGCCGAACATGGGGGCGAGCCCGGAGAGGGCGACCCGCCAGGACAGTATCTGCAGCAACCGCGACCAACGTTCCCCCAGCTGCTGGCGGTGACGGCAGGCGACCCCCACCACCACGCCCGCGGCGGCGCCTCCGCCGAGGGCGAGCGCGAGAAGGCTCTCCTCCCAATCGTCCTTATCCGGGTTCGCCGACCATAGCCGGGCGACCGTCCAGGCCGCGATCTCGAGCTCCGGCGCATAGGTTAGCCCGGAGGCGTGCATGGTTTCCCAGGCGACGGGGATATCGAGGGCCCGCCGCCGGATGAGGCCGATGCATCGCCCCCGAAGCTCGGGCCGGGCCCCGGTCCAGTCCGGCGCGAGGGCGAGAAGGACCCCGGCGCACGCCAGATTGATCGCCCGCTGCTCGGCGTCGTCATCCGGCGCGTCCCGCATCAGGCCGGCCGCCCAAACGGCGTCCTCACCACGGATCGGCCCGCCGTTCTTGAGCGCATCGGCGAGATGCCCCACGAGGAACCGTCGGTTCTGATCCTCCGATACCTGGGTGTTATGCGCGTCGATGCGGTCGCTGATCGTCTTGGGCAGGAGAAACTCCAGCCCCCCTTCCGCGGAGACTGCATAGTGGGCGGGATCCACCGCGGCCTTCAGCCAGTCCAGTTCGAGGCCGGCTTTGGCGTCGTCCGGACGCTCCCAGCTCGAGGCGCGGGCCGCTAGCCAGGCGGCGAAGATAGGGTCGACCCGGGCTTCGCCGACGGCCACCGTCGTCAGGGGCTCGAGCCGATAGGCCGCCGTCGCCCAGTCGCGGCAGGCGTCGTGCGCCTCCGCGCCGAACATCATCAGTCGCAAACCATCCAGGGAAAACGGATTCTGCGCCCCCCGGTGGCGATCCCACATATAGATTCGGGGGTCGCCTAAGAGCGGGCGCAGGGCGCCCCGGAAGAGATTCGGTCTGAATTTGCCGACGTTGAGCGCCAGGGCGAGAAAGGCCACCGACCGGCCGTCTTTCAGAAGGGAGTCCAGCACGGGGCTGATGTCCTCATTCTGCTCCAGGCGGACGCACAGCCATTTCTCGAGCGCGGCGAAAAGATTGCTGAGCTGCCCCGCGCCCTCTCCCCCGCTCCATTGCAGGACCTCGAAATCGCCGGGGTAGGCCCGCGCCTCCCCGTCGAAGTCGATCGTGACGGGCTCCGGGACGCCCTCCTCGAAGCGGCGCTGCTCTTCCGTCCATCGCTCCATGCAGAAGTCGATCAGCCGAATCGCGGCCTCCAGGGCCACCTCCGGCGCGATCATCAGGAAGGCGAAGAATGGGCTGCGGAGCGGGGGCGGAAGCGGTCCGTCATCGGCTTCGTATTCGAGGCCCCAGCGCTCGGTCAGGCCCGACCGGTCCGACCGTTCGCGCGGCTGGTCTTCGATGAGCAGCGCCAGAAGCGCCTCCGCCGCCGCTTCGGGGCGGCTCCTCATGAGGCCGGTCAGTCCGCCATCCCGGACGCAGACCCGTCTGAAATCATGATCGATCCGGCCTGAGGCGCCCAGCGGCCAGGGCGGAAGGTCGCGTTCCAGCAAGAACGGAAACCGTTCGGCCCGATGACCTCGTCGGTCGAGCCTCTCCTGCTTGAAGACGGGGTCGGCCCGCATGCGGGCCTTGGTCTCCTGCCAGCGACGACGCCGTCGCACCGCGACGCCTCGGACGACGGCGTCGGACGCCGGTCGCCGCTCCGCCATTTCCAGCACCCAGGCGGCCACTTCATCGGGGATGTCTTCCGCCCCCTTGAGGGCCGCCTGGAATAGCTCGCGCGCACCCCCTTCGGCGAAGATGACATTGGCCGTCTTGGCGATCTGGACCTCGCGCGCCGAGG
Source organism: Brevundimonas sp. M1A4_2e (assembly GCF_053345555.1). NCBI lineage: Bacteria > Pseudomonadati > Pseudomonadota > Alphaproteobacteria > Caulobacterales > Caulobacteraceae > Brevundimonas > Brevundimonas sp. M1A4_2e. The sequence goes on along the minus strand of NZ_JBKFAI010000002.1, from coordinate 280,817 downwards.
CTAGGGCGAGACGAGCGAGGGATTGGCGATAGGGAAAGGCTTGCCCCTCCCCGTAGGTCAGGGGCGTGGCGGTCAGCCAAGTCTGGCAGACCGTGGTCGCCGCGGGCGACATCAAGCTGGCGATGGCCTCGGAATGGGCCTCAAGGAAGCGCGCGACCGGATCCCAGCGTCCGATTATCGGCCGGCGGTAGCGGGCCTCCATATAGAGTCGGACCGCCGGCTCGATGGCCGCGGACGCCGGCGCCGCCGCGGTCGTGGCCACGTGATGGAACCGCCGCAACAGGCGGTTCAAGCGCTTGCCGTCATCCGCCAGCAGCGTCTCGGCTCGCTCCTCAAGGAAGCGATCGGCGTGAGGATCCAGCGCCAGAGCGTCCAGAAGCACGTCGACGGCGGCCGTCTGACCCGCTGCTTCGGCAGCCTCGAGCATCACATCCCAAGCGCTCCGGTCGTCCCGCGGACGCCGCAGCAGATCCTGGGCCATGAGCCGAAGCGCATTGACCCACATCGGATGGGCGGCGAGCGTCGCCCAGTGGTCGAGCTGCTCGGCCTCTTCCTTCAGCTTCTGAAAGCGGGCCCAGTCAGCGACGAGGTCGTGGCCGAAGCGATAGCGGTTGTCCGGTCCGCGCAGCAGCGGCAGGAGGGCGGGCGTCTGCTCGAGCGCCTGCTGGTCGTGGGCCGCCATGGCGCTCAGTGCGAAACTGCGCTCGAACTCGGCTTCGCGCTCGGCGAGGCGGATGACCAAGCCTTGGATGGCGACCCGGCCCGCCGTCCACCGCCGCCAGAGATGATCCGCGACGGCGGTGTGGGAGACGAAAGCGCCGGGAGGAGCGGTCGCGCCGGCCTCGATCACCCAGCCGAGTACGCGCGGATTGGTCAGGGCGACGAGAAGGGACGGGTCGGACGACAGCCATCCGAACTCGCGCCGGGTCGTCAGGAGGCTCTGCACGTCCTGCACCTTGAGGGGTTCGACCTCCACGACGACTGGGTCACGCCGGCCCATGACGGAGCGTCGCGTCAGGGCGTCGCCGTCCGCCTGGGTGATGAGGATGACGCGCCAGGCGGCGTCGGCCGTCAGGTCGTCCAGCACGCGCTGGAGGGCCGGGAGGCGGCCGCCGTCCAGCTTCTCCACCGCATCGAGCACGAGGACATTCGCGGGCGAGGCGCTCGTCTTCAGGAGATCCGCGAGAGGCGTGCGCAGTCCGCGCGCCGCCCGGCCGGCCTCGGTCAGCAGGTCGGCGAGGGTTTCGGATCCCAGCCAAATCTGACGCCGGTCTGGGAGCCGTTGATCGAGCGTCGACTTGACCAGGGCGGACTTGCCGGCCCCGGAGTCGCCGTAGACATGCAGATCCCGGTCGCCGGTCAGCGCCTCTGCGACCTTCAAGGCGAGCGCGTCTCTCGGCAGGGTCAGGCCGAGGGGCAGGGTCGTTTCGCAGGCGTCCCGCTGATCGCGGCTCAGCGCCTCCAGCCTCGACCAGTCCGCGACCCGGTCCGGATGGTCCCGAAGCACGAAGTCGACGGCCAGCCCGCGCCAGACCTCATCGACCCGCAGGATACCGGTCCCCAGGCGTGCGGCCCGCGCCCGATCGACCAGCGCGGTCCAGAGGCGTTCGGCCTCCGCCGGACGGCCATCGACAAGGGCCTGCTGGCATTTGAGCACCGCCGCCGCGCGATCGCGGGAGTTGGCCTGCAGGAGATCGAGCTGGGTGACATCGATCCGCTCGAGCCTCTCGAGAAGTGACCCATCAGACAGGATCCCCGGGGCTGTCGCGCCTTCCTCCGACAAGCTTTTCAGGAGGCTATACGGACGGGCTTCGGCCCGGATGCGGGCGAGGGTGAAGTCCGGATCGTCCGCGCTTCGCCAGGCCCGGAGGTCGCTCCAGGCGGCGATGAAGTCGGCGTGGGCGCGCTGCGAGACGTGGACGAGGAGATCCCTCGCACGATCGAACGGGCCGGGCTCGGCCCATTGGGCGCGCACATCGGTGACGAACTCGGCGGGGAGCCGGTCGCGACCGACGTTGACGCCGCTCTTGCACGACAGGGCGGCGTGCTCGCCCTCGACCGTCGTGATCAGGAGATCGTCGACGAACCAGCCGCTCGCGCGGGTCTGGAAGTGGATCGACCGCGTTGCCACCTTCAAGCCCAGCGGCCTTTCGCCGACCAAGGTCCCGGCCAAGAATGCGGCAGCCACCAGGTCTTCATAGCTGTAACCCCAGCCGCTGGTGGATCGGTTCGAGGCCGGCCTACGCGGGGCTCTGGCTTGTCCGGACCGCGCCAATCTAGCCGGGCTCCTCGCCGGCCTCGCGCCGAAGGGGCCAAATCGCGCGCAGCCACCCGCTCTGAGCGCGGGTCTCATCGACGGTTTCGAGAACAGCTTCGATTCGGCCAACGTCGGTCATGCATCGACCATACCCAGATGCGTCGCCGATTTCATGTCCAGGACTGCTCCTCCCCGCGACCGGTCGCCATTTGCCTATCCAAGTGGACGGGGAGGTTGTCGGAGCGCGCGTCGCCAAGCTCTGAGGCGCGAGATCGTGCGGCGGCGTGAGATTATCGCGGCCTAAACCGGGCGCACAGGCGCGGGTAGCCTCTTCAGCCATCGTCAGAACCTGGGCGCGCAGCTCCGCGGTCTTGAACAGAAGCCCCCGTTCACCGCGCCGCATTCCGCCCCGATCGACTGGACGGCCTCCTCGATGGCGAGCGACCAGAACGGATCCCAATAGGGGAGCCCGACCGGATTGCGACGCCTCAGCGGCAAGCGGTGGACGAAGGGCGCGAGGAAGACGCCGGCTTCGGCGCGTATGCGGGACCTGACCGGTGCGTCGATCGAATTGTTCCCGAACAGAAGTCGTTTGCTCGCGCTCATCATCCACCCCTAAGCTTATGCCGCAGCGGTTGCGGGGGGAAGGGATCAGGATCATGGCTCAAGGCGCATTCGGCAACCGGCGCGCGTGGGGGCTATGCAATGTCACCCATTCGGCGCGCCTAGATATAGTCGCCGAAGGCCTCCCGATCATTCTTGACAGCGCCGAAGGCTTCCGCGCCGCCGCGATCATGCTGGATGAACAGGGGCGCCGTCGGGAGGCCTCGGTCCTTGACGGCTTCGCCCTCGAGGAGGCGGCAAAGGTTCTCATCCTCTTGGATCTGGCGCGATGTCCCCGGCGATTGACGGGAAAGCGGTGCGGATCGATCGTGCGCACCTTCTATGGCCACCTCGGGCGGCTGATCTACGCCGACGCCCAGGCCTGGCGGCCTTCCACGGTCAAGGAGTTGCGCACCTATGTGGACAGCGCCCGCAAGTCGCACAGTCTGGAAGGCTATGTCGGCGAATATATCGTACCGAACTGGAGCACCTATTTTCGCGAGTCCGCACTATATGCGGACATCGAAAGCGACGAGCAGGGGGCGCTCAGCTGGAATAGGCCCGCCGCCCTCACCTCGGCTTGGTCGCGGTTCGAGCCTCCCGCTCTGCTGTTGGCCCGCGCGCTGAGGGATCTGGGCCTGTTCGCACGTGCGAGCCTTGAGATCGTGAGCGAGGAATGGAGCGCGCTGGACTTCGTCGACGGCGAGGGGGCCGAGGAGGCGACCCGGCTGACCCGGGCCGTCCTCGAACGCATGCTCGCGGCCGGCCTCGTGCCCGACACGGCGACGGACGATCAGGCCCAACTGCTGCTGCATCGCTGGCAATTGCCGATGTACGATTTGGATTTCCGCGAGTTGGAGGTCCCCCTCGAAACGCTCGCGGCGGAACGTGAAGCCGCCCTTTGGGCGGAAGCCGGCTACGGGCCTCGAGACTACTGACGGGCCTTGGCGGTAAGACTTGGTGATCGATCCGGCGCCATTCGGACGACACGGATGCGGTTAAACGCGGTCGGCGAGGGAAAAGTGAAGAAACAGGAGCCGCGCGATCATCATTACGTCCCGCAGTTCTATCTGAGGAATTTCGCGAGCGACGCGGAGCGGCGGAAGATCGCGACCGTGGCCAAGAACGGCCATCTCGCCGTCTGGTCCGTACGGTCGATCCGGGGCTTGGGTTATGAACAGGACCTCTATGTTCATGAGCGGAACGGGGTCCCCGTTTCCGTGGAAGCCCGGATCAACTGGCGTCTGGAGACACCGCTGTCTTCAAGCGAAACTTGGCGCAAGATCTCCAGCGGCAGGACCGAGGCTCTGGACCGGACCGATCGACCGGTCCTCTACGCCCTGATCCGCCACCTTCAGTCCCGCACGCCGCACGCACGCGACACCGTGCGTCGCCTGTCACACATGGCCGCTTCGCCGGACAGCGAAATCCCGTTCACCGATGAGGAGCGGCGCATGTACGCCGCGATCCGGCGCAGCCCTGACGCCTATATGAACGCGATGGCGTCCACGCTGGAATGGACGGTTCGCGAGTTCGAAAGCTGCGGCATCTCGATCTTCCGGTCTCCGATCCCATTGCGGACGGCCACGACGCCGGTTCTAGCGGTGACCGCGCCGGAGCACCCCGCGCTGGCGCTGAACCTGCCCGGGATAACGCCTTTCACTTTCGTCCTGCCGCTGGATCCCCACACCTTGGCCGTGCTCGCCCTCGGTGATTTCGACGGCCATTTCGGCAACCGTGAAATCTCCGCCCTCGAAGCCCAAGGCTACAATCAACAGTATCTCGGGCAGTTCGCCTTCTTCCCGATGATCCGCCACCTAATCACTGGTCGCGAAGCGCTCGTAGCCGCGATGACCTGGGCACCCTATGACCTCGTGGAACAGGACGACCGCAAGATCGTCTTCCGTCGTCGCCTCGCCCCCGGCTGAGACGGCGCCGGCCAGCCCCGCACCTCTGCCCTGTCCTTGCCGATTGTGTGAGGCTGCCCCGCGCCAGACGATCAGGATCGCCCGGCCTCAGCGGGCTGCGGCTCTCAAGCGCTCGTCGAGCCGGCGGTATTCATTCGCCCCGGTGATATCCGGTGCCGCGGCTCCCAAACGGTCCAGGATGTTCCTGAGCTCATCGACCATCCAGATCTGATTGATGTCCATGATCCTGTCGAGGAGCGTCAGCGTTTCCCGAGGGTGCCGGTCGGGGTGGGCGGAGGCGGCGAGTTCATGCAGGACCATGTCAGCGCTGCCCCGGATGAGATGAGTCGAAAGCGCCTGCAGGGCCTGAGGAAACGCCTCGTCTAGGGCGACGATCGCCCGCGCGAACTGGGCGGCGACGCCTCTGCCGTCAGGATCAGGCTCTGGCGGCCAGACCCGGGCGAGCCAGGGACCGACCCGTTCGACCCAGGCGTCGTCCGCAGAGGGTTCGTCTGCCGCGCCGCCCGCGAGGTCGCGTAGATAATGGGCGATCCAGGCGGCCGCTTCATACCTCAGACGCTCCGGCATCGCGCGGATAGCATCACGAGCAGCGTCTCGCGGCAGTTCGTCGAGGCCGAACTCCACGCCGACCAGCATCAGCATCGCCGCGAGTTGCGTCCCCGCCGTCCCCAGACCCAGCAAGCGCTCGCGCGTGAAGGAGGGCAGGAAATAGGGTTTGAGCGCTTGCCAGAGGCGCTCATCGATACGCGGCTGCCAGCCGAACCCCTGCCAGGCGGCGGTCGCCTCCATCTCATCGCGCCAGTCGAACAGCGGGAGGAGATGCGCGCGGGTCCAATCTGGGTCGACCGCATAGAGATAGGACAGGCGCGAGGCGGCGATCACCCGCGCCGGCCGATGCTCCGGCTCGGCCGTGGTCAGCAGTCGCATCAGGCGCGGCCGGGCGTCCTGCGGAATCCCCTGCCCCACCTTGAGGGCTCGGCCGAACAATGCGTCGAAGAAGGCCGAGGCCAGGGAGCCCATGGAGCGGTTGATCGCCAGACCGACCCATCCGCCGCCTTCTGGCGTTTCGGCATTGTCCGGATCCCGGGAGGCGGCGGCAAGAACGCGATCGAAGACGGCCCAGAAGGGATCGTCCGCGCCCGGAGCGGGCCGCGACTTGGCCGCGACCGCCAGAACATCGGCGGCGGCCCGCGCCACATCGGCCTGGTTCAGAAGCTCGTCCGGCAGGCCGAGTAGCAGGAGCAGCAGGCGATCTCGTGTGTCCGGCGCTCGCGCCTGGTCGCGCACGCCCCAAAGGCCGTGAACCCAGATGTCGGCCTGGTCGGCGTCGGTCGGCGTGAGCTGGAGGACGTCGAGGGCCTTGGCCGGGTCCTGCGCGGCCAGGTCCCGCCAGATCTCCAACCGGCCTTCGCGGTCGTCTCCCGCCTCTCTGAGTTGGATCGCCAAGGCTGCGGGCTCCAGCCGGGCGAGATCGTCCACTGTGAAGCGGGTGTCCGGACCGACGCGGAACTCCATCCAGGTGGAGAAGTCGGCGCGTTCGCCTTCGGCGACTTCCCATTCGGGGTAGAGGGCGTGCAGACGCCTTGCCTCGGCCTCGAGCGCGGGGGTCAGCGGCGGCTCGCCGAGACGCTGCAAGATCGACAGCCGATCGTAAATGCGGCGATCGCGCGAGGCCGTGCGCCGATCCTCATCCAGCCGCGCCAGCAACGCCTCGGGCGGACCCGCGACCAGAAGCCTCGACACCGCCTCTCGCGCGGCGTCGTCGCCCTGGCTCCACATTCGACGAAGCAGGTCCATCACCTCCTTGCGGGCGCCTGAACTCCACAGCAGCGGGATGTCAGTCATGGGCCAACAGCTCCAGGCGCTCGGCGTCCGAGAAGTGATCGCTGTGCGCCATCGCCGCGACCCTCAGGCGCCGGAACGCGAGGTAGGGGATGGTTCGCCACCGAGCCACATAATGTCTCCCGAGGTCCGGCTCGTGCTCGTCCAGATAGACCCATCCGCGCCAGAGCAGATCGAACAGCGAGGTCCATCGATCGTGGTTCCGGTTCTGATCGTGAGGGACGACGGACGGGCGCTGATAGAGGCTGGGGTCCGTGGCGAGCGTCGCCTGGTCGGCGGCCGCATAGACATCCAGAACAGCGGTCAGGGCGTGGGTGAGGTCGGGCATCAGACCCGCCCAGAACCGCTCCGCTTCAGGCCGGCGATCCACGATCTCGATTAGACCCGCCACATGGTCTTCATCGGCCAGCTTGACCTCGCCTTCCGCGACGCCACGGAACCGGTCGCCGAAGGTTTCGGGATCGTCGTCAGCTGTACGGACGCGACGCATCAAAGAGACGTCCAAGTCCAGCACCGGGCGCAAGGCCGACTGGATCTCGAGTCGGAGCCAGGCTGGCTCCGCTCCGGTCGCGATCGCGGCGGTGGCGACCCCGCCCGGATGTTCCATCGCGTGGGCGAAGGTCCACTCCCCCTCGGACGAGACGATGCGCCAGAAACGCTGGAGGCCGTCCGGGAGCGCAGGATCGGCCGCGAGGCGGCGTCTAATGGCCTGACGAAGCTGAGGATGCAGCCGTCGGTTCGCGCGGAGCTTGGCGATGACCCGGTCGACGAACCCCTCGCTGCGCAGGAGCCTGACGAGCCACGGGATCAGATTGCGGCTTACGGAAGGCAGGACGGTGTTGCGATGATCCTCGACCACGGGGAACAAGGGGTCGATATGCAGGATCGGCGACGCGGGCGCCGCCCGGTCCGCCTCTCGCGCCGCCTCGAGTCGCCCCTCGTGGGCCTCCAGGCTGTCGCGATCGCGAGCTTCGAAGGCGTCGAACCATTCAATCGGTGGCGGGACATCCGGCGTGACCCCGCCAGGATCGGGCTCGCCGACCGCGGCGAAGGTGCGCGCACCGTGCCCGTCGTCCCCGGCGCGTCCAGCGACCGCCCAGAGCAGATTGTCCGTGTCGGTGGGCGCGATGCGGTCCGGCCTGAAGGGCGCGATGCGGCGGATCAGAGCCGTGGTATTGGCCAGATAGTCGGCCCGCGCCTCGGCCCAGGCGACCAGCGTGTCCTTGAGCAGCCGGTGATGGCGGGCCTGGTTGTAGAAGATCGGCTCGAGCTTGCGGTCGGTGAAGGGCTGCCGAGAGGGAGGTGTTCGCCCCTTATAAGGCGTGAAGATATAGGCCGGGCCTCTTGCGCTAACGACGCGGGCCACCTCATCCTCGGCCGCGAAGGCGTCGGTCATGTAGCGAAGGACCGGATCGTTCAGACTGTACCCGATGAAGAGAACGGTGAAGTCGGCGAATAGCCGTGCCACGAAGCGCGCGGCCCAGGCCTCCGTCAGATAAGCCCGACCGAAGTCTGCGCTTGTGAGGACGAGATCTGTGTTCGGGGCGGCCCCCAGGCGACCATGTAGATAGACCAGGCTGCGCCAGCTGGCCGTGCGATCGTTGCGCGGAATGGGGAGGATCGGCCCTGCGTGGTAGTCCTCCCCCAGTCGCAGCCCCGTCGCCGCGTGTTCGAACAAATGGTCGAAGTTGGTGGTGATCAACCGCATGCCGTCGGAGCGGCGCAGGCGGGCGAGGGCGAGAATGGCCCGATGCATGTCAAGGTCGCGAGCCGGCTGGGAGAGCCGTTCGACGACTCTCTCCCTTACGCGCGCCGGGCTCACCCGGCTCTCCAGAAAGCCGAGGAGGCGGTCGGGCCAATCCCAGTCCTTGTGACGCGGGCCTGGCGGGACCTGGCCCAGCTCCGCGAAGCAGTATTCGACCAGTCCCCGGTAGTCCGGTAGCCCGGCGCCCATGGAGATGCCGGCGCCGCAAAAGATCACGACGCGATCGTCCTCTAGGTCCTGGACGAGGCTGTCCGGAACGACGGGGCCATGGCGGACGAATTGGGGCACGCGGTGCGGTTCCGAGATGACAGCGAACTGCTAAGGTGGTGGAGCAATTGCAGCTCTACCTCAAGAGGTATGCGGCCGGACTGCACCTTGTACGAAAATGGACATCGCCAACCGCTGCAAAGAGTCAGAACCGGCCGCTTCGAGGCTTGGCGCGAAATTGCGATCGGCTCTCATGTTGAGCCACTTCTAACTGGTTTTGAGCCAGTTCTAACTGGTTTTGAGCCAGTTCTAAGTGGTCCCGACAGAGGGGTGGCGACCCCGGGAGGACTCCAACCTCCGACCTCGGCTTTAGGAAAGCCTTGCTCTATGCAGCTGAGCTACGGGGCCACGCGCGTCTGCCTAAAGGAGGTTGAGGCGTCAGGGAAGCCCCTGCGAAAACGGATCGCTCGGCGACGATCGCGCCACGGTTGGCCGTTGTGGTTAAGGCGCGTTAAGCTACTATCCCTAGTAGGGAACAAAGCCTGAATCGGTGGACGTCGCCGATTCGATCATGATTCGTTTCGCCCGTGTTCCAGGGCGCGGTAAGGTTCCGCTTACGATTCCTCGCCCCCGCTTTCTTCCTGTCGGCCCCGCTTGTGCAAGCGGGCGGGGTTCGCCACCTTGGGCGGGTCATGAGCGATCGGTCCGCAGGCATGGCTCCATCGCGCGTCACGGCGATCCTGGGCCCCACCAACACTGGCAAGACCCACCTGGCGGTGGAGCGGATGCTGGGCCATGGCTCGGGCATGATCGGCCTGCCGCTGCGGCTGCTGGCGCGCGAGATCTATGAGCGGATCGTCAAGCGGCGCGGGGCGGCCTGCGTCGCCCTGATCACGGGCGAGGAGAAGATCGTCCCGCCCCGACCCGCCTTCTTCGTCTGCACGGTCGAGGCCATGCCGCTGGAGCGGTCGGTCGACTTCCTGGCGGTGGACGAGATCCAGCTGGTCGCCGACCCCGAGCGCGGCCACGTCTTTACGCAAAGGCTGCTGCACGCGCGCGGGCGGTTCGAGACCATGTTCCTGGGCGCCGGGACGATGGCGCCGCTGATGCGGTCGCTGGTTCCGGATGCGGAGATCGTGACCCGCGACCGTCTGTCGACGCTGTCTTACGCCGGGTCGAAGAAGCTGACCCGCCTGCCTCGCCGCAGCGCCGTCGTCGCCTTTTCGACCGAGCAGGTCTACGCCATCGCCGAGTTGCTGCGCCGTCAGAGGGGCGGGGCGGCCGTAGTCATGGGCTCGCTGTCCCCCCGCACCCGCAACGCCCAGGTCGAGCTGTTCCAGTCTGGCGAGGTGGACTTCCTGGTCGCCACCGACGCCATCGGCATGGGGCTGAACATGGACGTGGACCATGTGGCCTTTGCGGGCCTGCGGAAGTTCGACGGGCGGCGCACGCGCTGGCTGCACGCCGCCGAGATCGGCCAGATCGCGGGGCGGGCCGGGCGGCACCTGCGCGACGGGACCTTCGGCGTCACGGGCGAGGCGGAAGAGCTGGACGAGGACCTGGTCGAACAGGTGGTCGAGCATCGCTTCGATCCGGTCGAGGCGGCCGAGTGGCGCAGCGGGCGGCTGGATTTCGACACCCTGCCCGACCTGTTGCGCTCGCTGACGGTCACGCCAGACCGTCATGGACTGCGGCTGACGGCCCAGGCGCTGGACGAAACCCTGCTGCGGCGCTTTGCGGTCGATGAGGACGTCAGGAAGATCGCCCGCTCGCGCGGCGCCCTGATGCGTTTGTGGGAGGCATGCCAGCTGCCGGACTTCCAGAAGACGACGCTGGACGAGCACGCCCGCCTGTCGAAGGAGATCTTTACCGCCCTGACCAGCCGACGCGGTCGGCTGACCGAGGACTGGGTGGCGCCGCGTTTCAACGACCTGGACCGCGACGACGGCCAGATCGACCAGCTTTCGGCCCGGCTGTCGGGGGTGCGGACGCTGAGCTACATCGCCAACCGGCCCGACTGGATGGCGGGCGCGCAGGAGTGGCGCGACAAGACCAAGGCGCTGGAGGAGCGGCTTAGCGACGTGCTGCACGAGCGGCTGACGGCGCGCTTCGTCGACCGGCGCACGGCGGCCCTGATGCGGGCGCTGCATGTGCGCTCGGACGTGCTGGCGGGCGTGGCTGACGACGGCGAGGTGACGGTCGAGGGCGAGGTGGTCGGGCATCTGGACGGGGTGCGCTTCACCGTCGACGCGGGCGGATCGGCCCTGGCCGACCGGGCGCTGCGGCAGGCGGCGACGCGGGCCGTGGGGCCCGAGGTCGCGCGGCGGCTGGGACGACTGGCGGCAGACGAGGACGCGGCCTTCGGCGTCACACCCGACGGCGGAGTTCTGTGGACCGGGGCCCTGACCGGCCGCATCGTCAATGAAGACCCCTTCTCGCCGCGCGTGCGGCTGCTGGGCGAACTGGGGCCGGCGCCTGCGCGCGAGCGGGCCGAGCGGCGCATGGAGGCCTGGCTGGCGGGCGAGGCCGGACGCGCGCTGAAGCCGCTGAAACGGCTGCGCCATGCGATCGAGAGCGGCGCCCTGACCGGCCTGCCGCGCGGCCTGGCCTTCCGCCTGATGGAGGCGGGGGGCCTGATCCCGCGGCGCGAGGTCGAGCGCGACCTGGCGGCGCTGAGCCAGCACGAGCGGCGCACGCTGAAGACCTTCGCCATCCGCGTCGGCGCCCATTCGGTCTGGCTGCCGGGCGTGACGAAGCCGCGCGGCGCGGCGCTGGCCCAGGCCTTTCTGCCGCGCGAGGCGGCCAACGGTCTGGCCGGCGAGGGCCTGCTGCCCCTGCCGGAGCCGGCGCCCTCAGCGCGCGCTCTGTCCGCCTTCGGCCGACGCGCGGTCGACCGCTGGACAGCGCCGGTCGAGGCGCTGGAAGCTTTCGCTGACGCCGCGCGGGCGGCTGGCAAGGAGCCGCTGTCAGCAGAAGCGTTGAATGCGCTCGGCTGGACGGCGGATCAGGCCAAGGCGATCCAGGCCGCCCTGCGCACGCCGCGCGCCGAACGGGCGCCGCGCCCCGGCACGCCCATGCCGCCGCCCAAGGATTCGCCCTTCGCCGCCCTCGCCCAGCTGACCCAGCCGGCGCGCCCGGCCCCCTCAGCCACGCCCAAGACGGCGCGCAGACCCCGGCGACGCCCCCGCAGAGCGGCGGCCGGCAAGACCGCCGAATGAGCGTGGAGAGCTGTCGCATCGACCTCTGGCTGTGGCGGGCGCGCTTCGCCAAGACCCGCAGCCTGGCCGCCTCTATGGTCGAGAAGGGCGCGATCCGCCTCACGCACAACGGCGTCCAGACGCGCCTCGACAAGCCGAGCCGCAGCGTTCACCCCGGCGACGAGGTGCTGTTCGCCCAGGGCGGGCGGCTGGTCGCCGTGCGCGTGGTGCAGACGGGCGAAAGGCGCGGCCCGCCAGAGGAAGCGCGTGCTCTGTATGAGGCGCTGGACTAACCCCTCTCCTCCCCATGCAATGGGGAGGTGGATCGGCGGCGCAGCCGACGAGACGGAGGGGCCGCCTCCTCAAGCGCAGAAGCCCTTCCACCGCTACGCGGTCCCCCTCCCCATTCCATGGGTAGGAGAACTCAGCCCTGCGGCTTCACGAACTCGCCTTCGATGTGCAGCTTCACCTCATCGCCCAGCGCGGGCAGGCCGAAGTTGATGCCGAAGTCGGACCGCTTGATCGTCGCCTCGCCGTCGAACCCGGCCTTGTAGCCGCCGCGCGTCGGACCGGCCTGATTGAACTCGACCTCCATCACGACCGGACGGGTCACGCCGCGCAACGTCAGATCGCCGTGAACCATCGCCTCGCCGGGCTCATCTGCGTCGATCATGATCCGCGTCGATCGGAAGGTGGCGACCGGATGGTTGGCGGTGTCGAAGAAATCCGCCGTCTGCAGGTGTTTGTTCAGGCCGTCGGAGTTGGACGCCACGTCGGTCAGCGGAATGGTGGCGGTCAGGGTGCTGGCGGACGGATTGGCGGGATCCAGCTTCAGCTCGGCCTGCACGTTCACGAACTGACCGACATAGGTCGAGAAGCCCAGATGATCGACCGACCAGGTGATCTTGCCGTGCGCGGAATCCAGCTTGTAGTCGCCAGGCTGCACTTCGGCCGGGACCTTGGTCATGGCGGCCTGGGCGACGACCGCGCCGCCTGTCAGCAGGCTAAGCGCCACGCCGGCGGCGCCGATGCGGCCGAGAGCCGAGCGAGGGATGAAACCTTGATTGAAAGTCATAGGGCTGCCTCCAGGAAGACGATGATTCGGCGTTGGCGAAAGGAAGCGCGGCCCGGCGCCGTCGGGCCTGAACAGCGTTGCAACAGCGCCGTCGGTTGACAGTTGGTTCCGTCGGGGCCATGTGCCCGCCCTCGACCTCCTCGCTGCCACAGGCCCGCCCGAAACGCCATGACCTACATCGTCACCGACGCCTGCGTGAAATGTAAGTTCATGGACTGCGTCGAGGTGTGTCCGGTGGACTGCTTCTACGAGGGCGAGAACTTCCTGGTCATCGCCCCTGACGAGTGCATCGACTGCGGCGTGTGCGAGCCCGAGTGCCCCGTCGACGCCATCGTCCCCGACACCGAGGACGAACCGGACGGCAAGTGGCTGCAGGTCAACGCCGAATACGCCAAGGTCTGGCCCAACATCACGGTCAAGGGCGTCCCCCCGGCGGACCGCGAGCAGTACGAACGCGAAACCGGCAAGTTCGAGAAGTATTTCAGCCCCAAGCCGGGCAAAGGCTCCTAAGAAGTCGCCACATTGCAGTCACAATGTGCCAGTCGTCGCCGACGGCCCTGTGGATGTTTTGAGATTTCCTAATTTTATGATAGGTTCCTCCCTATTCGAAACGGGCGGTACCGCAAGTCTGCGCGCCGCCCGCATTTACGACAGAACCTCGCCGCGAGGACGGGGTCGGCCAGAGGTTCGGTGATCCTTTTTCGCGTCTGACAATACCACCTCCGCTCAACCGCCTGGCTCCTTGCCCGGCGGACGGGCGGATTTTGCTTTGAAAGACACGGCGGAGATCTCGCCCTTCGGTTCGGGAAAGGAATGACATGACGAGCAAGACCGGTCTGGAATTCAAGGTTGGCGATGCGGTGGTCTATCCCGCGCACGGCGTCGGCAAGGTCGCCGCGATCGAGACTCAGGAAGTCGCCGGCATGGCGCTCGAGGTCTACGTCGTGACCTTCGAGCACGAAAAAATGACCCTGCGCGTCCCGACCAAAAAGGCCAAGACCGCCGGTCTGCGCACCCTGGCCGCCGACGACACCGTGTCCAAGGCCCTGACCACGTTGAAGGGCCGCGCCCGCGTCAAGCGCACCATGTGGTCGCGTCGCGCCCAGGAATATGAAGCCAAGATCAACTCGGGCGACCTGATCTCGATCGCCGAGGTGGTCCGCGATCTGCACCGCGCCGACACCCAGCCGGAACAGTCCTATTCGGAGCGTCAGCTCTATGAATCGGCTCTGGATCGCATGGCCCGTGAAGTCGCCGCTGCGAACAAGATCGACAAGGACGCCGCCATGGCTCTGCTGGGCAAGTCGCTCAGCGCCAAGAAGCCGGTGGCTCCTGCGGCCGAAGAGGCTGAAGCCGCCTGATCTAAGGCGCCTGCCGATAATGAAAAAGGCCCGGCGGCGACGCCGGGCCTTTTGTTTTGGGCCGAACCGCTGAGTTTAGAAATACTCCGCACCGGCCGGGCATTGGGCGGCCAGCCGCCGCGCCGTGATGCTGGCGGGGATGTAGGGCGTCCCGCGCGCCAGCTGGGCGCCGCCGTTGAAGCGGAAGGCCTGCTCCTCATAGGTCCCGTTCAGACGCACGTTGATGCGCCGGCCCTTGCGATCCTGACAGCTGCCTTCAAAGCGGGCCTTGCCGTCGCCGACCTCGCGCGTGGGGTAGGTGCAGCGCCATTTACGCGTCGACAGGCCGCCGAAGAAGCGGTTGATCTCGCTGGGACGAACGCATTTCTGCTCGGTGTCGCGAGCGCCCATCACGCTCGTAGTGTATTCCCAATAGCCGGGCAGGACCTCGGATTGGGCGGCCGACTGGGCCTGGGGCGCCGACGCGGGCGCGGCCAGCATAACAGCGCCCGCGACCATGGGGGCGGCGACGGCCATCAGCTTGGCCAGGTTGGGCAGGGTCTTCATGGATTTGCCGTTCATGGGACTCATCATGGGGTTCTCTATATAGTCAGGGCTTGAACGGCTGCTGAACGAAGGTGATCCCTCGCCTTCACAATGACTCGACGCGTACTGCGCCACGACTCCGGCCTTGACGCCCGACGATTCATTCCTCTATACGGCCCCCTCTCGCGTAGGCCTCCTTGGCTTGCCGCGCCCCTGTTTCATGCGTCCGCGCCGGTATTGCGGATGTGACCTTGAGGATCTTCAGATGTCGCGTCGCTGCGAACTCACCGGTATCGGCCCCATGGTCGGCAATCACGTGAGCCACTCCAACATCAAGACCAAGCGTCGTTTCCTGCCGTCGTTGAAGACGGTCAAGGTTCAGTCGGACGCTCTGGGCCAAACCTTCTCGCTGCGTATCTCGAACGCCGCGCTTCGCACCCTGGACTTCAAGGGCGGCCTGGACGCCTTCATCGTCAAGGCGCGCGACGAGCAGCTGTCGATCGCCGCCCTGCGCATCAAGCGTCAGGTCCGCGCCAAGCTGGCCGAGCAAGCCGCCGCCTGATTGGCGTCAGCTGACGGATTTTGAAGAGGCCGGTGGAAACACCGGCCTTTTTCTTTTGAGCGCGCTCCCGCTACCCTCACGGCTCGTCCAGCCGGAGCCACAGCCTTGCGTCCTCTCGCCGCCCTCTGCCTGACCACGGCCCTATTGTCGTCCCCAGCCTTCGCCCAGGAGGCCGCGCGCGAAACCTCCGCCTTCACCCTGTCCAGCGGCACGCCGCGTACGCCTGAACAACTGGCCCTGCGTTTCGACAAGGCGGACCTGTCGTTCAAACTGCTGCCCGAGACGCAGTCGCTGGAAGGCGTCGCCGTTCTGGACTTCACCGCCACAGCGCCGACGGCCGCGGTCGTGGTCGAGTTGGACGCCGTCTTCGCCATCGCCGCCGTCACCGTGGACGGTCAGGCGGTCGCCGACTGGTCCAACCCCGAGGGACGGCTGACCATCCCCCTGCCCCGCCCTCTTAAGATCGGGGAGACGGCCAACGTCCGCATCGCCTATGCCGGCCGCCCGCATCAGGCCAAGCGCGCACCCTGGGACGGCGGCTTCGTCTGGACGACCACGCCCGACGGCCAGCCGTGGATCGCCAGCGCGGTTCAGGGCGAGGGCTGCGATCTGTTCTGGCCCTGCATCGATCATCCGCAGGGCGAGCCGGAGCAGGTGGATCTGCACATCACCATCCCCTCGACCCTCAGCGCCCCCGCCAACGGGCGCTTTCTGGGCAAGAGCGACAATGGCGACGGCACGACGACCTGGAACTGGACGACGCGCCAGCCCGACACCTACGCCATCAGCCTGAACGTCGGCCCCTATGTGGAGATGGCCGCCCACTATCGCAGCCGGTTCGGCAATGTGATTCCGCTGCGCTTCTGGCGCCTGGCCTCGGCCGATCCGGCCAAGGCGCAGCGCCTGTTCGACGAGTTCCCGCAGATGCTCGACTTCTATGAGGCCACGATCGGCCCCTTCCCCTTCGGCGACGAGAAGATGGGGGTGGTCGAGACCCCACACCTGGGCATGGAGCACCAGACCATCAACGCCTATGGCAACGGCTATAAGCTGGACGGCAAGGGCTACGACTGGCTGCTGCAGCACGAGCTGTCGCACGAATGGTTCGGCAATCAGCTGACCAACGCCGACTGGGACGACATGTGGCTGCACGAAGGGTTCGGCACCTATATGCAGCCCCTCTACGCCCGCTGGCTCAACGGCGAGCGGACCATGCAGGCCGAACTTCAGACCATGCGACTGACCCTGGCGAACCGCTTCCCGGTCGTGTCCGGCCAGTCGCAGGACGCGGCGAGCGTCTATGACGACAAGACCGGCCCGGCGCTGGATCTCTACTATAAGGGCGCGCTGATCGCCCACACCCTGCGCCTCTACATCGGCGACGACGCCTTCTATGAGAGCCTGCGCCGCCTGGTCTATGGCCGCGCCGATCCCAAGCCGGGGAACTTCCAGCCGCGCTACGCCACGACCCGCGAGTACATGGCCATCGTCAATGAGGTGACCGGCCGCGACCTGGGCTGGTTCTTCGACGCCTACCTCTACCAGGCCGCCCTGCCCGACCTTGTCATGTCGCGGCAGCACGAGCAGGTCACTCTGGAGTGGAAGACCGGAAACGGCCGCCCCTTCCCCCTGCCGGTCGAGGTCGAGGTGGACGGCGAGCCGCTCACCTTGCCCATGACCGACGGCCGCGCGACCTTCACCGCCCCCGAAAGCGCGCACATCCTGCTGGACCCCGGCTCGAAATTACTGAGACGGTTAGAATATCTGGAGGCGTGGAAAGCCTCGCAGGCGAAGACGAACTAGCGCCTGCGCGACACTCGCACCGGCCAGGGCGCCCGTTGCCCTATGCCTTGAGCAAGACCTCTAGGCGCGCCAGGCTAGCTGCGCCCGCTTTGTCGAAAGACGGCGGATGTGAGTTCCCATCGTCCCCAATCCCACGACAGGCTCGACGCAAGCCTGTCGCCTCCAGGCAGTTTACCGGGGCTAGAGCGATCCGTCCTTCTTGCGCCGCCGCACGGGCCGCCACCCGCGCGGGCCGCCAGAATGTGGCAAATGTGTCAAAGCGACGAAAATAAAGCGCAAAAAAGGCAAGACTCGACTTCTGGACCTAAACATGGCTTTTTCCGGGCGCTGTCATATGGCTATAGCTAAGCTCACGTCGACGATTGTGACGTACGGTAGCGGCCCAGGCTGGGGAAGAACCTTCAGCAATAATGGGCGCGCGTTCTTCAATGGGGGCCTCTTTTGAAAAAGAGATTTATGCGCGAGCAGTTGCTCGCAACGACAATAATCGGGGGAGCTGCGCTGGGCTTCATGGCGGCCACGCCTGTCATGGCGCAATCGGTCAGCGAGGAAGTGTCCGAGGTCAGCGCGATCGTCGTGACCGGCTCGCGCATCCGCCAGCCGGGCTATGAGGCGGCCAGCCCGATCTCATCGGTAGGGGCCGAAGAGATCGCCCTGGAGCAACCGGTCGCGGTCGAAGAACTGGTCAAGGACCTGCCGGCCGCCGTTCCGGCTGTCGGTTCGGCCACCAACAACGGCTCGGGCGGCGGCGCGACCATCAACCTGCGCGGCCTGGGCACCAACCGTACGCTGGTGCTGATCAACGGCCGCCGCGTGGTGCCGTTCAACCTGGCCGGCGTCGTCGACACCAACACCATCCCGGTGGCGCTGGTCGAGCGCATCGACGTCGTCTCGGGCGGCGCCTCGGCCGTGTACGGCGCTGACGCCGTCGCCGGCGTCGTCAACTTCATCCTCAAGGACAACTTCGAAGGGGTGGAGTTTGCTTCATCCTACGGCATGTCCGAAGAAAACGACGCCATCCGTCGTAAGGTCGACCTGACCATCGGCGGCAACTTCGCCGACGACCGCGGCAACGCCGTCGTCAGCTTCGGCTACACCAAGACCGACCCGCTGTATCAGGATCAGCGTCCGTGGGGTCTGGTCGCGCGCTCGTCGAACACTGGCGCTCCGCTCGGTTCGGGCACCTCGGTCCCCGGCCGCTTTGGCGTGACGCCCGTCGCTGGCGGGACCCCGCTGCCGTCCGGCGCCGAAATCAATCCGGCCACTGGCGCCCTGATCGGCGCGGGCTCACCCGGCTACAACTCGGCAGGTTATAACTACAACCCGTTCAACCTGTATCAGACGCCGCTGAGCCGTTATCAGATCAACGCCCTGGGATCCTACAAGATCAGCCCGGCGGCCGAGGTCTACAGCCACCTGACCTACGTCCAGAGCAACGTCTCGCTGGACAACGCTCCGACCGGGACGTTCGGCAACACCTACAGCGTGCCGATCGGCAACCCGCTCATCCCTGAACCGATGCGCCAGCAGCTCTGCGCGGCGCGCGGCATCCCGGCCGCCAGCTGCGTCCCCGGCGCCGCCGGTTCCACCATCGTTCCGCTGACCATCAACCGCCGCTTCACCGAGATGGGCAGCCGCCCGGTGGACTATGAGAACAAGACGGTTCAACTGCTGGCCGGCATCCGCGGCGACATCGGCGCCAGCTGGAACTACGACGTCTACGCCTCGCACGGCGAGACCGAGCAGCTGGTGACGCGTCGTGACTGGGGCTCGCTCTCCAAGCTGCGCAATGCGCTGAACACGACCTCGGCCACCCAGTGTATCGCTCCAGGCACCACCACCCCGGTGGCCGGCTGCGTGCCGATCAACGTCTTCGGCGCCGAAGGCTCGATCACCCAAGCGATGATCGACTACATCAACCTGGCCTCGATCAATAAGACCTCGATCGACCAGGATGTGATCTCGGGCTCGATCTCGGGCGTCCTGCCTGAGCAGCTGAGCAGCCCGTGGGCCGCCCGCCCGATCGCGACGGCCTTCGGCCTGGAATGGCGTCGTTCCGGCGCCGCCACGCGCGCCGATGCTCCGTCCCAGATCAACGGCGAAGTCCTGGGCACCGGCGCGCCGGTTCCGGATCGTGAAGGCCAGTTCGAAATGCGCGAAGCCTTCGCCGAACTGTCGATCCCGCTGGTCGAGAACCTGCCCTTCGTCCAGAGCCTGAACCTGGAAGCGGGCTACCGCTACACCGAGTTCGAAGCCTCGGGCGCCAAGACCGACTACGGCAGCTACAAGATCGGCGGCGACTGGTCGCCGATCGAGGACGTCCGCGTCCGCGCCATGTTCCAGCGCGCCACCCGCGCCCCGAACATCGGCGAGCTGTTCAACCCGCAGGTCACCGGCCTGAGCAACCTGGCCGTCGACCCCTGCCAAGGCGCCAGCATCAACGCGGGCCAAGCCACCTCGGCCGGCACGCTCAGCAACCTGTGCCGTCTGACGGGCGTTCCGACCGCAGCCGTCGGCTTCGTCGCGCCGCCGAACTCGGGCCAGGTCAACGTGCTCACCGGCGGCAACCCGAACCTAGGTCCGGAAGAAGCCGACACCTGGACCATCGGCGCCGTCTGGCAACCGGCCTTCGTGCCGAGCCTGCGTCTGAGCCTGGACTACTACGACATCAAGATCGACAAGACCGTCAGCAGCAACAGCGTCAATGACGTCATCCAGGGCTGCTACAGCACGGCTTTGAACCCGAGCCTGACGTTCAACGAGTTCTGTCAGCTGATCGGCCGCAACACGGCCAACGGCACGCTGAACGGCGTTGAATCCCCGGGCGTGGCCCTGCTGCTGTCCAACCTGGGCAATGAGCGGGTGTCGGGCTTCGACCTGGCGGCCAACTATCGCGTCGAACTGTCGGACTACGGCTTCGGCGACGTCGGCCGGATCGACCTGAGCGTCAACGGCAACATCGTCACCAAGAACGAGAGCCAGGCCACCCCGTCGTCGATCCTGCGCGACTGCGTCGGCTTCTACTCGACCTCGTGCGGCGAGCCGCGCCTGAAGCAGCGTTGGACCAGCCGTGCGACCTGGTCGCTGGGCGACTACGCCGCCTCGCTGCAGTGGCGTCACCTGGACGGCGCCGTGGTCGAGCCGGGCACCGGCAACTGGTACGCCCCCTACGCCAAGATCGACGCCTACAACTACTTCGATCTGACCGCGCGTTGGGACCTCACCGAAACCGTGCGCTTCACGGCGACGGTCAACAACCTGCTGAACGAGGCGCCCCCCGAGGTCGGCTCGAACATCGGCACCACGGCGTCCAACAACGGGAACACCTTCCCGCAGACCTATGATGCGATTGGCCGCTACTACACCTTCGGCCTGCGTCTGAAGTTCTAATCAGAACGAAGGTCAAACAGGGCGACGGGAAGCATTCGCTTTCCGTCGCTTCTGGAGCTGAAAACTTCAAGGCTCGCCTCGGCGGGCCTTTTTTCATGCCGCCCGGCCTAGGGTTCCAGCTCGATGTCCCAGTAGAGATAGTCGAGCCAGCTCTGGTGCAGGAAGTGCGGCGGGAAACGACGTCCCGCCTGTTGCAGCTGCCAGGCGCTGGGTTGGTGGGCGGTGCGGCGCAGGGGCATCTGCGCCTGGCCGGGCGTGCGGCCGCCCTTCTTCAGGTTGCAGGGTCCGCAAGCGGCGACGATGTTCTGCCACGTCGTGCGCCCGCCGCGCGAGCGCGGGATGACGTGATCGAAGGTCAGGTCCTGGGACGTGCCCGGCTCGCCGCAGTACTGACAGGCGAAACCGTCGCGCAGGAAGACGTTGAAACGGGTGAAGGCCGGCTTGCGGTCCTGGTCCACATAGGACTTCAGGCAGACCACGCTGGGCAGCTGCATCTCCAGCGAGGGGCTTCGCACGACCTTGTCATAGGTGGCGACCACGTCGACGCGGTCCTGCCACACGGCCTTGACCACCTCTTCCCAGGGCCAAAGCGACAAAGGGAAGTAGGACAAGGGCCTGAAATCGGCGTTCAGCACCAGGGCTGGAAAGCCGGACGGCGGACGGGTCAGGACCTGCATCAGGCCCTCCCGCAGATACGGGGGGTTATCGACGCGACAGGACTGAAGACACGTCTCCTTCCTTGGTCTGATGGCGAAACCCTACGCCTGATTCTCCCGCATCGCCATGACAGATACGGCGCGTTTTCGTGACGCGGCGGTCAGAACTCCTCGACCAGTTCAAAGCGTTCGCAGACCACCTTCATGCCCGGCGCCCAGGTGCCTTCGCGGCGGAAATAGGCCTCATGGGCGTGGCGCCACCATTCGTAGCTCAGGTCGCCCTCCCCCTCGGCCCGGGCGAAGTCCTCGCTAACCTGCTCGAAGGGCATGATCTCGACCTCGGTCGTACGGATCGCGCAGCGAGGAACGCCGGCGCCGTCCAGAATGACGCTGACCTCGCCCACGGTCGGCATGATGTCGGCCTCGCACGACGCCAGCGACGAACAGGTCGCGCGCTTGCCGCCGGCCAGCACCAGGGCCAGCAATTCATCAGCCAGTTCAGGGCTGTCGCCAAATGGCCAACGGGGCGCGGCTGCATAGGCGGCAGGAAGGTCGTTCATCTGCGTTCTCGTCAGTTGGGTTCAATATCGCGAAGCGGCGGTTGGGAAGGCGGGCAGGCTCCAGCCCCATTTCAGAGCGCCGGCCCGCACGCCGAACCCGGCCACGACAGCCACCGCCACAGCGGGCCATGTGGGAAGGCTCACGGCCTTCAGCCCGACGAACAGGGCCGCCGAGACCAGGGCGGCGGTGATGTTCAGCTCGCGCCGCAGCAGGATGGAGGGCTGGTGCGCCAGCACGTCGCGCACAATGCCGCCGAAACAGGCTGTCAGCACGCCCATGACGATGCAGATCAACGGCGTCACGCCATAGGACGCCGCCTTGGCCGCCCCCATGACGCCATAGGCCGCCAGCCCGACCGCATCCAGCCACAGCAAGGCCCGGAACCGCCACGAGCGCGCGCCCAGCAGCCAGAAGCCGACGGCCACCGCCACACAAACCGCCACATAGACCCAGTCCTGCACCCAGAAGACCGGCGCCCCGATCAACAGGTCGCGCAGGGTGCCCCCGCCCATGCCGGTGACAGCGGCGAAAAAGGCAAAGGTCAGAACATCGTGCTTGGCCCGGGACGCCGCCAGGGCGCCGGTGGCGGCGAACACGGCCACGCCCGCGAAATCCAGCAGCGGCAGCACCGCAGCCGGACGAACCAGGTCTGCGCCCGCGATCGGCTCCAACATCGTCATCATCCCCAGGGCGCCGCCGGGCGCCGTCTTCGGGGTCGCCCCCAGCCTTCATGAAGACGAGGATCAGGCGCCCTCGTCCAGCGCGATTTCGCCGCGCCGAACGCCACCATACCACCCCCAGAGCAAATGCGCCGCCACCGCGCGATGCGGCCGCCAGATCTCGGCCCGGGCGTAGGCCTGTTTCTCATTTGGACGGTCCTCGGCGCGGTCCGCCCAGCGCATGGCCTCCTGCAGGGCCACGTCGCCGCCGGGGAAGACGTCCTGTCGCCCCTCGCAGAACATCAGGAAGGTCTCGGCCGTCCACCGCCCCACCCCCTTGATGGCCACAAGGGCGGCGATGGCCTCGGCGTCGTCCAACCGCTCCAGATGGTCGAAGTCGATATGACCCTCGGTCTGGGCGCGGGCGATCTCATGGCCGTACTTCGCCTTCTGGCCGGACAAGCCGAAGCTCCGCAGCGTCTCGACATCGCGCGCCAGAACCGCCTCGGGCGTCACCTGCCCGTCCAGCCCCTCGACCACCCGTCTCCAGATCGAGGCGGCGGCCGCCACCGAAACCTGCTGCTCGACAATCATGCGGAACAGGCCCTCATAGCCGCCGGGCCTCAACCGCCATTCAAACACGGGCGTCGAGGCGTGGGCGCGCGCCAGGGCCGGATCGGCGGCGGCCAGAGCCTCGCGGGCGGCGGCGACGGAGGCGGGAGACGGAGCAAGGGCCATGGGATCGTATCGACAGAAAAACGGCGCCGCTTTAGCATCGCGCCATGCGTACCTTGGACGATCTTCTCCACCCGATCACGCCTGATCGTTTCTTCGCCGAATTCCACGGCCGAAAACCGCTGCATATCCCCGCGGAAGCAGGCGCCGCCAAGCGGGCCCTGCTGGACTGGTCGACGTTCAACGGCCTGCTGAACCAGCCCTCGATCTGGACGGCCCAGAGCCTGAAACTGGTGCAGAACACCCAGCCCGTGCCGCCCGAACGCTATTGCCGCACCGTCCAGACCCAATCCGGGCCGGCCTTCCGCCCCGATCCGGCCAAGGTGGCGCTGTTCGTCGCCGAGGGGGCCAGCCTGATCGCCGGCGACGTGCAGGATCTGACCCAGCCGATCGCCGAACTGTCCTCGATCCTCGGCCGCACCTTCGCCGCCAGTGCGGGCGCCAATATCTATTGCTCGTTCAAGGGGGTGCAGGCTTTCGGCGCCCATTTCGACCTGACGGATGTCTTCGCCGTTCAGACCGAGGGCGAGAAACTGTGGCGCATCTATGAGAACCGCGCCGACGCCCCGGTCGAGATGCCGTCCGACGTCGGCGACATGCGCCGCTGGTTCGACCAGACCAAGGGCCGCCTGCTGGCCGAGGTGATGATGCGGCCGGGCGACGTGCTTTACCTGCCGCGCGGCTGCTACCACGACGCCCTGGCCCAGGACGCGGCGTCGCTGCACATCACCTTCTCCATCGCCGCCTTGCATGGCCGCATCCTTTTCAACCTGCTGGAACAGGCCGCCATGCAGGACCCCGCCTTCCGGGCCTATCTGCCGCCATCCGGTCAGGACGGCGGCCGCGCCCTGCAACAGCACCTGGCGGGCCTGGGGCAGCGGCTGGCGCAACTGGCCGCCTCATCCGCCTTCCGCGATGAGATCGCCATGGCGCAGGAACGGCTGACGCCGTGCGCCCATCGCTTCACCCTGCCCCATCGCGAAGCGCTGACCCGCTACAGCCGCACCGCCATGACGGCCCCCGCCTACGCCGGGCCTGTGGCCCACGCCATGCACTGGGCGCTGTCGCAGCACGTCTTCAGCCTTGAAGACCTGATCGCCCAGTTCGACTTCGTGTCCGAGGTCGACATCCGCGCCGCCGTGGATCAGGCGGAGAAAGCAGGAGCGTTGAAGCGGGTCTGACCCGTTTCGCCGACGCCATGTTCGTCACCCGTTTCGCGCCTTCACCTACCGGCCGTCTGCACAAGGGCCATGCCTTCTCGGCCCTGACGGCCTGGCGGGCGGCGAAGGATGCGGGCGGGCGCTTCCTGCTGCGGATCGAGGACATCGACCCGACGCGATGTCGGCCCGAGTTCGAAGCCGGGATCTTCGAGGATCTGGCCTGGCTGGGGCTGGATTGGGAGACGCCGGTGCGGCGCCAGTCCGATCACCTGGCCGACTACGCCGCCGTGGTCGAGGCGCTGGAGCGGCGAGGCCTGCTCTACCGCTGTTTCCGCACCCGCAAGGAGATATTGGACGCCATCGGCGATGCGCCTCACGGCCCCGCCGAGGCCGCCCGGCCCGGCCCGCACCCGGCCGACGAGGAGGCGCGCCTGCTGGCTGAAGGGCGCCCCTTCGCCTGGCGGCTGTCGCTGGATCGCGCCAGGGAGGCGCTGGGCGGCGCCGCCTGGGACGGCTTGAACTTCATCGAGGAAGGCTCAGGCCCCGACGGCGAAAGCGGGCGCATCAAGGCGCGGCCGGAGACGGCGGGCGACGTCGTGCTGGCCCGCAAGGACGCGGGAACGGCCTATCACCTGGCGGTGACGCACGACGACGCCCTGCAGAAGGTCAGCCATGTCATTCGCGGCCAGGACCTGTTCGAAGCGACCCATATCCAGCGGTTGATCCAGGCCCTGATGGGCTGGCCCGCGCCCGTTTATCGCCACCACCGCCTCCTGGCCGGACCGGACGGCCGCCGCTACGCCAAGCGCGACCGCTCCGTCACCCTGGCCGAGTTGCGGGCGAGCGGCCTGACGCCGGATCGCCTGCGGGCGGAGCTGACGCCATGAGTTCACGGCAAGCGCCCAACAAAAAAGACGCGGAGGTCGCCCTCCGCGTCTCTTCGTAGAATCCTTTAGGATTCTTGGCCTTAGAGAACCTTGAGGTCCACAGCCGAGGTCTTGCCGCGCTGGGTTTCCAGCTCGTATTCGACCTTGGCGTTTTCATCGAGGCCCACCAGACCAGCCTTCTGAACGGCGGTGATGTGGACGAAAACGTCCGAGCCGCCGGTGTCGGGTTGAATGAAGCCGAAGCCCTTGGTGGGGTTGAACCACTTGACCGTGCCGGTCGCCATATTGCGTCTCCGTAAACGCGCTTTTCCAGGCGGACGTCCTTGCAGGATCGCCCGTCAGCCCATCTGGACAAGCTCGTTCAGGCGAAGGAGCAAGACGCGGGTTTGGACCCCACGTGAAATCCGGACTGCGCCGATGTTGTCACCCGACTATCCACAGCGGTCAACTGTAAAGCGAATCTGGAACGACGGCCTTTACAGTTAATCTCGGGTCCTTGCGCACACGCCTGTGGCGGCGGCGTCTAGATGAAAGTGGTCCCGATGCGCAGCATTATAGTCCGGCGTCAGGACATTTTTGAACAACTTGCACCCGCCGTCGCGCAGACGCCGAAGAAAGATTGCGCCTTCGCGTCCTGTCGGCCCCAAACCGTCCCAATCCTCCGCCACCGACACCCGGCGGCCATCCGAAAGCCTTACCCCGCTGACGTCCAGGGCGTTGGCGCGCGCATGCTGGCTGGGCCGCGCGGCCGCATCGCGCGAGCCATAAACTCGGCGGCAGGCGAAGGTCCCCAGGTTGTCGATCCGCGTCGCCTGCGACCCAAGGATGTCGCGCGACGCCGGCTGCACTGTCTCGCGATCCCACAGAAACAGACGCGCGGCCATGGGGCAGCGCATGACCACCCCCGCCGGATTGAGCGGCGTCTGCTCGCCGCCGGAAATCCTGACCGCGCCGCGCACCACGCAGAAGCCGCCGTCATCCTGATCCGGGACCCGCGACGCGGTCACGCCGGCTTGCCGCAGCAGGGTCAGGCATTGAGCCGTCAGTTGATCGGCGCGTTGCGCCGTGTCCGCGTCGGACACCTCCAACGCCGCGAGCTTGGCGGCGGTCGCCGCGCCGATCGGCTGACGCAGGTCCAGAGGCTTCCAGGGGAGGTCCTGAGCCGGCGCGAAGGCGTCCACGAGCGCGAACAAGCCGCAGGCGGCCAGAATCGCCGCCCATAGTCCGCTCCACAGATCCGCAACAGGGGTCGCACGCGTCGCCATAGGGGGCCAATGCATCGAACCGCGCGTTGATCCTTCAAGCGGGCCGCCTCTGGCGCGTCCGGCGAAATGGCCGCAAGGTCGATACATCACCACACAGGGACACGCCGATGGCCAAGGACGACTATGCCGACATCCTCGAAGCCCTGCAGATCCAGATGGTCGAGACTCAGGCCTGGGCCATCGAACAGGGGCTGAAGGTCGTCATCGTCTTCGAAGGGCGCGACGCCGCCGGCAAGGACGGGGCGATCAAGCGGATGACCGAGTACATGGCGCCGCGCCAGACGCGGGTGGTCGCCCTGCCCAAGCCGACCGAGCGCGAGACGACCCAATGGTATTTCCAGCGCTACGCCGCCCATCTGCCGGCGGCGGGGGAAATCGTGATCTTCAACCGCTCCTGGTACAACCGGGCCGGGGTGGAGCCGGTCATGGGTTTCTGCACGCCCGCGCAACATGAACGCTTTTTGCACGACGCTCCGCATTTCGAGCGGATGCTGAACCAGTCGGGGACCCTGCTGATCAAGCTGTGGCTGGACATCAGCCGCGACGAACAAGCCCGGCGTCTGGAGGAGCGCGTCGACCACCCGCTGAAGCGTTTCAAGGTCTCAGCCCTGGACGCCGAGGCTCAGGCCCGCTGGAGCGCCTATTCCGCCGCCCGCGATGAAATGCTGAATCGCACCCATTTCGACTATGCCCCCTGGACCGTGGTGGCGACCGACAAGAAGAAGACAGCGCGGCTGAACATCATGCGCCACGTCCTGCGCCGTCTGGACCGGCCCGGTCTGGAATGCCGCGAACCGGACCCTGCGGTCGTCTTTTCCGCCGATGCGGCGCAGGGGCGACTGGCGCAATAGGCGTCGTCAGCCGCCGAACAGACGTCGGTTCCTGTCGACGAAGGCGCGCATGGCCCGCACCAGCGGCCCGCCTTCGCGCCCTTTCAGATAGGCCCAGCCGGCGCCCGCCCCGATCAGGGCGCCGACGGCGTCGACGATCAGGTCCCACATGGTGTCGACCAGGCCGGACTTCTGGGTGTTGAGGCCGAACACCTGGTCCAGCATGAACTCCCAGATCTCCCACAGGGCGCCGATGGTCACGGCGAAGCAGAAGGCGAAGAAGGCCACCGTCAGGGGCGCCGCCTTCAGCTGGCTTCCCTGCACCAGCATCAGCATCAGCAGGGCGCCGACCAGGCCGAAGGCCACGGCCGAACCGCCGTGCAGCACCACGTCCCACCACCAGTAGCGCTCGTAGAAATCGCCCAGTTCGCCCAGGAACAGGGTGGCGCACAGGAAGACGGCGATGGCGGTGACGAAGCCGATCGGCAGATTCAGCCCCACGCGCGGCGCCAGCCAGAAGGGAACCAGGGTCAGCAGAAAGGTCCCGACGCCGACGAAGGTGACGCTGAACTCCCCCGTCAGAAAGCCCCCGACGGCCGCCCCCAGCAGCACCATCCAGGTCAAAAGCAGCAGCCACGGTAAAGGAGCTCTTGTGCGCGTCGTCATCCGTCCTGTCCGCCCGGCTGCTGTTCCCGATCACGACCCTGATCTGGACGGCTCGGGCGCGCAAGCCCGGCCTCTCCGATCCCCTCGCCTGTCTGGCCGGTGAAAGACCTTATGCAACGGCGATCTGATGCAGCCTCTTCACCCCGCGCCGCCTTGGGGGCTAAGACCAGAGGTATGAACACAGCCCCGCTTCCCGACGCCGCTGGCCAGAACTGGGTCGATCGGCATGCGCCCGAGCGTCTGAAGCCCTGGCTGAAGCTGGGCCGCTTCGACCGGCCGATCGGGACGTGGCTGCTGCTGCTGCCTGGATGGCAGGGGATCATGCTGGCGCTGAACCAGTACGACCGGCCGTTCGGCGGCTATGAGCTGTGGCTGGTCGTCGGCTTCGCCATCGGCGCCGCCCTGATGCGCGGGGCGGGCTGTGCGGTGAACGACATCGTCGACCGCGACTTCGACGCCCAGGTCGCGCGCACCGCTTTGCGGCCTATTCCGGCAGGCCAGATCAGCGTCAAGCAGGCCTGGGCCTTCGTCGGCGGCCTCAGCCTCATCAGCCTGTGCATCCTGCTGACGATGAACCTGACGTCGGTGCTGCTGGGCGCCCTGTCGCTGGGGCTGGTGGCGGCCTATCCCTTCATGAAGCGCATCACCTGGTGGCCGCAGGCGTGGCTGGGCCTGACCTTCAACTGGGGCGCGCTGCTGGGCTTCGCGGCGGCGACGGGGGGGCTGTTTGCGCTGGGCTGGCTCTATGTGCTGCAGGTCAAGCTCAGCGGCGACAGCTACTGGATGGCCGAGGGTCTGAACCGCATGGGGAACCTGGCCCTGTCGGCGGGGCTGCTCTATGCGGGCGGGCTGTTCTGGACCCTTGGTTACGACACCATCTACGCGCTGCAGGACATCGAGGACGACGTCATGGCCGGGGTGAAGTCCTCGGCGCGGGCGCTGGGCGGCAAAGTGAAGGAAGGCGTGGCCGTCTTTTACATCCTGGCGGTGGCCCTGGCAGGGGCGGCGGGCTACGTCGCGGGCCTGGGGCCGGTCTTCTATGTCGGTCTGGCGCTCTACGCCCTGCATTTCGTCTGGCAGGTGCGGCGGTTGCGGCCGGACGATCCGAAGCTGTCCCTGCGTCTTTTCAAATCAAATCGCGATGCGGGGTTGATCCTTCTGGCCGCCATAGCGTTCAACGGCCTAGCTTTCTGATCGAACCGTTCCAAAGGAGCCCGGCATGATCCCTTCGCGCCCCCTTCGCGTCCTTCTCGTCACCGCCGCCGTCGCGGCCTCGCTCGCAGCGTGCCAGCGCAATGAGAAGAAGGAGGCCCCGGCCGCGCCGGCCGCCTCCGCCCACGCCGTCGAAGGGCCGCTGAAGTACGACAGCGCCACGCCCTACGCCAAGGTCAGCCTGAGCCTGCCGGAGGCCGTGCTGTCCTATCCGGCGCTGTACACCCCGCTGTACCGCGACGAGGTGGCCAAGCTGAAGGAATACGCCGAGGGCGCTCAGGCCGACCGCACCGAGGCCGGCTCGCCCGAAGGCATGCCCCCCTATGAGAAGACCATCGTCTACGGCGCCCCGATCGAGACCGGCCGCCTGTTCAGCCTGATGCGGACCGACTTCGACTATTCGGGCGGCGCCCACCCGAACACGGTCGCCACCGGCCTGCTGTGGGACAAGAGCGAAGGCCGCCGCATCGCCGCCGCCGACCTGTTCGCCGACAAGGCCGACAAGACCAATCTGGAGCGCGCCCTGTGCCAGGCGGTGAACACCGCCAAGACCAAACGCCCCGGCGCCACGCCCGTCTCGACCACCAGCGGAACGTGGACCTGTCCCAAGCTGAAGGACGTGGCCGTGACGCTGGCTCCGGGCTCCACGCCGGGCAAGGCGGGGGGCCTGACCTTCCTGCTGGACGCCTATGCGGTCGGTCCCTATGTCGAGGGCGCCTACTACCTGACCCTGCCGCTGTCGGCCTTCCAGAGCGCCCTGTCGCCAGAGTATGCTGGCGAGTTCGCAGGCGCCCCGACCAAGGCAGGCGACGTGACCGAGGACTTGCGCCTGAAAGCGCCGGCCGCCTGATCAGGGCGCCCAATCGTTCCGGTTGGTCGGTCATGGTGAAGCGCCGGGCGTCGTCGACGCGCTTCAGCGTCACGCCCGGCGCCGTCGCCGTGCGTCCACGTCTCCCCCGGATGACGGTGACGCGGGAGATTATGAAGTAAGGTTATCCTGACTTGACGCGTCAGGCGTGCGGGTTCTCGAAGATGTCCTCGACCGGCTGTTCGAACAGGGCGGCGATGCGATAGGCCAGGTCCAGAGAGGGGTCGTGCTTTTCAGTCTCCAGCGCATTGACCGCCTGGCGCGACACGCCCAGCGCCTGACCCAACTGCTCCTGGGTCCAGTTCCTCTCGGCGCGCAGCAGTTTCAGCTTGTTCTTCATCAGTTCGATGACCGGATGAAGGGCGAGACCAGGCCGAACGCAGCCCAGAACAGCGGATAGATCAGCCAGGCCGGCAGATGCGGCGCCCCGGCGAAACTCTCGCCGAAGCCCCAGAAGGTTGCGACCGCCATCGCCAGGCCGGAGGCGATGATGAACTGCTTGGCCGTGACCATGCGCACGAACTCGTCGCTCTCGCGCATCAGGGCCAGGGTCGCCCAGATCTGGCCGACCACCGGCGCGGCGACCACGGCCGCCAGCGCCCACCCGACCGGCTGGCCGATGACGCCATCGAACAGGTCCGTGGTCATCATCGCCACGCAGATCGCCACATAGGCCGCCATAAAGCCGAACGTGCGCAGGACGTAGCGACGTCCCGCCGGAGCGTGTTGCTTGGAAAGGGCCGGCATAGCAGGTGCTCCTGACTTTATGTCATGGAAACCTGACACCACCCTCATGTCATGTCAACCTGACTTTTTATCAGCCTGTGCTGACTTTATTGCCAGAGGCTTCGGCGCCCCCTAGCTTGCCCTCATGCGTAGTCTCCTCGCCCTCGTCGCCGCTTTCCTGTCGACAGCCGCGCCGCTTTCAGCGGTCGCCTCCGCCCCCGCGCCATTCCATGCGGAAGACGTACGCGGCGCCCGCGACTACAAGGACCTGCCGCGCCTGGACGGGGCGCGCATTCGCGCCTGGCGGCAGTTGTCGGTGGCCGAGATCACCTTGCCGACCGCCGCCGTGGCCGAAGGCGCCGCTTCTGAAGACGCCCTTCGCATGCAGGGCCAGATCAGCCACCTGGACTATGTGGTGCGCCCTGCCGTCGCGCCGATCGACATGGCGCGGCATTATGAAGACGCCCTGCGCGAGGGCGGTTATGAGACCGTCTTCGCCTGCACCGGCATCGCCCGCTGCGGTTCCGGCATGAGCGCCTTGATCCTTCTGAGCGACACCGTGGCCCCGGCCGGCTTCGCCGACGGCGTGTTCAACGATCAGGTCAGAGTGATCGTGGCGCGCAAGGGATCGACCTGGGTGCTGCTGCATATGACGCGCGGGCCGGACAGGTCGCTGGTCTATCAGGCTGTCGTCGAGGGCGCCCGTGAGCTCGACTAGGCGCATCGCCGACCCTGCCCGTTTCATTCGCGACAACACCCGTCTTCAGCCCGTTTCGCATACGCCCGAGATTTCCCTGTGGCTGGCAGACGAGGTCACGCCCATCTGGCGCCTGACGGAAGAAGAGCTGGGCGAGATGGGCCTGCCGCCCCCGTTCTGGGCCTTCGCCTGGGCGGGCGGACAGGCGCTGGCGCGCTGGCTGCTGGACCATCCGGAGGCTGTAGCGGGGCGGCGGGTGCTGGACCTGGCCGCTGGATCGGGCCTCGTCGGCATCGCGGCGATGCAGGCCGGCGCCACCTCGGTCCTGGCCGCCGACATCGACCCCTTCTGCGCCGCCGCCGTGGCCGCGAACGCGCAGGCCAACGGGGTCCAGATCGCCTTCACCGCCGACAATCTGCTGGAGGCGCCGCCTGCGTCGTTCGACCTGATCTGCGCCGGGGACGTCTTCTATGAGGGGCCGATGGCGCAGGCGATGCTGGCATGGCTGAAGCAAGCGCGCTCGGCCGGGGCAAGCGTGTTGGTCGGCGACCCCGGCCGCACCTATTTCCCTAAGGAAGGCCTCAGCCTGTTGGCGGAATTCCGCGTGCCCACGACGCGCGAGCTGGAGGACCAGGAGGTCAAGCGCACGCGGGTGTGGTCGCTGGACGCCTGACGCCCCCTCAGGCGTCTCTCGGCAGGACGGTCAGCACCCGCGCCATATGCTGGTGGAACGCTTCCATATAGTCGCGCAGGAACTGTTCGGTGCCAGGGACGCTGACGTTTCCGTCATCGTCGATCAGGTCTGGCTTGAACTGGATGTAGGCCTCGACCGCGTTCATCTGCGGGGCCTGGAGGAAGCCCAGGATCGGGCGCAGGGCCTGTTGACCGACCGCCGTGCCGATGGCGCCGGGCGAGGCGCCGATGACCGCCGTCGGCTTGTTCTTGAAGACATTGGTCCCATAGGGCCGGCTGGCCCAGTCCAGCGCGTTCTTCAGCCCGCCGGGGATGGAGCGGTTGTATTCCGGCGTGACGATCAGGATGGCGTCGGAGCCCTTGATCGCCGCCTTGAAGTCGTTGGCGACGGCCGGATAGTCGGCGTCGTAGTCAGAGGAATAGAGCGGCAGGTCGGCGAAGCTGATCTCGCTCATGTTCAGCTTGTCCGGCGCCAATCGAACCAGCGCCTTGGCCAGTTTGCGGTTGATCGAGCCCTTGGCCAAGCTGCCGATGATGTAGCCGACGTTATAGGTGGTCATGACAGGCGTCCTGCTGGGTAAGGGCCGCGTCCACGGCCGCTGGCGAGTCAATGCCCAGCCAAGCTTGGCGGTTCCGTTCAGACGCGCACGGCCTGCCGCCCCCGTCCCGCCTCGCCGAAGACGCGCAGATAACGTTCGATCTCGGCGCGGTCGCCGGTGGCCTTTTCAACATTGTCCGACAGCTTGACGGCCGGGCGGCCCGCCGCCTGCGTCACCTTGCACACCAGCGACAGGGGCAGAAGTTCAGGCGCCTCGACCGGCGCGCAGTCGCGGAAGTCGTTG
The DNA here is from genome assembly GCF_053345555.1 of Brevundimonas sp. M1A4_2e. NCBI lineage: Bacteria > Pseudomonadati > Pseudomonadota > Alphaproteobacteria > Caulobacterales > Caulobacteraceae > Brevundimonas > Brevundimonas sp. M1A4_2e. The sequence continues at coordinate 247,845 of NZ_JBKFAI010000002.1, read as the reverse complement.
GTCAGATTGGTGCCCCAGCCGAAGCTGGTGCGCACCCGGCCCTTGAAGTGGGCGTGGGCCGCCTCGATGCCGTCCACGTCCAGCCCATCGGCCAGGACCAGCAGTCGTTCGCGCGGGTCGCGGCCCTTGGACGCCCACCACTTCATGATGATCTCGCCGCCCTCGATCGGCGGAGCGGAATCGGGGCGGAAGCCCTTCCAGTCGGCCAGCCAGTCGGGCGCGTCGTCCAGAAACGCCTGCGTGCCGAAAGCGTCCGGCAGCGCGATCAGCAGATTGCCGTCATAGGCGGCGCGCCATTCCTCCAGCACCCGATAGGGCGCGGCGCGCAGAGCCGCCTCGTCCTCGCCCGCCATCGCCGCCAGCACCATCGGCAGTTCGTGGCCGTTGGTGCCGATGGCCTCAAGGTCGTTGTTCATGGCCAGCAGGACGTTGGAGGTGCCGATGAAGGCGCTTCCCAGCCCCTCCTTCAGCGCTTCGACGCACCAGCCCTGCCACAGGAAGCCGTGGCGGCGGCGCGTTCCGAAGTCGGACAGGGACAGCGGCTCCAGCTGTCGCAGGCGTTCGATCTTGCTCCACAGCTTGGTCTTGGCGCGCGAATAGAGGATGTCCAGTTCGAACCGGCCCATTCGGCGCAAGGCCCGGCGGCTGCGCAGCTCGTTCAGGATCGACAGGGCGGGGATTTCCCACAGGGTGACATCGGCCCAGCTCCCCGAAAACTCGAGTCGGTATTGGCCGTCGGCGCTGCGCGAGAGGTCGTATTCCGGCAGACGATATTCGGCCAGCCACGCCAGAAAGTCCGGGCTGAAGATCGACTTCACCCCATAAAAGGTGTTGCCGCCCAGCCAGATCAGCTCGCGGTTGGTGAAGCGCAAAGAGCGGGCGTGGTCCAGCTGGGCGCGCAGTTCGGCCTCGTCCACCTCTTCGGCCAGGCGCACCGAAGTCGTGCGGTTGATGACCGAGAACGTCACCGGCACGTCGCGGAACCGCCGCCAGATCAGCTGCAGCATCAGCAGCTTGTAGAAGTCGGTGTCCAGCAGGCTGCGCACGATGGGGTCCAGGCGCCAGCCGTGGTCATAAGCCCGCTTAGCCAGGTCGATGTTCGCCATGCCCGATCAGTCCGCCTTTTATTTCACCGGTTCGCCTGACGCAGGGCGCGTCGGCCCCCTGCCTATCACACACAAGCTCGGCCGCCAGGCTGCGCCTCCGCTAACATATTGGGCGCGCCGCGATCGATTACGATAGCGGGCGTCCTGGCGAACGTCGCCAACACGCCTGCGGTGGAACTGCACGCCTCGCGCGCGGGTTTCCCCGCAGGGCCGCCAGGAGCCCCTTTCACCGGGAGAACGCCATGAAGATTCGCGACGTGATGAGCAAGGACGTGCAGGTCGCCCGCCCCGAAGACACCCTGCAGGCCGTCGCCGGACGCATGGCGGCGGGCGACTTCGGCTTTATCCCGGTGGCCGACGGCGACCGGCTGATCGGCGCCCTGACCGACCGCGATATCGTCGTGCGCGGCGTAGCCTCTGGGGCCGGGCCGGACGCGCGGGTGCTGGACGTGCTGTCGCGCGACGCCCTTGTTGTGCGGGCCGACGATGATTTGAAGGTCGCCCTGGACCTGATGTCCTCGCGTCAGATCCGCCGTTTGCCGGTGGTGGACAAGGACGGCCGCCTGGTCGGGGTGGTGTCGCTAGGCGACCTGTCCACACGGGTCAAGGAACGCTACGCCGGAGAGGCGCTGGAAGAGATTTCCCGCCCCGGCTGACGGCTTTAAGGCCCGCTAACCATGTCGCGGAACCCCGCGATAACAGCTGACGCGCCATGCTGCCTCTTTGATTTTCAGGAGAGACCGGCATGGCGCGCGCCCAGTTCCAGAAGGGCCAGAAGGTCTGGGTCGAAAGCGTCGGCGTCTGGGCCCAGGTCGAGAAGGTCAATCCGGTCTGGGCCAAGGGCTTCGACGAGCCCGTCCGCATCACCTACGACGTGGGTCTGGGGCGTGAATTCGCCGGCGCCGAGCTGCAACTGCCCGCTGAGGACCGCGCGGCCACAGCCATAGGCGACTGGCGCATCCTGCGCGCGCGCAACAAGTGGCAGGACGCCGCCGATTGCGCCCACCATCCCTTCCCCGGCAGCTATCCGGTCGTGGTCACCGACAAGGCCGACTGGGGCGGCTGGCGCGTGCCCGGCGCCGAATACGACCGCGATCCTCAGCGCATCGAGTTCCAGTCCCGCCTGATCGCCGCCGCGCCTGACCTGATGGATCTGGCGCGCGAACTGCTGGCGTCGGTGGCCGAGGCCCCGGAAGACGCCCCGCCCGAGACCGTGCGCCTGGCGCGCCGGGCCCAGACGGTGCTGCGTCGGATCACCGACGTGCTCGCCCCTCCGCCCGAAGCCTCGAAACCCGGGCCCGGCGAGGCCGCCCCGCCTTTCGAAACCGAGGCTTAGCGGCCAAGCGCAGCCTTGAGGCCCCCTCCCGGCCGCCGACCCTCGACAGGAGTCGGCGACACAGCCTAGATTCTTCGCTGAATCGGCACAGGAGGTCGCCTTTTGCAGGGCATAGAGCGGCGCAGCTATGGGCCGGGCCGCAGGGCCACGGACCGACAGGGCGCGCGATCCGCTCCCTGGGCGCGCATCCTTGCGCTCGCCGTCGCCATTGCGCTTGTGGCTTACGCCCTGCTGGTCCTGCGCGAAGCCGACCGGCCCCGCCGCGAGGCCGAGGCCGCCCGCATCGAAGCCCTCAGCCTGGAAGCCCGCCTGGCCGCCTCGCAGGTCGAGGCCCAGGCCAACCGCGCCGCCCTGGCCCTACGCGCGGGCGCGCGGGCCCTGAACCAGACGCCCGCTCAGCCCGCCGCCGCCCTTGATCATGCGCGCGGCCTGGCGCCCGAAGCCGCCTTCATGATCGTAGACCCGCAGGGCCGGATTCTGGCCGCCAGCGGCGCGCGCCTGTCCGCCCCCGCCGCCGCTATCTCCGCCGTCCAACTGGGCGAGGACGGCATGACCCAGAGCGTCACGGCGGGCGGCGGCGCGATCCTGCTGGCCCGCACGCCCCTGCCCGAACTCAAGCCCAGCCTGAAGGACGTGACCCTGTCGGTCATGCCGGCGGGCCAGGCCCCGGCCGAGCCGGGCCGCGCGGTCAAGGGACCGGACGGACAGGCGCGCTCGGCCGCCGTCGCGCCCATTGGCGACACCGGACTGGCCGTGGTGGCCGCCCTGCCCCGGGCCCACGGCCTGGCCGCCTGGCTGGAAGACGCCTGGATGCTGGCCGGGCCCTTGCTGCTCGTGGTGCTGATGCTGGCCGTCATCGCCGTTCAGAACAGCCGCCAGATGCGGGCAGGCCGTCGCTGGGCCGAGACCGAGCGGCGCTTCCGCGTGGCGGTCGAGGCCGCTCGTTGCGGCATATGGGAGTGGGACATCAGTCGCGGCGAAATGGTCCTGTCCGACTATATGGCCGCCCTTCTGGAGGTCGAGGAGGGCACGCGGCTGACGACCCAGGCTCTGATCGAGCGCGTCCACCCCTCCTATCGCGACGTGCTGCATCAGGCCCTGGACGAAGCCGCCGTCAGCGGCGCGTTCGAGGCCGCCTTCCCCATTCCGCTGAAATCGGGCGGCGTCCGCTGGATCGACGCGCGCGGCCAGTCGCGCCAGCCGCGCCGCGACGGCGCCTTCGTCAGCCTGATGGGCGTGGCGCTGGACGTGACCGACGCGCGCCGCACCAAGGCCCAGGCCCAGGCCGCCGAGGGTCGGCTGCGCGACGCGATCGAGAGCGTGTCGGACGCCTTCGTCCTGTTCGACCGACGCGGCCGTCTGATCCTGTGGAATCAGGGCTTTCAGGACGCTTTCGCCTTTCCGCCCGGCGTCGTTCGTCGCGGCGCGCTGAAGGACGAGCTGAACCGCATCGCCGCCGACGCCATCAAGTCCGAGCGTCCCTCCGTCGAAGGGCGCGCCGGGGTGCGCGAGGTCGAGCTGAAGGATGGCCGCTGGCTGCAGATGGCTGAGCGCTTCACTGGCGACGGCGGCACGGTGGTGATCTGCGCCGACATCACCGTCGTCCGCCGCCAGGAGGCCGAGCGCCGCCGCGCCGCCGATGAACTGCGCGCCATGGTCGAAGAGCTGGAGGCCAGCCAGGACAAGCTGTCCCTGCTCGCGCGCAAATATGAGGTCGCCATGACCCGCGCCGAAGACGCCAACCGCGCCAAGTCCGAGTTCCTGGCCAATATGAGCCATGAACTGCGCACGCCGCTGAACGCCATCAACGGCTTCTCGGAGATCATGGCGGGCGAGATGTTCGGGCCGCTGGGCGACCCCCGCTACAAGGGTTACGCCGCCGACATCCACGCCTCGGGCCAGCACCTGCTCAGCCTGATCAACGACATCCTCGACATGGCCAAGATCGAGGCGGGCAAGCTGACCCTGCACTATGAGGCGGTGGCGCTGGACGTGCTGTGCGGCGAGGCGGTGCGGCTGATGCGCGGCAAGGCCCTGGAGTCCCAGTTGCGGCTGGCCCTGTCCTGTCCGGAGGGCCTGCGCGTCGAGGCCGATCAGCGCGGCCTGAAACAGGTCCTGCTGAACCTGATCTCAAACGCCGTGAAGTTCACGCCCGAGGGCGGGGCGGTGCGGGTCAGCGTGGTTCCCAGAGACGATGAGACGGTGCGCATCGCCGTGGCCGACACCGGCATCGGCATCTCGGCGGACGACCTGGCGCGCCTGGCCCAGCCGTTCGAACAGGTCGAAGGCCAGCATTCCAAATCGACGCAGGGCACGGGTCTCGGCCTGGCCCTGACCAAGTCGCTGATCGAGCTGCATCGCGGCCGGATGACGATCGACAGCGAGCCGGGACGCGGCACCACCGTCTGGTTCGACCTGCCCGTCAAAGCCCCGCAAGGCGCCATGAAGCCTGTGGACGGCCCGGTTCAGCGGGTTCAGCGCGCGGCCTGATCACCCGCCGGATCGCCCGCCTTGTGCGCCGGATGCTGCGTGTCGGACGCCGCGCCCTTGTCGCGCGCTTTCGACTTATGACGCGACAGGATCGGCGCCAGGGCCTTTCTGTCGGCCGCCGACAGCCGCCCCAGAGTCTCGACGGCCCCGGCTTCCAGCCGCGCCCGCCCGCGCATCTCCGAGGCGCGCGAGCGTTCCAGCAGGGCGGCGACCGCCACTGCGTCAAAGCCGTCTGACGCCGTCATGGCGATGGCCTCGCGCCGCGCGGCGCGGGCGTCTTCGAAGTCTGGCCGCGCCTCAAGGGCGCTGGCGCGCAGCTCGCCCTTGACCTGATCGCGCACGGCGGGCGGCAAGGCCTCGACCACGGCCCAGACGGGCTCGCTGCGGCCCGGCCGGCGCCCTTCCGCCGCCTGCTCCTGCGCCTTGCGCGACAGCACCCAGGCGGTGCCCCCGCCGACAACGGCGAAGATGTTGAGCGCGACCGAGGCCGCCAGGGCGATCTTCAGACCCTTGTTCATACCTATCCCCCCAGGCCAGCGGCCAGGATCTCAGCGTCGTCCGGCGCCGTCAGACTGGCCTGATACAAGACGGTGTCGGCCCGGATTTCCGCCGTCATCTGACTGGTCAGCACCATGCCGAAGGCCACGCCCGCACAGGCGGCGGCGGCCCAGCCTGCGCCCGACATCCACGCGAACGGCCCCAGCAACCCTCGGCGCCGCCCAAGATGGGCGCCCGCCGCATCGGCGATGACCCGTTCGCGCAGGGCGTGCGACGGCGCCGGACGCGGCGCGGCATCCAGAAAGGCGTCCAGCAAGTCCGCCTCGCCCAGAACCCGCCCTGCGCGCGGATCGGCGGCCAACAACCGGCGCGCGGCCTCGCGCTCCGCTTCGGGCCAGCGGCGCAGGTCCGCGCCATAGGCGTCGGCCAGATGCTCAAAACGTTCCAGGTCCATCGTCGTCATCTTCAGCCCTTATCTCCCCGCCGCCTTCACGACGCCCTGCGGCGCGATGTCCGCCAGCGCCGTCCGCAACGCCCGCCGCCCGCGTGACAACAGGCTTTCCAGCGCCTCCACGCTGATCTCCATCAGGGCAGCGGCCTCGATATTGCCCAGCTCCTGATAGTGGCACAGGACGATGGCCTCGCGCTGGCGCGGCGGCAGGCGCGACAGGGCCGCCTCGACCTGGGCGCCCGTCTCGGCGGCCAGCAGGCCCCGGTCCGGCGCCGGGCCGTCGTCGACATGGTCAGGCATGACGTCCGTCGCGATCTCGCGGCGGCGGCGCAGCCGGTCGTAACAGAGGTTGAGGGCCACGCGATGCAGCCAGGTGTCGAAGCGCGCCTGACCGGGCGTCCAGCGCGGCGCCTGTTTCCAGGCTCTAAGCATCGCCTCCTGGGCCACGTCCTCAGCCTCCGCCGCGTCGCCCAGCATCCGCTGAGCGAGCGACAACATGCGCGGCAGCTTGCGCGCGACCATGGCCTGAACGGCGGCAGGATCGCCCGCGCCCACGCGCTTCACCAGGTCCTCGTCGGGGTCGGCGACCTTCGCCAATCACGCCTCTTTGCTTGGCTGCAACAAGGGCGAGCGGTCCAGCCGCCGTCCCCGACATCACCTTACTCCGAAACGGGCGCCGAAGGCGACGCCGTCCCCTGCGGGCGCTCGGCCGACGGACGCTCCATCCGGCGCATCTCGCGCTTCTGACGCATCTCGGCGCGGCCCGCCTGCATGGCGGCGCGGCGTTCGTCGACGCTCAGCATCCCGTCGCGGTTCGCATCCATGCGGGCGAAGCTTTCCGTCGCCTTGCGCTCCGCTTCGGCGATGACGATGGGAAAGCGGTCCGCGCCGCCGCGCGCGGCGTGGCCCCCCATGCGCCCCTGCTTCATGCCGCCTCGTGCATGGCCCCAGCGGCCGGCGGCCATCCGGCCTTCTCCGCGCGCCTGCTGGCGCGGCGCCTCGAACTCGGCGCGGCTGATGGAGCCGTCCTTATCGGCGTCCAGGCGATCGAACTGGGCGGCGCGACGTTCGGCGCGGCGGGCCTGAGCATGGCCGCGCATTTCTTCGGCCGTCACCTGACCGTCTCCGTTGGCGTCGGCGGCGCGCAACCGCTCGACGCGTCTCTGAACGAAGTCAGCCTGGCTGATCGGCTGACCGGCAGACTGGGCCATGCGCGCCTGGCGTCCCGTTTCCGGCGTGGTCTGCGCCGCAGCGGCGCCGCCCAGCGTCAGCATGAGGGCGGATACGGCGGCGGCGGCGAATATGGTCTTCATCTCGATGGTCTCCTGGGGCGAAGCCGCCCCGAAAGCATCCCTGTCGAGAGATAGAACGGCGACCGGATCAGTTTCCGTCGCTGATCGGCGGCAGAACCGAATCAAAGGCCCGCCGCGCGCGTAGCCGCAGATCGATCAGCTGCGCCTTCAGCGTGTCGAAATCCGGAGCCCCGACCGCTGCGGCCAGACGCTGCTGAAAGCTTGGCGGCTCCTCATCGGGGTCGTTCTTATCCTCAAAGGCGCAGGCGGTCAGTTGCGACAGCTGCTGATGCATGCGCCAGCTGTCGGCCAGCACAGGGTCGTCCTTCAGCGCCTCCAGCGTCGAGACGGTCAGGGGCCGGCCCGCCGCCCCCGCCATCAGCTGGCGGTACTGGCCGACGAACTCGGCGTCCACCTGAGCCCCCGCCGACAGCTTCAGATCCCAGAACCCCTTAGCCGCCCGTTCGCGCTCCATCAGATCGCGCATGGCCCGCACTTCGCGCGCGGTTTGCACCGCGTCCCTGGGCCGCCGCAAGGCCTCCTCCAGCGCCGCCGTGACCTCGGCGCCGAATGCCTCATCGCTGGCCCAGACCACGCGCGCGCGGGTCAGGGCCATGAACTCCCAGGTGTCGGCCTCTTCGGCGTAATAGGCGCGCAGGGTCTCCAGCCGCACCGACACCGGCCCCTTAGAGCCCGTAGGGCGCAGGCGCATGTCGACCTCATACAGGCCGCCCTCGGCGGTGTGGGCGGACAGGGCGGCGATGAACCGCTGGGTGAAGCGGCCGTAAAAGGTCTCGGCGCTCCAGCCGCGCCCGGCGGATGCGGCCTCAGGCGGCGCCGCATAGACGGTCATCAGGTCCAGGTCCGAGCCCGCCGACATCTCGCGCGAGCCCGCCTTGCCCAGGGCGACGACGGCTGCTGCGCCCGCCAGCGCCCCGCCGAGGCGTTCGGCCTCCTTCAGGGCCGCCGGGGCCAGCGCCCGCATACAGGCGTCGGCCAGATCGGTGTTGGCGCGGCCGGCCTCCTCGGGCCCCGCGCGGCCGGTGATGGTGTGCATGCCGATGCGGAAGACCTGCTCGCGATGCTGGCGACGCACGACGTTCATCGCCTCCTCGAAATCGCTTGCGGCGGCGGCCTCGGCCAGAAGCTGGGCGACGACGCCCGAGTCGGTGTCCAGATCCGTCAGGAAGCGCGCGTCCAGCACGCCGTCCAGCGCCTGCGGACGCCGCCCCAGCATCCGGGCCAGCCGTGGCGCAAAGGCCATCACCTCGACCACCAGTTCGAACAGCTTGGGCTGGTTCAGGAACAGGGCCTGCACCTGCACACCCGCACTCAGCCCTGCGAAGAAGACGGCGAACCGGCGGAAGGCCGCGTCCGGCGCCCCCGTCTTGGCCACCGCCGTCAGCAGTTGCGGCGCCAGCCGGGTGAACAGCTCGCGTCCGCGCGCCGTCCGGGTCGCCTGAATGCGGCCGTGGTGCCAGCTGCGGATCGTGTCGGACACGCTGGCGGGCTCGGAAAAGCCCATGCGGGCCAACGTCTCCAGCGTGCCGGGGTCGTTCTCCACCCCGGTGAAGACGAGGCTGCCATAGGGCGAGGACAGGTCTTCACCGCCTTCGAACAGTTCGCCATAGCGGGCGTTGACGCGCATCAGCAGGCGCTCGATCCCGGCGTCGAAGGCCGCCAGATCGCCCTGTCCGGTCAGAGCCGCCACATCGGCGCGGCGGTCGGGATCGACGGGCAGGATATGCGTCTGTTCGTCCGCCAGCATCTGGGCCCGATGCTCCAGCGCGCGCAAGGTCACATAGGCGGCGCGCAGTTCATCGCGCGCCTCAGGGCTGACGTGCCCCGCCTTGGTCAGGGCGTCCAGCGCCTCCAGCGTGCGCGGCGAGCGCAAGGCCCGGTTGCGGCCTCCCAGGATCAGCTGCTGAGTCTGGACGTAGAACTCGATCTCTCGGATGCCGCCGCGACCCAGCTTCAGGTTGGCGCCCGCCGCCTCCAGCCCCTCGCCGGTCTTGTGGACGTGGATCTGCTTCTTGATCGACTGGATGTCGAGCACCGCCTGATAGTCCAGACTGCGGCGCCAGATGTAGGGGACCAGCGCCTTCAGGAAACCGGCGCCCTCGGCCGCGTCGCCGGCGCAGACGCGGGCCTTGATGAAGGCCGCACGCTCCCAGTTCTGGCCGACGGATTCATAGTAGGCCAGGGCCATCGGCGCCGCGACCGCCGGCGGGGTCGACGACGGGTCGGGCCGCAGCCGCAAATCGACCCTGAAGACGTAACCGTCCGCCGTCCGCTCACTCAGAAGGGCGGTCAGCCCCTGCGCCAGACGGTTGACGAAGCCCTGCATTTCGACGCCCTCGGACAGGGCGGCCTCCAATACCTCCGGCTCGTAGAAGAGCGACAGGTCGATGTCGGAGGAATAGTTCAGCTCGAACGCCCCGCCCTTGCCCATCGCCAGGACGAACAGGCCGGGAACCGGCCCGCGCGGATCGTCGGGCGCCGAGATCAGCCGCCCGCGCCTGCGCCAGTCGTCGGCCAGTATTCTGAGCGCCGCGCGCGCCGCCGCATCGGCGAACCGCGACAGGGCGCCCGTCACCTGATCCAGATCCCAGACGCCGCCCAGGTCGCACAGGGCCGTCAGCAGATGCAGTTCCGCCTTCAGATGACGCAGCGGCGCCTTGGCCTCGTCCGGCGCGCCGCTCAGGGCGTCGGTCGCGGCCAGAATCTCCGCCAGCCGCGCCTCGGGGTCGCTGTCCAGCGTCCGCCGCAACCGATCCGGCCAGCGCCGCGCCAGCCCGGCTAGATAGGGCGAGGCGGCGAAGACCGGCAGCAAGGCCCCCCACGCCGCATCCAGCGTCGCGCCCCAGCCCTCGGCCTCCGCCGCTTCAGCCAGTCGTTCATGCAGGCGCGCCGCCGCCTCGACGTCGCGGACGGGGCCGCAGGGCTGCAACCGCGTCGCCAGACCTTGGCTCACGCCTCGGCCTCGGGCGGGCGCGTCGCGGGGGGCAGGATCAGGGCCACGCGCAGGCCTGGCCCGCGCCCGTCATAGACGCCCGGCCCTTCGTCCAGCTGGATGCGGCCGCCGTGCGCCTCGGCCACCGCCGTGACCAGCGACAGGCCCAGGCCCGAGCCCGGCTCGGTGCGGCTGTTATCCAGCCGCACGAAGCGCTGCAGCACCCGTTCGCGATCCTCGTCCGGCACTCCGGGTCCATTGTCGGTGACGGAAAACTCCACATCGCCGGACGAGCGCCGCCGCGCGCGGAACATCACCGCCCCGCCCTCGGGCGTATATTTGATGGCGTTGTCGATCAGATTGGCCAGGGCCTGGGCCAGGAAGGGCTGGTTGCCCTCGATGAACAGCCCCTTCTCGATCTCGGCGGCGAACTCCAGCCCCTTGTCCTCGCCCGCCGGTTCGTAAAGCTCGGCCATGTCGGCGGCCAGGTCCGCGGCGTCGAACACCCTCGGCTCCGGCGAACCGCCCGATTGAAGGCGGGCGATGGCCAGGACGGTGTTGAAGGTCTTGAGCAGGGCGTCGGCCTCATCCAGCGCCACGCTCAGAGCGTCGACGCCCGAGGTCCGCCCCGCCTCGGCGTCGATCAGGGCCACCTCCATCTTGGCCTTCATCCGGTTCAACGGCGTGCGCAGGTCGTGGGCGATGGCGTCGCCGGCATGGCGGATCGAGGCCATCGAGCCTTCCAGCCGGTCCAGCATCCCGTTCAGCCCCTCGGCCAGTTCGTCCAGTTCGTCGCCGGAATGCCGGATGGGCACGCGCGCCTTCAGGTCGCCCTCCTGCACCGCCGTGACCACGCGGTTCAGCCCGGCCATGACCCGCTCGACCCTGCGGCTGATCCACAGCCCGCCGCCCACGCCCAGCACCAGCACCATGACCATCGCTCCCCACAGGGCTTGGGTCAGCCGCGCCAGATAGGCCTCGATGTCGCCGATGTCCTCGCCCACGAACAGGTGTTCGCCGCCCGACAGCGGGGTGTCGATGCCGATCGATTGGCGGCGCCGGACGCGACCGTCTTCATCCGTGTCGGTCAGGCGGAAACTGTCCCACTGCCCCGGCTTCACCCCGTCGGGCACGTCGGTGATGTTGGCGGTGATGATGCGGCCCTCGGCGTCCTTGAAGACATAGAGATACGGCCCGTTGCGGATCGCCCGTTCGACCAGCGCCTGATTGAGGGCGTCTCGGCCGCGCGTGCGATAGATGGCGGTCAGACTGTCGATCTCGCCCTGGACGCTGGCCTCCGCCCGCATCCGCGCCTCTGACGCCGAGGCGAAATAGACATAGGCCAGCACCGCGCTCGCCGTCGCCACGAACAGCGCCAGAAACAGCAGCGTCAGCCGAAAGGGCGTGCGGCGGAAGAGGGAGGGGAGTTTCACTTTGACCTATCTCCCTCCCCTTCATGGGGAGGGTGGTCGCGCAGCGACCGGGTGGGGAGGGCCTCAAGCGCGCCCATTATGCCCCCCATCACGCCGTCCAGATCATCGCGAACGGCGGCGTTGTCGAACCTCAGCGTCGTGAACCCTTCGCCAGCCAGCACGGCGTCCCTCATCTTGTCCCTGTTCGCCCGCGCCTCGACCGTATGGGTGACGCCGTCCACCTCTATGACCAAGCGCCGGTCGAAACAGAAGAAGTCGAGATAATAACCGCGAAACGGCGCCTGCCGCCGAAAATGAAACCCTTGGGCGCGCAACAACTTCAACTGCACCCACAGACGCGCCTCGGGCGGCGTCAGCGCCTTTCGCATGGCGCGGGCTCGAGCGATGATCGCCATGATTTGCAAGCCCTCCCCACCCGACCGGCTGCGCCGGCCACCCTCCCCATAAAGGGGAGGGAGAAAGATTGCGCGCCTTACGCCTCCAGCCGGTACCCCGCGCCGCGCACGGTCTGCAGCATGGCCCTGTCGAAACCCTTGTCGATCTTGGAGCGCAGGCGGCTGATGTGCACGTCGATGACGTTGGTCTGAGGGTCGAAGTGGTATTCCCAGACCTTCTCCAGCAGCATGGTGCGCGTCACCGACTGGCCCGCGTGGCGCATCAGGAACTCCAGCAGCTGGAACTCGCGCGGCTGCAGGTCGATCTCCTGGCCGTCGCGGTGGACGGTGCGGGCGATCAGGTTCATCTCCAGGTCGCCGACCTTGAGCACGGTCTGGACCCCGCCGGTCTCGCGGCGGCGCGACAGGGCCTCGACCCGGGCGACCAGTTCGGCCAGGGCGTAGGGTTTGACCAGATAGTCGTCGCCGCCCGCCTTCAGGCCCGTCACGCGGTCCTCGACCTCGCCCAGGGCGGACAGGAACAGCACGGGCGTCTGGTCGCCGCCCTTGCGGATGGTTTCGACCATGCCGACGCCGTCCAGGCGCGGCATCATGCGGTCCACGACGTAGACGTCGTAGCCGCCCTTCTGCGATTCCAGCAGGCCGAAGGCGCCGTCCACAGCGTGGGTGACCTCGTGCCCGGCCTCGCTCAGGCCGCGCACCATGGCGGTCGCGGCTTCAGCATCGTCCTCAACCACCAGAATACGCATGCAGCCTCCCAAAAAAGATTCGGCGGCGATGTTAGCGCATCGCCGCCGATCCCGTGAGTTACGCCTTATTCAGACTTGGCGAAGGGCAGTACCACCGAGGAGTTGGTTCCCTGCACCCGGATGAGCAGGAAGACTCCCGGCCGTCCCGCCGAGCGCGCCTCGTCCACAGCCGCCTTGAAGTCCGCCTCGGAACGGACCACGCGGTTGTTGGCGCGCTGGATGACCGTGCCGACCGGCATCCGCATCTTGCCCGCTTCCGAACGCGGAGCGACGGCGGTGACCACCACGCCCTGCATGTCGTCGGGGATGGAGTAGCGCTGACGCAGCGCCGAGGTGATCGGCGCTACGGTCATGCCTTCGATCGACTGGCCGACAGCCGCGCCGTCTTCGCCGGGTTGCTGGGCGCTTGAACCCTGATCGCCGTTCAGCTCGGCTTCCGAGGGACGGGTGCCTGCGCGGATGTTGAGAGTCTGGCGTTTGCCGTCCCGCAGGACTTCAAGCCGCAGCGTATCGCCAGGCTTGGCGCGGGCGACGCGACGGGTCAGCTCGGTCGAGCTATCGACCGCCTCGCCGTTGACGCTGACGACCACGTCGCCGATCTGCATCCCGCCGCGCTCGCCCGGCGCGCCGGCCGTGACCTCGGCGACATAGGCGCCCTTGACGTCTTCGTTCAGGCCCAGGGCGGCGGCCGCCTCCTTGGACAGGGTCTGGATCTGCACGCCCAGATAGCCGCGCTGGACCGTCTCGCCGCGCATCAGCTTGTCGGTGACGGCCTTGGCCGTGGTCGCGGGAATGGCGAAGCCGATGCCGACCGAGCCGCCCGACGGCGAGAAGATCGCCGTGTTCACGCCGATCACCCGACCGTAGATGTCGAAGGTCGGACCGCCGGAGTTGCCGCGGTTGATGGCCGCGTCGATCTGCAGATATTCGTTGTAGCCGATCGGATCGATGTCGCGCGACTTGGCCGAGACGATGCCGGCCGTCGCCGTGCCGCCCAGGCCGAAGGGGTTGCCCACGGCGATGACCCAGTCGCCGACGCGCGGCTCGGCGGCTTCTTCAAAGCTGACGAAGGGGAAGGCCGAACCTTCGACCTTGATGACGGCCAGATCGGTGCCTTCGTCGCGGCCGATCAGCTTGGCCTTGAGTTCGCGGCCGTCGCTGAGCTTGACCGAGATCTCCTCGGCGTTCTCCACCACGTGATTGTTGGTGACGATGAAGCCGTCGGCCGAGATGAAGAAGCCCGAACCCGCGCCGGCGGCTAGCTGAGTGTTGTCTTCCTCGCCTTCACCCGAGCCGCCCGGCGCGCCGGGGATCGGCACGGCGCCGAAGCCGGGGATCTGGAACACGCCGCGCGGGCGCTGGACGCGGGTCTTGACGTCGATCTGCACCACGGCGGGGGCGACCTGCTGGAAGATGTCGGCGAAGCTGAGCGGCGCGCCCTGCGGGGGGGCGAACGCCAAGGCTCCGGCCCCCGCGGAGGGAACCAGCTGCCCGACCTTGGCGGCAGGCGCGGCTTCGGCGCCCGGCCAGGTGATGACCCCGCCCGCCGTCGCGGCGGCGGCGAAGGTCAGGCCGACAGCGGCCCCCAGAATGAACTCCTTGCGTTTCAGCATCGTCGTCCTTGCAGTCTTTACTGGCGGATACGGAAAGCTCCGTTCGCACATGGATATAGGGCGTTTTGGCTCAAGCCAATGCGCGCCGTCGCGATGATTGTTCCCGATCATCGTTCGGCGTATGGCGCGTCTGCGTCAGGAAGGCGGCGAAAGGCTTGCCGAATGGAAAGCTTCAGGCGTTTTCGTCGTCAGCCGTAAACTCGGCCAGGGCGCGTTCTTCTTCCGCCGTGAGAGGGGCGGCGTCGCCCGGCCCGCGACGGCGTGCGCGCAGGACCAGCACGACCCCCGCCCCCGCCGCCAGGGCGAACGGGCCGAACCACAACAGCCAGGTGCCGATGCGCACCGGCGGCTGGAACAGCACGTAATCGCCATAGCGCCGGATCAGGTCGTCCTTGATCTGGGCGTCGGTCTTTCCCGCCGCGATCTGTTCGCGCACCAGTCCGCGCAGGTCGGCGGCGATGCCTGCGGGGCTGTCTGCGATCGATTCATGCTGACAGACGACGCAGCGGATATCGCCGAACAGGGCCCGGGCGCGGGCCTCCTGCGCCGGGTCCGTCAGCGGCCGGTCAGGCGCGGGCGGCGGTTCGGCCAGAGCCGGCCCAGTTGCACTGGCCAGCAGGACGGCGGCGAACAGGGCGGCGGCGCGCCTCATGCCTGAGCCTCGACGGGCTCGACCGGCTTGGCGGCCTTCTTCGCGCGCGAACCCGCCCCGACGCGCAGGCGACGGTCCAGCAGCGAGATCAGACCGCCCAGCGCCATCAGCGCCGGCCCCAGGAAGATCAGCCGCGCCCACGGGTTGTAATAGATGCGCACGATCCAGGCGCGCTCGCCGTCGTCGGTTGCCGCCCGGTCGCCCATGACCGCGTAGACGTCGTCCAGACCGCGGAAGTCGAGGCCGACCTCGGTCGTCGTCTGGCCGCCCGCCGGGAAGAAGCGACGCTCGGCGGTGATGACGCGCTCGGGCGCGCGGCCGTCGACGGACATGATGGTCAGGCGGCCTTGCTCAGCCAGATAGTTCGGCCCCTCGATGACCTGCACCGCGTCCAGCCGCGCCTTCCACGGCCCGGCGGCGACTTCCCCGCCCAGCGGCAGGGCGGCGGCGGCCTCGGCCTTGAAGCTGGTCTCGACGACGGCGCCCAGGATGAAAACGCCCAGACCGGCGTGGGCCAACGCCATGCCCCAGGCGCCCAGCGGCAGGCCCTTGGCCCGGCGCAGGGTCTCGGCCAAGGGTGCGCGCAGGGCCTTGGTCCGCACGCCCAGTTCGGCCAGCGCGCCGAGGATCAGCCACGCTCCGACGCCCAGCCCTGCGGCGGCCAGCGCCTTCTTGGGCTCGAACAGGAAGAAGGCGGCGACGGCGGCGGCCAAGGCCAAGCCAGCGGCCCACCACAGGCGCTGCAGGGCGCCCTTCAGGTCGCCCCGCTTCCACGCCAGCAACGGCCCGGCGGGCAGGATCAGGCAGGCGACGATCATCAGCGGGTTGAAGACAGCGTTGAAATAGGGCGGGCCGACAGAGATGGTCGCGCCGGTCGCGGCCTCCAGGATCAGGGGATAAAGGGTGCCCAGCAGCACCGTCGCCGCCGCCGCCGTCAGGAACAGGTTGTTCAGCACCAGCGCGCCTTCGCGGCTGATCGGCGCAAAGGCCGCGCCCGACCGGATCGCCGGGGCGCGAAGGGCGAACAGGATGAAGGCCGCGCCCGCCGCCACGCCCAGAATGGCCAGCAGCATCATCCCCCGCTGAGGATCGACGGCGAAGGCGTGGACGGAGGTCAGCACGCCCGAGCGCACCAGAAACGCGCCCAGCATGGAGAAGGTGAAGGCCAGGATCGCCAGGAACACCGTCCACCCCGCCAGCGCCCCGCGCCGCTCGGTGACGATGGCCGAGTGCAGCAGGGCCGCCCCCGCCAGCCACGGCATGAAGCTGGCGTTCTCGACCGGGTCCCAGAACCACCAGCCGCCCCAGCCCAGCTCGTAATAGGCCCAGAAGGAGCCGAGCGCGATGCCGACCGTCAGCAAGGCCCAGGACGCCAGCGCCCAGGGACGCACCCAGCGGCCCCAGGCCGGATCGACGCGCTTCTCGATCAGGGCGGCGACCGCCAGCGAAAAACAGACGGAAAAGCCGACATAGCCGCCGTAAAGCAGCGGCGGGTGCACCGCCAGCGCCGGATCCTGCAGCAGCGGGTTCAGCGACGCGCCCTGCACCGGGGCAGGGTCCAGCCGGAAGAAGGGGTTGGAGGTGAAGGCGGCGAAGGCCAGAAACAGGCTCGACAGGCCCGCCTGCACGGCCACGGCCGAGGTCTTCAGCCCGAACGGCAGGCCGCGCGCCAGCGCTAGCGCCCCGCCGAAGACCGTCATCACCAGACACCACAGCAGCAGGGAGCCCTCATGGCTGCCCCATGCGGCGGCGACCTTGTAGAAGACCGGCTTGTCGGTGTGGCTGTTCATGGCCACGTTCGACACCGAGAAGTCCGAGACGACAAAGGCGTAGATCAGGGCGCCGAAGGCCAGAAGGATCGCCCCGGCCGAGGCCAGCATGGCGCCGCCGCCGGCGCCCGCCAGCACGGGGCTGAGCCGCAGCCGCCCCGCCGTGGTCAGCGCCAGGCTGAGGACCGACAGCGCGAGCGCCAGGATCAGGGCGAAGGCGCCCAGTTCGACGATCAAGGCTTAAGTCCCCTGCTGCGCGCCGACGGCGGGCGCCGCCGCGTCGTCGGGCCGCCACTCGCCCTTTTCCTTCAGCCGGTCGGCGACTTCGCGCGGCATATAGGTCTCGTCGTGTTTGGCCAGCACCTGGCTGGCCTCGAACACGCGGTCGGGGCGGAAGGCGCCTTGCGCTACGATTCCCTGCCCCTCGCGGAACAGGTCGGGCAGGTCGCCGTGATAGATCACCTGCGCCGTCGCCCCGTTGTCGGTGACGACGAAGACGACCGAGCCGTCTGCGGCCTTGATCACGCTGCCCGCCTCGACCAGACCGCCCAGACGGATCATCTGCCCGGCGGGCACCTTCTGCGGCGTCACTTCCGAAGGAGAGTAGAAGAAGGTCACATTGTCCTTCATCGCCCACAGCGACAGGCCGACGGCCAGCGCCAGCACGGGCGCCGCGGCGATGACGACCCACAGGCGACGGCGCGCCTTGGGGGATTTGGGCAACCAGCTCATGTCAACGATCCGGGGACGGCGAAAACGCCGTCGCATATAGGGCCTAGGTTCAGGATGGGCCAAAGCGTCATCGCGCGGCCTCGGCCAGACGGGTCTGCAGCTCGCTCCGGCGCGGGTCGGACGGAGCCAGCACGGCGATCAGCGGGCTCCACATGGCCTCGGCCTCGGCCCGGTCGCCGCGCGCCAGGGCCGCGTCGCCCAGATAGAAGCGCGCGCCCAACTGATCCGGGTCCAGCTTGACCGCCTGACGGAAGGCCGCCTCGGCGTCGCCGTCGACCGTTCCCCCGTTGGCCCGCACCAGACTTTCCCCCAGCCGCGCCCAGCTCTGGGCGTCGTCGGGTTGGATGGCCAGCGCGCGGCGGAAGGCCGAGGCCGCGCCGATGGGGTCGCCCGCCTCGAACCGGGCGGCGCCCAGCATGGTCAGGGCCAGACGGTCGTCGGGCCGGTCCTTGACGACCTGCCCGAGCACGGCCGCGACCTGAGCGGGCTCCAGCGCCTCAGGCGCCGAGGCCCACTCGCGCACGCGCGTTTCGTAGGCCTGATCCTTCATGCCCGGCGCGCCGAAGACGGCGTAGAGCCACAGCGTCGCCGCCGCCGTCGCTCCGATCCCGCCCAGCACCCAATATCGATCGCGCGGCCCGGCGACCGGGCGGCGATCCGCGCGGCGGGCGGCCAGCAGGCGGCGCCCCGCCTCGGCCCGCGCAGCGGTCCAGCCCGCCTCGTCCAGCAGGCCGCGCGCCTTCAGCCGGTCCAGCTCGGCCAGCTCCAGCGCGCCCGCATTGCGGTCGGCCACGCTCTCAGCCTGCGCCCCGCGCCGGGCGGCGGACAGCACGGCCAGCCCCGCCAAGGCGGTCACAAGCGCCGTCATGATCCAGAAGATCGTCATGGCCGCCGCTGTAGCGGATCAGGCGGCCGGAGGCGAGGCGCGCGACGACGCACCCGTGTTTGATCTGGCGATAGCCAGCCGCCTCCGCACGGTGCGCGACGCGTCTTTAGCGCCCAGCAGGCCCAGCAGTTCGGCGGTCAGGCCGATCCGTTTGCGGGCCACGCCTTCGTCGTGCGTCTGGCCGTCGTTCAGTTGCTCGATCGCCTCATCGGCCCAGGTCGCCAGCCGTCCCGTCAGGGCCTCGGCGGTCTGACGGCGCTCGGCCTCGCAGCCGAAGACGGCCGCCATGGGCCGCACCTGACCCGTCGCCGTCAGCAGGACCCGCGCCCGCGCCGCCGCCGCCGCATCCGGCAGCTGGCTCAACAGAGGCGTCGGCCGCGTCATCCGTCCAACCAGAGGCGTCCGCTGGACCGGCAGGACCGCATCCAGCGCCTTCTCGGCCGCATCGAAATGCTCAGACAGACGAAGCGCAATCCTCAGGCGCGCCTGACGCACGGCCTTGGCCCAGGCGCTGTCAGGCCGCAGCGGCAGGACGGCGTCGATTTCCGTCAGGATTTCGGCGCACCAGGTCAGGGCCGCCGTCAGCCGCCTGCCCTGGGCGTCGTCCTCAAGGCTCTGGGCGGCGATGTCGGCCGCGCGATGGGCCAGCGCCGATATGATGCGGTCGATCAGCAGATCAGCCTCGTCGCGGCCCGGCGTCGCCTCGCGCCCCGAGGCTCCGATCAGGGCCAACACCCGCAGCATCATCCGCGCTTCGGCCATATGGGCGAAAAGGATCTCCAGCAGCCGCTCGACCCCGCCCGGCCCGGCCGACGAGGCCTGCCGCAGGGCCAGCTTCAGCTCCGCCAGTTCGGCGCCGCTGGGCCGCCCGGTCCAGGCCGACAGATGCGGCAACGCCCGCCGCGCCACCGGCGCCAGGTCCAGACACGCGGCCAACGCCTCGATGCGGTCGGGCGCGGCGCCGGGCCACACGGCCTCGGGCGCATCGCGCAGCACCACGGCGGCGCTGTGGCACAGGCGGTCGGCGACCATGCGCGACAGGTCGTCGTCACGGTCCAGTTGCGGCAACAGCTCGGGCTCGCCTCGCGTCGCCACGCGCCACAGCCGTGCGGGCAGGCCGGCAGGAAAACTCAGCCCCTCCAGCGCGTCGGCGCGCGCCCGGAACAGCGGCGCCAGCGGACCGAAGGCGACCTGGCGGCGGCGGCGATCCAACTGCTCGACCTCGACCAGATCGCGCAGGGCGGCCGCCCGATCCCCCGCCATCGTGCCCGCCAGCCCCAGCAACTGCGGCAGGGCCCGGTCCGGACACCGTTCGATCAAATGAGCCAGAGCGGCCCGCTGGGCGACCGACAGGTCCGCCATCCACGCATCCTCCGGCCCCACTCAGATACCGGCCAAGACCCCGAGGGTGGCCCGACGCGGGTTAACAAGGGCTTTTGAGGAGGAATGTCGAACGCGTCCGATCTGAGAGCCGAAATCGGCCCTCGGCGCCTAAGTCGGGAACTGTAATCGACCCATTGCGGCCATTGACCAAGTGCGCGCAGCAACCTTAGAACCCAACAGATATCAGAAGGAGACTTATGCGCAGGGGCTTACAATCCTGACCGCAAATAGCGGTCTCGCGTCGGCGCCATAGGACGGTCGCCGTGCCTCTTTGCATATCTATCCTTCGGAGTTCTCATGAAGAACGATGACGTCGTGATCCGGCCATATGTGCCAGAAGACTATCTTAAAAAGCTGTCGCGCATTTGGCTTGATGCTTCCCTATTGGCTCATCCTTTTATCGGCGAACAGCGCTTGCGTGATCAACAAACTCTGATCGAAAACGAGTATCTGCCTAATGCCGAGACTTGGGTAGCGTGCGTTGATGATGAGCCTAGCGGCTTTATAAGCCTGATGGATACTTTTATCGGGGGAATCTTCGTTTCTCCCGCCCAGCAAGGGCGCGGTATAGGCCGTCAGCTCATAACCCACGCTCTGAACCTTGCTGGTGAGCTCGAGCTTGAGGTTTACACCGACAATCAGCAGGCCATGAATTTCTACGCCAGCATCGGCTTTCAGGAGTTGTCACGCCGTGCTTGTGATGATGATGGCCATGCTTTTGAAAATGCTCGTCTTCGCCTAATCGGATAAGAGTGAGTCGGGCGGCAAGCACGGCCGCCCGACGATCATTCTGGACTTTAGAATACCCAAGCGGCCTGTCTGGAAACCCCCGACGCAGACCTGCGCAACAGCCGCTTGTCCCTCACCCCTCGGCGGCCGGCAGCTCCAGCACCACCTTCAGCCCGCCCAGGCTGCTGTCGCCCAAGGTGACGCGGCCGCCGTAGGCGCGGGTCAGTTCGTCGACGATCGACAGGCCCAGCCCCGTGCCGGGGGTGTCCTCGTCCATGCGGGTGCCGCGTTTCAGGGCGGTGTCGCGCTGGTCGGCGGGCAGGCCGGGGCCGTCGTCCTCGACCACGGCGATCAGTTGGCCTGGCATGGACGGACCGGCCGAGACCCGCACCCGGCGGCGGCACCATTTGGCGGCGTTCTCCAGCAGGTTGCCGAAGATTTCCTGCAGGTCCTGACGCTCGCCCAGGAAGGCCAGGTCGTCGGGAGCGCGCCAGTCGATCTCGACGCCCTTCTGTTCGAACACCCGCTCCAGCATGACCGCCATCTCGTCCAGCACCTCGCTGACGTCGGTGCGTTCGCCCAGGCCGTGGGCGGCGCGGGCGGCGGCGCGGGCGCGGCGCAGGTGGTGATCGACCTGATCCTGCATCACCTTGGTCTGCTTGCGCACCATGTCGGGCAGCACGCCCTCCTGGGTCCCGGCCTCGGCCAGCATGACGGCCAGCGGGGTCTTCAACGCATGGGCCAGGTTGCCGACGTGGGTGCGCTGGCGTTCAACCGTCTCCTGGTTGTGCGCCAGCAGGCGGTTGACCTGTTCGGCCAGGGGCTGGATTTCCAGCGGATAACCGCCCTCGACCCGGTGCGAGCGGCCCTGGCGCACATTGGAAATCTCGTCGCCCAGATCGAACAGGGGGCGCAGGCCCACCCGCACCTGAATGAACACCGCCGCGACCAGCCCGGCGCCCAAGAGCAGCATGGCGATCCAGGTCACGGTGGCGAACTGGCGCGTGTCGGCGTCGACATCCGAACGGTCGATCCCGGCGAAGAAGACGACCGGCTGCTGGCGGCCGGGCAGTTGTTTCATGCTGGCGGCGATGCGCAGCGGCTCGCCCTTGGGGCCGTCTTCAGCGTTGTAGCTGATAGTCTGACCGAAAGCGTTGCGCAGGCGGCCAGACAGGTCGGGGGCGTACTCCAGGTCGGCGTTGGCCAGGGACGCCGAGCGCGCCAGCACATGCAGCGCGCCTTGAGGCCCCGGCTCGGCGACCATCCAGTATTTTCCCGACAGCAGGCGCTGGGTGCGGGCGTCCCGTATTTCGCCCACGAACACCTCGCGCTCGGGCGTGATGACGGAGGCGACGACGGTCTCGTCGATGGTGTCGCTCAGGGTGTTGCCGAGGCGGCGCAGGGCCGATTCCTGGAACACGGCCGTCAGCACCACCGCCGCCGCCGCCAAGCCGACCAGGATCCATGCGGCGGCCAGCCAGATCAGACGCCGCGTCAGCGAACGGCCGGGCCGCCCGAACCACCGACCCCATTCGCGCCGGGCCGACGAACGCTCGGCGCCATCGGCCCCAGACTCGATCTCGGCCTCGGTGATCGGCTCGGTCATCAGCGAGCGATCAGGCCGCGTCGCTCTCGCCCGCCAGCGGCGACAGGCGATAGCCCAGCCCGCGCACGGTCTCGATGCGGTCCGCGCCGATCTTCTTTCTCAGGCGGCCGACGAAGACCTCAATGGTGTTGGAGTCGCGGTCGAAGTCCTGATCGTACAGGTGTTCGACCAGTTCGGTGCGGCTGATGACCCGGCCCTGATGCATCATCAGATAGTGCAGCAGGCGGTATTCCAGCGAGGTCAACCGCAGCGGTTCCCCGTTGACCGTGGCGCGCGCTGCGCGCGGGTCCAGCCTCAGCCCGCCGCAGGTCAGGGTCGCCGCCGCATGACCGGCCGAGCGGCGCAGCAAGGCGCGCAGGCGGGCCAGAAGCTCCTCGGTGTGGAACGGCTTGGTCAGATAGTCGTCCGCCCCGGCGTCGAAGCCCGCCACCTTGTCCGACCAGGCGCCGCGCGCGGTCAGGATCAGCACCGGCTTCGCCTTGCCTTCGCGGCGCCAGCGCTCCAGCACGGACACGCCGTCGATCTTGGGCAGGCCTAGGTCCAGCACCACCACGTCATAGGGTTCGGTGTCGCCCAGGAACCAGGCTTCCTCGCCGTCCGGCGCGTGGTCGACGGCGTAGCCGGCGTCGGTCAGGGCGGTCTTCAACTGGCGCGACAGATCGACGTCGTCCTCGACAAGCAGCACCCGCATTCAGTCGTCTCCGCGAACCCGGCCGGATCGGCCGTCAACCTGTATGTCCGACACGCGGCCGCCGGGATACTCCCAGCGCACCACATAGTCGCCGCCGCGCTCCTGCACGCCCAACATGCGGCCGGGGCGGCCCGACTGGACGCGACGGGCGACGTCGCCCGGGTTGGCGCGCGGGCTCGACCGGGGCTCATCACGCAGCCCCTGACCCGGATAGTTGCGGGGCGCCTCGCGACGATCCTGAGAACGGCTTTCGTCGCGGTCCCGATCACGGCCGCGCGACTGGGCCGCCGCGTCCGTCAGGGGGACGATGGCGATCAGACCGGCCAGAAGGAGGGCTCGAATACGCATCATGCTCGTCTTCTAGACAGGGGCCTCTGAACGGCGGCTGAACGTGCAGTCTATCGCTGTTCCTCTGAACAAGGAACGCGCGCCCGAGGATTCTCCGTCGCTGTCGCCCTCGCGCCTGATCAGAAGCGCTCCCGCCCGAGAAGGTGACAAAGTTCTCATGCTGATGAACGCCGACTGAAACGCGCCGTTCAGGCGGGGATCAGGCTCAGGGTGGTCTTGTGAGGTCAACGCAGCCCCATCGGTTGCGAAGACCCGAAGGAGTTCGATCATGAAGACCCTGCTGATCCCCGTCCTGGCCGCCACGGTCGCCGCGACCGCCCTGCCCGCCGCGGCGCAATCCTATGATCGTCACGGCCCCTCGCGCGGTCCCGCCTATGAGCAGAACTATGGCGGCTGGCAGTCGGTCAGCCAGCGCAAATACAACCTGGACCGCCGCATCGACCAGGGCGTCCGCACCCGCCAGCTGAGCTCACGCGAAGCCTCGCGCCTCAAGGATGAGTTGGACGGCCTGGTCCGTCTTGAGCGCAACTATACCCGTGGCGGCCTGACCCGCTGGGAGCGCCAGGACCTGGATCGTCGTTATGACCGCCTGTCGGCCAAGATCCGGCTGGAGCGCCGCGACCACAACAACCGTCGCTACTGAGACGGTTCAGCATCAGGGCCTCATCCCTCCCTGTCAGGGGCTCTGCCGAGGGCGCGATCCGAAAGGGTCGCGCCCTTATTCTATGCCGGTTCGATCACCGTGATTTCGGGCCAGCGCCCGCGCGCATTGGCGATCACCCGGTCCCAGCCCTTGGCCAGGCCTCGCGTGGGATTGGGCCGGATCGCCATATCGAACACGTCCTGCAGGCCGAAGGGGGCGACGACGCTGATCGCATCGTCCTTCTCCAGCCGCACCCCCAGGGCGAAGGCCGGGGCGACAAAGCGGGCCGGGGCGTCGTCGGTGCAGGTCAGCGGCTCATAGGTTTCGCCGAACTTGCCTTCGAACCACAGATGGACTCGCGCCTGGTTGCGGACCTCGACGATGTCGCGAAACTCCGGCGCGAACGCCGCTGCGACCCGCTTGATGATCACGTCCTCGGCGTCCCAGGAGGTGTCGCGGTCGAAATAGCCGATGTCGTAATCCTTGACGCCATAGCCCGGCGCCCGGCCGGTCCGCTCGTTCCACACCGACTGGTAGACCGCCCCCGAAAACAGCCGCCAGTTCGGCAGGTCCAGATCGCGCATCACGCCCAGCACATGCATCAGGTCCGCATTGGCGCGGACGATCTCGGTCAGGCGGGTCTCAAGCTCCGCAGCCGTCGTCACCCCTTCCACGCTCATCGCAGGGGCCATCCGTGATCCAGCGGCCCGTGACCCTGACCCAGCCCCGGCGCGCGGCGGATGGCTTCGGCGACATAGGCCCAGGCTTCAGCCACCGCCGTCGTCAGGGGCAGGCCCTTGGCGATGCCCGCTGCGCAGGCGCTGGCCAGGGTGCAGCCGGTGCCGTGGGTATGGCGGGTCTGCACCCGCTCGCTTTCCAGCACCGTCTCGCCGTCGGCGGTCAGCAGCAGGTCGGTCACCGTCTCGCCGGACACATGGCCGCCCTTCATCAACACCGCGCGAGCGCCCATCGCCAGCAAGGCTTCGCCCGCGCGGCGCTGACCGTCCAGATCGAGGACCGCGATCCCGGTCAGAGCCTCGGCCTCGGGTGCATTGGGGGTCAGCAGGGCCGCGCGCGGCACCATCAGGCGCCGCACCGCCTCGACCGCCGCCTCGGCCAGCAGAGGCGAGCCGCCCTTGGCGATCATCACCGGATCGACCACGGCTGGCACGCCGCCCGCATAGTCGATCAGACCGGCGACCGTTTCGACCACCTCAACCGAGCCCAGCATGCCGGTCTTCAGGGCGTCCGCGCCGATATCGTCCAGGACCGCCCGGGCCTGCGCCTCGATCACGTCCAGCGGCACAGGATGCACGCCGTGAACGCCCAGGGTGTTCTGAACGGTGATGGCGGTGATCGCCGTGGCGGCGAACCCGCCCAGCATGGTTACGGCTTTGATATCCGCCTGTATGCCCGCGCCGCCGCCGGAGTCCGATCCCGCCAGGATCAGCACCCGGCCCAGCGGCTTCGTCGCCGCTTCGACGAGAGAGGTCATCAGTGGGCCCCCGAAAACAGCTTCAACCCGACAATGCCCGCCACGATCAGCAGGATGCAGACGGCCCGCACCGCCGTCGCCGGCTCGCCATAGACGGCGATCCCCACCGCCGCCGCCCCGACCGCGCCGATGCCGGTCCAGACCGCATAGGCCGTGCCTACCGGCAGCTTCTGGGTCGCCGCCCACAGGCCGATCATGCTCGCCGCCAGGGCGAGCGCCACGCCCAGCGAAACCAACGGTCGCTGAAGGCCGACGTATTTGACGCCGGACGCCCACCCCACCTCGAAAAGCCCCGCCACGACGAGGACCAACCAGGGATTCAGGGACAGCAACCAGGACATGACGGCTGCATGGCTGATGGCGAAGCGTCAGACAAGGGATCACGCATCGAAAGGCGCCGCACTTTCAGCTCAGGCGGCCAGGATGGAAAGGTTGTGCTAAAACAACGTGAAAATGAACGATGCTACCCAGAAAGCAAGTGGGCGCACAAAGTTATTGCAACGTTCTGTGGGGTTTTTGGCAAAATCTGGTAAAATTTCCGCAACAACTGCAGCCGTATAAGCGTTGCCATGCCGGAATTATGATAGAGAGGGCTTTATGGAAGCTCCTGTGGTGAAGACTGGGATGTTGATCCGTCGGCCCGCCGACGAAGTCTACCAGGCCTTTACCGAGCCGGGCGTGACTTCGTGGTTCTGGTTCACCCACGCAGATCGACGGATGTCGCCCGGCGCCCACTTGACCTGGACCTGGGGCATGTACGGCGTCGCCACGCGCGTTGTGGTGAAGGCGCTCGAGCCCAATCGCCGCATCCTGATCGACTGGAATCTGGACGACGATCCGACCGAAGTGGAATGGACGTTCGAAGAGCGCGGCCCGGCGACCTGGGTCGAGGTTTCAAACCGCGGCTTTCCCGCCTCCGACGCAGGCGTAAAGGCCGCGCTCGAAGCGATGGAAGGCTTCACCCTGGCGCTGGCGGGCGCCAAGATCTGGCTGGAGCGCGCCATCGAGCCGACCTTCATCCTGGACCGGTTCCCTGATCAGGTCCTGCCGAGCTGGAAGCCTAAACTCTAAGCCCTAGTTTCCAGCCGCGCCCTCGACCGCCGCCTGAAGCTGCAAGGCCTGAACCGTCTCGCGCACGTCGTGGACGCGCACCATCCGTGCGCCGCGCCGCGCCGCCTCCAGCGCCAGCGCCAGCGAACCGCCCAGCCGATCCGCCGCATCCAGCGCCGTCGCGTCCACTCCCTGGATCATCCGTTTGCGGCTGGCCGCGTAAAGGATCGGAAAGCCCAGCGCGACCAAAGCCTCCAATCGCGCCGTCAGCGTCAGATTATGCGCCGTCGTCTTGGCGAAGCCGAGGCCGGGGTCCAGCCAGATCCTGTCGCGCGCCACGCCCGCCGCCACCGCCGCTGCGGCGCGAGCGGCCAGATGGGCCGTGACCTCGGCGACCACATCGTCATAGCGAGGGTCGTCCTGCATGGTCTTGGGCGCGCCCTTCATATGCATCAGCACCACCTCGCAGCCCAGTTCGGCGGCGACGGACAGACTGTCGGGCGCATAGCCGAGCGCCGAGACGTCGTTCCACATCGTCGCCCCAGCGGCGACGGCGGCGCGGGCCACGGCCGGCTTCATGGTGTCGATGCTGATCGGCCCGGCCCAGCGCGCGCGCAGGGCGGCGATCAAGGGCAGGGTGCGGGCCGCCTCTTCGTCCTCGCCGACCGGATCTGAGCCCGGCCGGGTGCTTTCGCCGCCGATGTCGAGCACGTCAGCGCCCTGCGCGATCAATCGCAGGGCGTGCTCAAGCGCGGCCTCCGGCGTCGTCAGCCGCCCCCCGTCGGAAAAACTGTCGGGCGTGACGTTGACGATGCCCATGACCAGGGGTCGCTTCACGGGGGATTGAAGGCTCATGCGACGATGACTCCGCGAGCGCCGGTTTGACTTTCGCTGCGCTGGGGTTCAGCCTCTAACGGCAATGAAACGCTTCGTCAGCCAGGCTCGACGCCTCACCCACGCGGGACGCCGCGTCGAAGGCTCTTAACCCGTAGCGGTCTGCCACGCGCGCGCCCGCGCCGGGCGCCCGCTACGGGACCCCGTTGCACGCTTTCGGTTCCCTTTTTTTATCATCGCAGAAACAGGCCGGTCGGCGACCGGACCAAGAGACTTTGCGCCATGACCACCGAAATTCATAACCACAGCCTGCCGGCTGCACCTCAGCCCGACGCCGGCGGGGCCGAGATTATTCCTTTCCGGCGCCCTAGCGCGCCCGACAGCGGGCCGCCGCTCGCGCCGGATCCTGACGACCATCAACCCGACGACGACGGCCCCTCAGCCGCCTGAGCGCGTCGGCCCTATCGCTTTTTTCGAGAACGAGACGTTCCATGACCACCCCTCGCAAGGGCGCCCTGCCCGCCATCACGCTTCGCAGCGACGACTTCGACGCCCTGGACCGCCTGGTCGGCGACCTGCCCGGCTCAGGCCCCGCCGGCTTGCTGCAACAGGAGTTGGACCGCGCCAAGGTGTGCGAACCCAAGGCCATGCCCAAGAACGTCGTGACCCTGAACCGCTGGCTGCACTATTCGGACGACCACAGCCCCGAAGTGCGGCGTGTCCAGTTGGTCCTGCCCAAGGAAGCCGACATCGACGCCGGGCGCGTCTCCATCCTGTCCTACGTCGGCGCGGGCCTGATCGGCCTGAAGGAAGGCCAGTCCATCACGTGGCCTGATCCGTCCGGCGCTGCGCGCAAGCTGACCCTGGTCAAGCTGGAAGACCCCGAGCCAGCGAACTAAGTCGAGGCCTGAATTAAAGAAGGGGCGCGCCCATCGGACGCGCCCCTTTTTCGTGGCTGCTATATCGCCGTTCAGACCGCGGGAGCCGGTTCAGCCGGCGCCGCAGGCTCGTCCTCCGGCGTGGCTGGGACGGACAGCGACGGGCCGGCGACCGTGTCGTTTTCCTCCCGCTTGGGCGGCTGGCCCTTTTCCAGCAGGTCCCGGATCTCGTCGCCCGACAGAGTCTCGTACTCCAACAGGGCCTGCGACAGCTTCTCGTGGTCGCTCGCCTTGTCGGTCAGGATGCGGCGCGCCTCTTCCCAGCCTTCGGTGACGATGCGGCGGACCTCTTCGTCGATGATGCGGGCCGTCTCTTCAGAGACGTTCTGGCTGCGCGAGACCGAGTGGCCCAGGAAAACCTCCTCCTGGTTCTCACCATAGGCCACCGTGCCCAGACGCTCCGAGAAGCCCCAGCGCGTGACCATGGCGCGCGCCAGCTTGGTGGCCTGCTCGATGTCCGAGCTGGCGCCCGAGGTGATGCTCTCCGGCCCGAAGATCAACTCTTCGGCGACGCGGCCGCCGGCCATGATGGCGATGCGGTCGATCATCTGCTGGAACTTCATGGAGTAGCGGTCGCCTTCCGGCAACTGCATCACCATGCCGAGCGCCCGGCCGCGCGGGACGATGGTCGCCTTGTGCACCGGGTCGGCCATCTTGACGTTGATGGCGACGATGGCGTGGCCGGCCTCGTGATAGGCGGTCAGGCGGCGCTCTTCCTCGTTCATGGCCATGGACTTCCGCTCGGAGCCCATCATGACCTTGTCCTTGGCGTCCTCGAAGTCGCGGTGCGTGACCATGCGACGGTCCTTGCGGGCCGCCATCAGGGCCGCTTCGTTGACCAGATTGGCCAGGTCGGCGCCCGAGAAGCCTGGCGTGCCGCGCGCCAGCGTCTTGACGTTGACGTCGGCGGCCAGGGGCACGTCCTTCATGTGGACGCGCAGGATGCGCTCGCGGCCCGAGACGTCGGGATTGGGCACCACGACCTGACGGTCGAAGCGGCCCGGACGCAGCAGGGCCGGGTCCAGCACGTCGGGACGGTTGGTCGCGGCGATCAGAATGATGTTCTCAGACGCTTCGAAGCCGTCCATCTCGACCAGCAGCTGGTTCAGCGTCTGCTCGCGCTCGTCGTTGCCGCCGCCCAGGCCCGCGCCCCGGTGGCGACCCACGGCGTCGATTTCATCGATGAAGATGATGCACGGCGCGTTCTTCTTGGCCTGCTCGAACATGTCGCGCACGCGGCTGGCGCCGACGCCGACGAACATTTCGACGAAGTCCGAACCCGAAATCGAGAAGAAGGGCACGCCCGCCTCGCCCGCCACCGCGCGCGCCAGCAGGGTCTTGCCGGTGCCCGGAGGGCCCACCAGCAGGGCGCCCTTGGGGATCTTGCCGCCCAGACGCTGGAACTTGGCCGGGTCCTTCAGGAAATCGACGACCTCCTGCAGTTCGTCCTTGGCCTCGTCCACGCCCGCGACGTCGTCGAAGGTCTTGCGGCCCTTGTGCTCGGTCAGCAGCTTGGCCTTGGACTTGCCGAAGCCCATCGCGCCCTTCGCCCCGCCCTGCATGCGGTTCATAATGAACAGCCAGAAGGCGACAATCAGCGCCACCGGCAGCAGCAGGCCCAGCAGGCCCGACCACCACGGCTGGCGGGTGCTCTTGACCTCGACGTCGCCGCCGCTGGTGCGGATCTGGTTCAGCAGGTCGACGTTCGGCACCGGCGTCACGGCGTTAAACTTGACGCCGTCCTTCTTCTCGCCGGTCATGGCGTCGCCGCGCACGACCACGGACTTGATCTGCTGCGCCTCTACGGCGGTCATCAGCTCCGAATAGGTCAGGGTCTCAGGGCGTCCGGCGGCGCCTTCCTTGGCGCCGGGCATGGCCGGGCCGCCGTTCTGGCTGATCGCGGCGTAGACGCTCACCAGTCCCAACAGGATCACGGCCCAGATGGCGAAATTGCGCAGGTTCATTCGGTCCTCGGTTCCTCGACAGGGCCGCGCTGGGCTCGTCGATCAGCAGTCTTCGCCTGAAAATAGGTCAGACGGCGGCGTTTCGCCATGAAGGGTTTGAAAGAGTCCGGCTTCCTGCGTCGTTTCGCCCTCGGCGGGAGGCAGAGCCAAGGCCAATCGGCGCAGGCCCAGCGCCCTGACCTGCGCCGCGCGCCAGGCCAGCCGCGCCCGCCCCGCGCCGTCGATCAGCACCGGTGCGGCCGCCCGGGCGGCGGGCGGCAGACCAGACAAGGCCGCCCGCTCCTGATCCGGCAGTTGCGCCAACCGCCCCGCCGCCGCCTCCGCGCGCAGACCGGGCCGGTCGGTCGTGATCTCAAAGCGCCCGTCCCAGACGGCGGCGACGCCCGGCGTCAGGTCGAGCGGCGCGACTGGACGACGCCGCCATTCGCCCGGCTCGCGCATCGCTCGCACGCGGGCGCCAGACGCCTCGATGCGGGCGGCGCACAGGACGGCGGTGAAATCCTCTCCGGACGCCAGCCGGAACTGAAGAGCCGCCAGCCGGTCCCCGCGCGGCGGCGTCGCGCCTCCGCCTGCACAGAGCAGGACGGCGGCCAGCGCCGAGGCGGATGCGTCGCGCGACAGAGGCAAAACCCCGGCCCACGCCTGATCGCTGTCACTCCCCCTTCCCCCTTGAGGAGGAAAGGGCCGGGGATGGGGGTGGGCGCACGACGCCTGGGAAGGAGCCTCAAGAGAAGGCGCCGTCACCCGCGCCTGAGCGGAAGGCACAGCGTCCACACCCCCGCCCACCCCTCCCCCCTCGAGGGGGAGGGCTTTAGAAAGGGCCGCCCGCGCCCGGCCTCGCCCATAGCGCACGTCGCTGTTGGCCGGGTCTTCCAGCCATGTCAGGCTCCGTCGCCGCAAGTGACCGCGCAACGCCTCGCGCCGTTCCTCCAGCACCGGGCGCAGCAGCATCAGCCCGCGCCCCTCGGGCCAGGCGGGCGACGGCGACCAGCGGCGCAGGCGTCCCAGCGTCGCGCCCTCGGCCCGCATCCACTCGCCCTCGGCGACGTCATCGGCAGTGTGGCCGGTCAGGATGACGCGCGCCCCCGCATCCCGCGCCGCCTCGGCCAGCAGGGCGTGGCGCGCCGCCCGCGCCCGCGCCGGAAGCCCGGCGCCGCCTCGCGCCTGCGCCCAGACCAGACCGCGCCAGTCGGCGCCCGCCGCGCGCGCTGCCTCGGCGGCGAACCGCGTCCAGGCCGCGCTGTCGGGATTGAGGTTGTGATCGACCGTCAGGGCCAGCAGCCCCCGCCCCCTCGCGCGCGCCCATTCGGCGGCGAGGTCCAGCAGGGCCATGGAGTCGCCCCCGCCCGACAGGGCCAGGGCGACCGGCTCAGGTCCAATGTGGTTCAGACGCGCGTCCAGCCGGGCGAAGACCCGGCCGGCCAGATCGCTCATCAGCTGCAGCTGGCGCGCGTCCGCAGCTGGGTCGCGCGGGTCTTCTGCGCCGCCGTGGCCGCCTCGGCATAGCGGCGGCCGAACTCGGTCAGGGCGCCGCAGGCCTGGGTCGCACGGTCGGTGGCGCGCAGGGCCTCGGCCAGCTTCAGCGTCGTCTCAGGCGCCCACGGCGTGCGCGGCCAGCCGTTCAGAGCCGCGGCATAGGCCTGGACCGCCGCGGCGTTGTCGCGCGCGGCGACGTGCAGGTCGCCCAGACGGCTGTTGGCTTCGCGCGCCTGGGGCGTGTTCGGCCAGGTGACGATGACGGTCTCCAGCGCGCGGCCGCCACGCACGGCGTCCTCGCCCGCCAGACGCATGGCGGCCTGCAGGTCCTGAGCCGCGTCGCCGGTGGGCGAGTTGGCGACCACCGGGCCGTTCAGTTCAGCGGCTTCCTCAGCAGCCTTCTCGGCGCGCTCGACCCGACCTTCCAGATCGCGCAGGCGACGGCTCAACTGCGTATTCTCGCGCGTCGCCTCGTCAAGTTGGAACGTCAGCCGCTCGCTGTCGGCGTTCATGCGCTGGAACGTCTGTTCCACGTCGCCCAGACGGCGCTCTAGGATCGAGACCTGCCCCTGCAGCGCCACGACCTCGGGGTCCAGCTCGACCAGAACGGGTTCTCCGGCGGCGTTGCGCTGGGTCAGGGCGCGCTCAAGACGGCGGACGTTGCGGTCCAGCTGGTCCAGGCGGCGCTTGTCCCACTGGATCGGCTCCATCGGCTGGACCTGGGCGACGACGGCGCCCCCGATCAACGTCAGGCCGATCGCCGTCAGGACGGCGGGTTTCGTAAGGCGGAAAGGCGTCTTCAGCATGGCTCTGTCGTCCCACCGATTTGCGGCGACGGCAAGGCCCAGATCAATGTCCGAAGCCTAGATAGAGGATGGAGACGATGAACAGCGTCGCCGCGATCTCGCAGAAGATCAACAGCACGACCGTCCGCCACAGGGTCGAGAAGACCGACAGGCTGTAGGCGCCCTTCAGTTGGGCGAACATGTGCACCGGCACGATCAGGGCCGCGATGACGCCGACGGCTCCGCCCGCCCCCTTCAGCGTCGTCGCCACGACGACGACCGCCATCAACAAGAGCGACATGAAGGTCAGGGAGTAAAGGACGAAGACCCCATGGTCGTAGAGCGTGAAGCCTCGCTTCCACAGGAACATCAGGGCCACGAACGGGATCGACAACGGCACCAGCAGGAAGGCGAATTTGTAGATGGTCTGCTGCAGCTTGTAGAGCGCCAGGTCAGGGTTCTTCAGCTTCTTGGCGATCGTCTTGGTCAGGCCGTTGGTCTTGCCGTCCTCTCCGGCGCTCGCGGCCATGTCAGCCACCTGAGCCTGCCAGCTTCCCGGCGCCAGACCGTCCTTGCGCCCCTCGACGGCGTCCTTCTGCAGGCGCTCAAGTCGCGCCTTCTCGTTGATCAGCCCCGCTTCGGCCGCAGCCAGCACGCCGGCGGCCACCCCGGCCCGAGCGCCGCTGTCGACAGGCGGGGGCGACCCGTCAACGGGCTGCGAGGCCGTCTGTGCGAGGTCCGCCTCTTTCCGCGCGGCGGCGACGGCCGCTTCGGCGGCGGTCACGGCCTCTTTCTGAGCCTCGATCTGCTGGGGCAAGGACGCCAAAGTCACCTCCCGCTCGGGCATGAAGCTGAGCGCGAAGAACATGACGAAAAGGGTGAACAGAAACATCGCCAGCGGCGACACATAGCGCGTCCGCTTGCCTTCAACCCACTCGCGCGTCAGCCGCCCAGGGTTGACGATCAGCAGCGGCAGGGTCCGCCACAGACGACCGTCGAAATGCATGACCCCGTGCAGCAGCTCTTCGCCCAGATGCAGCAGGGTGCGGTGGACGTGGGCCGGCTGACCGCAGTTGGAGCAAAACCGGCCCGTGACCTCTGCGCCGCAGTCGGCGCACACGCTACGAGGCTGACCCGCTTGGCCGGTCGGCTTCTCGATCGCTCCAGCGATGACGCCTGCCGTCATGGCCCCGCCTGCCGCCTCCAGATCCATACCGCGCCTCCCCCCGATTCAAGGCGGACTTTGATCCTCACTGGGCGCAAAGAAAAGAGGCGCCGGCTTGCGCCGACGCCTCGATCCCTCAGTTCTTCGCCTGCGGCTTAGCGCGGGGCGCCCGACACGATGGCCGTGCGGCCGTTGCGGTTCT
Source organism: Brevundimonas sp. M1A4_2e (assembly GCF_053345555.1). Classification (NCBI taxonomy): domain Bacteria; kingdom Pseudomonadati; phylum Pseudomonadota; class Alphaproteobacteria; order Caulobacterales; family Caulobacteraceae; genus Brevundimonas; species Brevundimonas sp. M1A4_2e. Next base: position 214,181 of record NZ_JBKFAI010000002.1, on the reverse strand, counting down.
GGGCCCAGGCCGCCTCATTGGAGCCTTCAGCGATCGGACGTTCCTTGCCGAAGCTGATGGTGTCGATGCGGCTGGCGGCGACGCCGCGGCTGATCAGGTAAGAGCGAATGGCCTCGGCGCGACGGGCGCCCAGGGCCAGGTTGTATTCGCGCGTGCCGCGCTCGTCGGCGTTGCCTTCGATGCGGACGGTCACCTGCGGGTAGCGGGCCAGCCAGGCGGCCTGCGCGTCCAGACGCGGCTGGGCCTCGGAACGCACCGAATAGGAGTCCAGGTCGAAGTAGACGCGGTCGCCGACGTTGACGACGAAGTCCTGTTCCGAGCCCGGCGCGGCGGCGCCGACGTTGCCGCCGGTGACCGGGGTGCTCGGCGCGGTCGGATACTGCGGCCCGGTGGCGGGCGGAGGGGTTTCGGTCGGGACGGCGGGCTCGACCTTGGGCTTGGTGCAGGCGGCCAGCGAGGTCACGGCGCCGCCGACGGCGGCGAGCCGGATCAGGGTGGAGGCGTTCATGTAATTCTCCTTCTCATTCGGTTCGAGGCCGATGCCTCTAGCTTAGCTGTATTTCACGGCTGCTACAGCGCTATGCAGCGGTACGCTAGCGGTGATAACGCACAGTTTATGGCAATGGCTCCGCTACCGACGCAGCGACGGCGAATCCGCGTTACGCCGGGCAGGAATCCGGGCCTTGACCGATGCCCAGATTGACCGGCGGCGCATCCAGCAGCCCCGACCAGGCGGGGTCGGAACCGCGCCCGTCATAGCCCGCCTGAGACACGACGCGGCCCGACAGATCCACCGTCCACAGACGGGTGTCGCCGCCCGGGCTCTGACGCGCGAAGGCGATGTAGCGGCCGTTCGGCGCCCAGGACGGGCCTTCCTCGAAATAGGAGGACGACAGGATGCGCTCGCCGGTGCCGTCGGACTTCATCACGCCGATGTGGAAACGGCCGCCCTGCTGCTTGGTGAAGGCGATCAGGTCGCCGCGCGGGCTCCAGGCCGGGGCGGTGTAGAGGCCGCCGCCACGGCTGATCGGGCGCTGGCCCGAGCCGTCGGCCCGCATGGTGTAGAGGCGCGCCGAGCCCGAACGGTCCGAGGTGAAGACGATCTGATTGCCGTCGGGGCTGAACGAGGGCGAGGTGTCGATGCCTGGATCGGTCGTCAGGCGCGACAACTGACGGCTGCGCAGGTTCATCACATAGACGTCCGTGTTGCCGCCCCGGATGATCGAGAAGGCCATCTTCGATCCGTCGTTCGAGAAGCGCGGCGCCAGCACCTGGCCGTCGAACTCGCCCAGGCTTTCGCGGCGGCCGGTCGACAGGTTGTAAAGGTAGATGCGGCTGTAGTCCCTGCCCAGGGCCACATAGGTCACTTCATCGGGGTTCGAGGCCGAGAAGCGCGGCGACATGATCACCTCGTCGCCCTGGGTCAGGAAGACGGGGTTGTAGCCGTCCTGATCCACGATGGTCAGGCGAGACAGCTTGTTCAGCTGGGTGCCGCTTTCCGACACGAACAGGACGCGCGAATCGAAGAAGCCCGCCTCGCCCGTCAGGCGCTGATAGACCACGTCCGAGATCTTGTGCGCGATGCGGCGCCACTGCTCCGACGTGGCGGTGAACTGGTAGGAGACCAACTGGCACTGGCGGTAGGGGTCGTACAGACGGAAGCCCACGTCGATCCGACCGTCCGCGCGCGGCGTCACGCCGCCGTACAGCACCGCCTGGGCGCCGATGGAGGTCCACTGCGGAAAGTTCGGCGCATTGGCCAGGGTCAGGCCCGTCTCGACGAAGCTGGCCGGGTTCAGCGGATCGAAGAAGCCCGACCGCTTCAGATTGCCGCTGATGACGCCCGAGATCTGCGACCCGTTCTGGCCGGTGAAGGGAACAACGGCGATCTGCAGCGGGCGCAGGACGCCCTCATCGACCACCACGTCCTGCATCGGCGCCGATGACGGCGCCGTCGACTGGGCCTGCACCGATCCGCCCAGCGCCAGAGGGGCGGTCAACGCCAACGCAGCGGCCGAGGCGAGAAAACGGTTCAGGCGCATGGGTCATTCCTTCGCAGATCGTGACAGGGTCGGGCCCGGTCGCCCCTCATAGCATCAGCGCGACCGACAATCGCCAGCTTCACAAGGATTTGGGCGACTTTGGGGTGATAGACGGCCTTAGCCCCTAACGGTTCCCGCATTGGCGCTTGGTCTCAAAGCGGAACGGCACGTCCTGGGCCTGGAAACCGTCCGGCACGGTGAACGGCGAGGTCGCTCGCAAGGCCCGCTGCATGGCGTCGGACGCCGCCCGCCAGGTCGGATCGTTCTGCACGTCCTGAAGGCGCGGCGTGCCGATGATCTGGCCGTCGGCGCTCAGGCGCACGGTGACGCGGATGACCAGATCATCCATGCCCGGCATGTCGCAGTTGATGTTCCAGTTCGGCGTCACCTGGGCGCCCAGAGCGGCCAGTTGCGGTCCGGTGGCGCGCGGCGCGGCGCCCGCCCCCTGCTGGCCCGCGGCCGGACGGCCGGAATTCTGGGTCGGGCGCGGCGGTCCTGCCAGGGCGTCCAGGTCCAGACCCGGCGCCGGGCGCGCCGGGCGCGCCGGCGTCGCGGGCGCCTTCTTTTCGGGCGGAGCAGGCGTAGGCCGAGGCGGCGAGGTCGGCGCCTTTTTTTCCGGCGGCGTCGGCGTCGGGCGCGGGGTCGGCGCGGGCGCGGGCGTCGGCGCCTTCTTCTGCGGCGGCGTCGGCGTCGGGCGCGGCGCGGGCGGCGTCGGGCGCGGTTGCGGCTGAGGCGCTGGCGGGGTCGGCTCAGGTTCCGGCGGCGTCGGTTCCGGCAGGGTCTCGACCGGCGCCGTTTCGCCGTCGTCGGGCGAAGGCTCTTCCTGCGGATTGTCCGCCGGAGCGGCGGCGATCTCGATATCCGAGACGATCGATACCGGCACTGAGTTCACCAGCGGCTTCAGCTCGTCCTTCGACGACCACGATACGAGGGCAAGCGCCACCACCCCCGCGTGCAGGGCGATGGAGCCGAGGATGGCGGGACTGGGGCGGCGCAAGGTCCGTCAGCCCTCCGTCGGCTCGTCGGCGGCGGTGTCGGTGATCAGGTTCAGCTTGGTGAAGCCCGAGGCCGACAGGCGGGCCATCACCCGCGCCACGGCCTGATACGGCGCGCGGCCGTCGGCGCGGATGAAGATCGGCTTCTCGCGCGCCTTGTCGCCGCCTTCTTCAGCCACGCGCAGGGCCAGCTGCTCCCAGCGGACCTCGCCCTCGCCGATGAAGATGGCGCCGTTCTGGTCGATGCTGACCGTGACGGGCTTGTCGGTCGTCTCGACCGCGCTGGCCTCGGTCTTGGGCAGTTCCAGCGGCACCCCGACCGTCAGCAGCGGCGCCGAGATCATGAAGATGATCAACAGCACCAGCATGACGTCCACCAGAGGCGTGACGTTGATCTCGCTCAGCGGCCGTTTCCGGCTACGGCGACGGCCGCGTCCGCGCGCTTCTCCGCCGCCTCCTCCACCCAGGGCCATGGATCAGGCGCCCCGGCGCAGGTTCAGGTCCGCAGACGGCGGCGGGGGCGGAGGCGGCGGGGTCGCAGGCGCGCCCAGACGACGGGCGATGGCCGATTGCAGATCGTCCGCAAAGGCTTCCAGACGCCCGGTGAACTTGCCCGCCGACACCGAGAAGGCGTTGAAGGCGATATAGGCCGGAATCGCCGCCGCCAGACCGATGGCCGTGGCGAACAGGGCTTCGGCGATGGCCGGGGCCACGGTCGTCAGATTGGTGTTGCCCGCCGCCGCAATGCTGTCGAAGGCGTTCATGATCCCCCACACCGTGCCGAACAGGCCGATGAAGGGCGAAGCGGTGGCGACCACCGACAACACGCCCAGGCCGTTCTCGATCTTCTGGCTCTCGCGGGCGATGACGGAATCCAGGGCGCGGTCGATGCGGGCGATCAGCATGGAGCCTTGCGTGTCGGTCATGGCGCCGCGCGCGCGCGCCTCGCGCCAATCCTGCAGCGTCAGCACCAGCATGCGCGGCAGCGGGTCGGCCGGCTGCGGCCCGGCCTGGGCGGCGACTTCTTCCAGCGAGCGGCCGCCTTCAACCTGCTTTTCGAACTCGGTCGCGCGGGCGTTCATGCGCGAGAAACGCACCGCCTTGTCGATGATGATGGTCCAGGACCAGACCGAAGCCACGGCCAGGCCGATCATCACCGTCTTCACCACCCAGTCGGCGGTCATGAACAGCTCGATGGGGTTCAGCAGAGAGGCGTCGACGGGCGGTGTCATGCGTGGTCCTTGGCGAAGGGTCCGATCAGTCCGCCAGTTGCACCGGGCGGACATGGCGGTTTCATGGCGGCGGTCTAACCGGCGTCGCGCCCGGCGTCATCAGGCGAAAGGGTGACAACCTCGTTATTGAGGAAACAAGCGCTCCACCTCTCCCTCCCCTTCATGGGGAGGGTGGTCGCGCAGCGACCGCGTGGGGAGGGCCGGGTGGTCTTAGCCTCGGCGTCTGAATAGCCTCGCCGCCCCCACCCGGCTTCGGCTTCGCCTCAGCCACCCTCCCCATGAAGGGGAGGGAGACGTTGCGCCTATTCCGTCCCCGATAGCCAGGGCGTGACCAGCTCCACCAGCCGCTTCGTCGGCCGCCGGGGCCGTCCGTCCAGGTGGATGCAGACGGCGACGACATCCGCCCGGCACAAGGCCTCTCCGTCCCGCTCGACCGTCTGGCGGATGATCAGGCGCGGTCCCTTGATCGCCTCATAGCGGGTGCGCACCACCAAGGCGTCGTCGATGCGCGCCGGCTTCAGATATTTGATCGCCAGGTCCGAGACGACGAAGGCCAGCGGCTCATCCTGCTCCAGCAGGTCCGCATGTCCCACCCCGGCCAGACGCAAAAAGTCCGACCGCCCCCGTTCGAAATAGCGGACATAGTTGGCGTGATAGACCAGGCCGGTGAAGTCCGTGTCCTCGTAATAGACGCGCACGGGCAACAGGTGGTCGCGGCCGTCGAAACGGCCTGCGCTGGGTTGATCGGTCATGGTCGGTCAGCTCTTGCCGGCGGCGGGAACAGGGGCGTCGAAGCCCGGACAATAGCGCGATTTCAACGTCGCGAACTCGCCGGTCAGCGGATCGTGGCTCATCAGGATGCGGTTGGGCCGCGAGACGAAGGCCACCGCCTCCTTGCGGCCCTTCAGCCCGGCGTAGCCGCAGGCCGCCCGGCCGCGCCCGGCCTCGACATAGCGCACCTCGGCCTCGGCCCCCATCTGCTCGCGCACCTGAGACAAGGCCCGCTCCGCCGGCGTCGTCTGACGCGGCCCGAAGCGCGCGCCCTGATTGACGGCATAGAGGCTGAACCCGCCCAGCACCACGACAGCCGCGCCAAGCGCGACGATCATCCGGTTCATCCTGCGAGGGTGGGCCAAAACCGCCTCCTTCTGGGAAAACGGAGGATGACCGGCTTCGCCGCCAAGGTGAAGCCCTTGTTGCGAAAGAGTCGCGGCTTATTTGCCGAACAGGTCCGGGGCGGCGGCGGGCGGCGCGGCGGGTGTCTCCAGCCCAAGGTGCTCATAGGCCCTGGCGCAGGCCATCCGGCCTCGCGGCGTGCGCTGGATGAAGCCCTGCTGCAGCAGATAGGGTTCGATCACGTCCTCGACCGCGTCGCGCGCCTCGGCGATGGCGGCCGCCAGCGTGTCCATGCCGACCGGCCCGCCGCCATAGTTTTCGATCAGGGCCTTGAGGAAGCGGCGGTCCAGGCTGTCCAGTCCGGCCTCGTCCACCTCCAGCCGCGCCAGCGCCCGCGCCGCCGCCAGTTGGTCGATGGGGGTCCCTTCCGCATCGGCGAAGTCCCGCACCCGGCGCAGCAGGCGCCCGGCGATGCGCGGGGTGCCGCGCGCCCGGCGCGCGATCTCCATCGCCCCGTCCTCGGTGATGGCTGCGCCCATCTTGCGCGCCGCGCCCCGGATCACCGCGGTCAGCTCTTCGGGCGTATAGAACTCCAGCCGCAGCGGAATGCCGAATCGGTCGCGCAGAGGCGTCGCCAGCAGGCCCGCCCGCGTCGTCGCCCCGACCAGGGTGAAGGGCGCCAGATCGATGCGCACGCTGCGCGCCGACGGCCCTTCGCCGATGATCAGGTCCAGCATATGGTCTTCCATCGCCGGATAGAGGATTTCCTCCACCTGCGGGGCCATGCGGTGGATCTCGTCGATGAACAGGACGTCGCGCGGTTCGAGGTTGGTCAGGATCGCCGCCAGATCCCCCGCCTTGGCCAGAATGGGGCCGGAGGTGGCGCGGAAGCCCACGCCCAGCTCGCGCGCCACGATCTGCGCCAGCGTCGTCTTGCCCAGGCCCGGAGGCCCGAACAGCAGGACGTGATCCAGCGCCTCGGAACGGCCGCGCGCAGCGTCGATGAAGACTTTCAGATTGCCCTTAGCCGCCGACTGGCCGACGAACTCCGACAGGGTCTGGGGCCGCAAGGCGCGGTCATACTGTTCGCCGGGCGCGGGCGCGGGCGAGATGATGCGGTCGTCGGTCATTTCGCCTTCTCCCTCGAGGGGAGAAGGTGGCTCGCGCAGCGAGACGGATGAGGGTGAGGCCCGACACGGGCGCAACCTTTTCCGGAAGAGCGCGCGGACACAGCACCCTCATCCGAGCGCCTCCGGCGCCCACCTTCTCCCCTCAAGGGAGAAGGAAGCAAGAGGGCGACCCTCATCGTCCCAGCTCCTGCAGGGCCGCGCGGATGACCAGGGGCAGTTCGGCCTCCTCGCCCAGCTTGATCAGGGCGTGATCGACGGCGCGGCGGGCGTTGACCTCGGCGATGCCCAGGCCCAGCAGGGCGGCGACCGCCTCGCCCGTGACGCTGGGCGGCGGCGGGGCGGCGACGGCGGCCTCGGCGTGGACGCCCGGCGCAGTCGGGGCGAAGACGCCGTCGGTCAGGCTCTTGCCCTTCAGTTCGGTGACGATGCGCAGGGCCAGCTTTGGCCCCACGCCGTTGGCGCGGCCCACGGCGGCCTTGTCCTCACGCGCGACGGCGGCGGCCAGCTCGGCAGGCGGCAGCACGTCCAGCACGCCCAGCGCCGCCTTCGGCCCCACGCCCTGAATGGTCTGCAGCAGGGTGAAGACCTTGCGCTCGTCGCGGGTCAGGAAGCCATAGAGGCGCGGCCCCTGATCCTGGCTCCACTGGCTGTGAATGAACAGGGTGGTCTCGTCGCCCGGCGCCGGCAGGCGGCCCAGCGTCCGCGCCCCGCAGGTCGCGACATAACCCACCCCTCCGCAGTCGATCAGGCATTCCGCCTCCCCGACCTCGGCCAGAACACCCCGCAGACGACCGATCATGCCGCCCCTCTCACTGCTATCGTCTTGAACCGCCGGTGATGGGCGTGGGTGACGGCCACGGCCAGCGCATCGGCGGCGTCGGCCTTCACTTCGCCGGAAGCGGGCAGCAGCCGCTTCACCATGAAGGCGATCTGGCTCTTGTCGGCCTGGCCGGCCCCCACCACCGCCTTCTTGATCAGGGTCGGGGCGTATTCGGCGACGGAAAGGCCCGCCCGCGCCGGGGCCAGCATGACCGCCGCCCGCGCATGGCCCAGCTTCAGCGTCGAGGCCGGATTGACGTTGACGAAAACCTCCTCGATCGCCGCCTCGTCGCAATCATAGGCGGCGCAGACCTCGCCGACCTGCTCCAACAGATGCAGCAGCCGTTCGGAGAAGGGCGCCTTCTCATTGGGCGCGACGACGCCGTGCGCGATCCAGCGCAGGCGGCTGCCCTCGCTTTCGATGACGCCCCAGCCGGTGCGGCGCAGGCCGGGGTCCAGCCCCAGGATCCGAGTCGTTTCGTTCGCCATCCGTTCCTATTGCCCCAAAGAGGGTTAGCGAACAATGACCGGGCGCTCGCCGGTCAGCCTCGGTCGTCGGCAGTCGTCGGCTCAGTCGTCTCGGGGCATGACTGAAAAGCCCGCCAGGCCTGCCTGTTCGGCCAGGACGCTGGACAGGGCGTCGACCTGCAGCGGCATGGGTCCGCGCGCCTTGACGTGGTGTTCATGGATCAGGCCGTCGGGGCTGACGACGTGACCGATGCGGGTCGGTCTCAGCCCCCTGTCGGCCAGCAAGGCGCGCAGCACCTTCTCGTCCGGAGCCGCGCCGCGCGTCCAGCGCAGGGTGACGTCCATCACGCCGACGTGCGGCAGGCGCGCATCCAAAAAGCGCAGAATGGCCAGCACCAGCAGGGTCGCGCCCGCCGCGATCAGCCCCAGCTTCCACAGGCCGACGCCGAACATGACCCCGATGGCCGAGGTGGTCCACAGCGAGGCCGCCGTGGTCAGGCCGTGCACCGAGAAGCGCTCGCGGAAGATGACCCCGGCGCACAGAAAGCCGATGCCGGTCAGGATGCCGTGCGCCATGCGCGTCGGGTCGATCACCAGACGCTGCTCCGGCAGGGCGACGAACCCCCAGCTGGCCTGGTGCATGGCCGCCAGCATCAGCACGCAGGAGGTCATGCAGACCAGGATATGGGTGCGGAACCCCGCCGGATGGCCGTGATAGGTCCGCTCGATCCCGATCAGGCCGCCTGCGATCATGGCGGCCGCCGCCGGCGCCAGCAGGCTCAGATCCTCGACGCCCCAATGCGTCACGCCCCAGTCAATCGCCATGTCACAACCGCTCCCAACGACCGTTCAGGTTGAACCGCGCCGGGGCGCCGGGCAAGTCGTCAGTCGTCGCGCGGATCCACCACATAGCCGCAGACGGAAGGCAGGGCCGACAGCCGCGCCGCCAAGGCCTTCAGCGCGCCTTCGCCCTCGATGCGGACGCGCCAGCTGCGGCGCACCACGGCGCCCTCGTCGATCAGTTCGAAGCGATCGGGGGCAGACGCCGGGTCCAAGGCGCGCAGGGCGGCTTCGACCTCCGCCTCCGGCGAGGGGGCGTCGCGGCGCCATCGTACCTCTACGTCCGCCAGGGTGCGATCCGGCAGGCGCGCGTTCACCACCCTGAGCGAGATCAGGATCAGGCCCGTAATCACCGTCCCTGCCGCGCCCAGACCGAACAGCCCCGCCCCGAACAGCAGGCCGATGGCCGAGGTGATCCACAACGACGCGGCGGTCGTCAGCCCGTGAATGGAGAAGCCCGTGCGGAAGATGACGCCTGCGCACAGGAAACCAATCCCGGTCAGCACCCCGTGGGCCATGCGGGTGGGGTCGGTGACGATGTTCTCGTCCGGCAGGGCCCGGAAGGCCCAATCGGCTTGCGTCATGGCCGCCAGCATCAACAGGCACGAGGCCAGGCTGACCAGGATGTGGGTGCGGAACCCCGCCGCCCGGCCCCGCCACTCGCGTTCAAAGCCGATCGCGCCGCCGGCGACCAGCGCCCCGGCGATGGGCAGGACGATCGTTTCCAGCCAGGCCGCGTCAACCATGCTGTTCGACGTAGGCTTCGGGGTCCTTGTTGACCGGCTTGACCCCGGTGATGTGGCGGGCCTGGAAGGCGGCGTAGCGCACGCCGAGCTCATGACGCGTCTTCAGGTCGGCGTTGATGCGGAAATCCGTCAGCCCCTGACGCTCTTCCTCGCCCATGTGCTTGGAGTTGACGACGTTGGCCTCGCCCACCGCCTCGAACCAGGCCTTGCTGCCGACCTTGTGCTGGGCCACGGCCTTGACCGCGTCGCGCAGCTTGTTGTGGTCTTCGATGGCGTCCTCGGTCTCGCCCTCGACCGTGCCGTCCTCGGCGTCGTTGGCCCCCTCGCCCAGCTTTAGCAACTGGGGATAGAAATGCTGTTCCTCGGCCTCGGCGTGAGCGTCCAGGAACGCCGACAGCCGCCCCCACACCGCCTCCAGCGCCTCTACGTCCTTGCCGTCGATCTGCTCGATGAGCGAGAAGAGACGCCGCTGTTCGGCGTGGTCGTCGAGGATCAGCTGGGTGATGTCCATGGCGTAAAGCTCCCTAGCGGCCAGGCTTGACCCTCTAGAAGCCGTGGTGACGCTTGTGAGTTCCCGGCTCCCGCGCCGGCGAGAATTGAGGCATAATGGCGGCCTGGAACAAACGTCGGAGCCGTCCCATGTCTCCTCGTATCCTTCGCTTGCTTGTCATCGCCGGTCTGAGCCTGGCGGCCGCCGCGAGCGCCACCGCGTCCGCCGCCTCATTCCCCCAGGATGCTCGCGCCGACTTCATGAGCCGCTGCCGCGAGCGCGCCCTGGCGCAGAATCCTGGCGTCGACTGGGCCGACTCCTACTGCGCCGAAACCTGGCCGGCGGTGACGCGCTCCAATCCTCTGGTCGACGCCATCCTGGCCCCGTTCGTCGAGGGAACGCCCGCCGCGCTGGATCCCGCCGATGTGAAGGCGCGGACCTCCGCCGTGCGCTGGCTGCCCGCACGCCCTGGCGTCCAGGCGTTCGAAGGCGCGATCGGACCTGTGAAGGCCGTGGCGCGTCGCGCACCGGGCGCCGTGCTGGAATTGAGGTGGACCGCCGTCGGCGAACCCGTGCCCTATGAGGTCGTGGAGGCCTTGCGGACGCGCGGCGCTCGCGTCGTCCCGGTCGGTTGCTACGCCTTCGGCGCCGGCGAATCCAACACCGTCTACCGCGTCGAGGCGGCGGGACACGTCCCCTTTGCCATGACCGTCTATCGACGCGAGGCGCCGACAGGCGCCGCTTGGTCCACCCTGACGGTCACGGCGGACGCGGAACGGCGCATCCCGACGCTCGACGGCCTCAGGGCCGCCGAGCCCGACTCAGATTGGTCTGCGGACTGCAGCTAGGGATCAGCCCGCGTATTTGGCTGCGTCTTCGTCCGAGATGTTCTCGTTGGAATAGACCTGCTGCACGTCGTCCTCGGCGTCCAGCGCGTCCAGAAGCTTGAACAGGACGCCCACGGAGTCGCCCGCCAGGTCGATTTCCGATTGCGGCTTCCAGACGAGGGAGGTCGATTTGGGATCGCCCAGAACCTTGGACATGGCCTCTGCGACTTCGTTCAGGTCCTCGAAGGCGGTCCAGATGGTGTGGCCCGGCGCGTCCTCATAGATGTCCGGCTTGACCAGATCGCTCTCGACGTCCTGGGCGCCCGCCTCGATGGCGGCCTCCATGACGGCGTCCTCGGAGCCCGCTTCAGCGGGGTAATGGATCTTGCCCACCCGGTCCCACATGAAGGTGACCGAGCCGCTCTCGCCCAACGCCCCGCCGTTCTTGGCGAAGGCCGAGCGCACGCCCGAAGCGGCGCGGTTGCGGTTGTCGGTCAGGACTTCGACGATGACCTGGACGCCGCCGGGGCCGCGGCCCTCGTAGCGGATCTCCTCCATCGCATCGACTTCGCCGCCCGAGGCCTTCTTGATGGCGCGCTCGATGTTGTCCTTCGGCATCGATTCGGCCTTGGCGTTGTTCACCGCCAGGCGCAGCCGGGGGTTCATCGCCGGGTCGGGCATGCCCGACTTGGCCGCCACGGTGATTTCCCGTGACAGACGCGAAAAGAGCTTGGAGCGCACGGCATCGGCGCGCCCCTTGCGGTGCATGATGTTCTTGAATTTCGAATGGCCGGCCATGGTCTCACCCGACAGGAATTTGTAAGTTGGGGCAGGTCCTTTAATGGACAGGCTCCCTTCTGTCACCTGAGGGGAACCGCCGAACCGCGCCGGGGATTAAGCGCGGGCATGATTGGGAGACGCCGATGGCCGCCGCTGACGACACCTATCTGGACGACGCCTATGACGAAGGCATCGACCACGCCCATGCCGGCGAGATCGTACAATGGTACGCAAAGCGCCCGGTGACGGTCTCCACCGCCGCCGCCACCAGCTCCCTGGTCGGCGCCTTCGCCCTGGGGGTTCTGACCACCATCGGCGCCCTGGCCGTCATGCGTCTGTACGACCGGGACTAAGGCTCAGATTTCTTCGTCCCCGGGACGGGGAGGATGGCTGAGGCCGTCAGGCCGAAGCCGGGTGGGGGCGGCTTGGCGATGAAGGCGCGCGACTGAATAGCCAAGCCCTCCCCACCCGGTCTCCGCTTCGCTGCGACCACCCTCCCCGGGACGGGGAGGGAGAAAGGCGGCGCTTGTTTTATTTCCCCATCAGGGCCTCGACTTCAGCGCGGTCGCCCAGCGACGGCTGCGCGCCTGGTCGGGTCGCCGCCAGCGCCCCGGCCGCACAGGCGAAATGCAGCGCGTCGTTCGGCGTCATGCCCTCCAGCAGCGCGACCGTGATCGCCCCGACAAAGGCGTCGCCCGCCCCCACCGCATCGACGGCCTTGATGCGCGGCGGCGTGGCCCAGGCCATCTCGACCCCGCGTCGATACATGACCGCCCCGCGCGCGCCCTTGGTGACGACCACCATGCCCCCGCCGACGTGCAGGGCGTCGCCGTAGAACGCGGCCTCCGTCTCATTGACCACCAGCAGGTCGGCCCGGCGCAGCAGCGCCTCCGACACCGGCGCGGCCGGCGCCAGGTTGACGCAGACGAAGTCCGTCGCCCGCCCAACCGCCGCCTCGACCGTCTCGATCGGCAGCTCCAGCTGGGCGATAAGCGGGCATTCGATGCGCGCAGGCAGTTGTTCCGGCGTGGCGAAGTGGTTGGCGCCGGCGGCCACGGTGATCTGGTTCTCGCCGGTTGGATCGACGGTGATCAGCGCCACCCCGGTGGGGGCCGCAATGTCCGTCTCCACCCCCGACAGGTCGACCCCGTGGGCCAGCATCAGGGCGACCGCCGCGCCGGACATCTCGTCATCGCCCACGCGCCCGATCAAACTGACCTCGGCCCCCAGCCGGCGCGCCGCCAGCGCCTGATTGGCGCCCTTGCCGCCGGGATGTCGGGACAGGCTGGCTCCCGTCACCGTCTCGCCCGGCGCCGGCAGAGACGGCGCGGCCGCCACGAAGTCCAGATTGATCGAGCCGACGACGGTGATCCTCATGCGCCTTCTCCCAAACGCTGCTTGATCAGGGCGAAGATTCCAGCCGCATCGGCCTTGGTCGCCCAGAAGTGGTTGGCGTTCGCCGCCTCGACGCGGAACTCAACCGCCGTGTGGCCGCGGGTCAGCTCGCTTTCGGTCTCGACCGCGATTCGGCAGGGGGCCAGTTCGAACAGCTCCGGCTTCAGCAGCCAGGCCACGGTGCAGGGGTCATGCAGCGGCCCGGCGTCCCAGCCGACGATCTGACGCTCCACCCGCTGGGAGAAGCGCAGCATGGCCGCAGCCGTCCTCGCCGAGGCCGTGGGCAGGGCCTCTATGGCCGCGATCCGTTCCTCCGTCGCGCGCACCTGGTGGGTGGCGTCCAGCCCCATGACGATCATGCGGCAGCCGGAGGCGAAGACCTCGGCCGCCGCGTCCGGGTCGGCCCAGATGTTGAACTCGGCCGAGGCGGTGATGTTGCCGCCCTCTGCGCGCGCGCCGCCCATAGCCACCACGGGTCCCAGATGCGCCGCCAGCGCGGGCTCGGCGCGCAGGGCCAGAGCCAGATTGGTCATCGGCCCCATGACCGCCACGGCCACGGAGCCCGCCGGACGCGCCATCACCTGCTGCACGATGGCGCCCGCCGCTGTCCCCTCGGCGACCGGGGCCACGGGCTCGAACGGCGTCAGGTCGCCGAGCCCCTCAGCTCCATGAAACTCGCCCGCCCCGGCCGGGGCGCGGCGCAGGGGCCGTTCGGCGCCGGCATAGACCGGCACGTCCTCGCGCCCAGCGATCTGGCGCAGGATCCGGGCGTTGCGGGCGGTCTTGGCGGCGCTGACGTTGCCGCCGACCGTAGTCACGGCCAGCAGGTCGAGGTCAGGCGAGGCGAAGGCGGTCAGCAACCCGGTGGCGTCGTCCACGCCCGGGTCGCAATCAATGATCAGGCTCTGTTTCACCGGCCTGATGTGCCGCCTGCCGCGGCGCGAATCAATCGCGCTTCGCCTGAGATCAGTCTTCGCCGACCATCGAGGTCCAGGGATCGACGCGTCCAGCCTCGACCTCGGCGACCTTGACAGCGGGCCAGCCGATGCTGCTGCTGGCCGACACGCGCCAGGCGGCCGACACGAAGTCGCGCAGTTCCGACGCGCCCGCCGCCAGCCGCTCGGTGACGAAGACCGCGCCGCGCGGGTCCGTGTCGTTGAACGCGCCCGCCTTTTCCATGCGATAGAAGGGGATGACCGTCGCCAGGGTGGCGTTCAGGTGCGAGGCCGTGCGGGCCCGCACGTCGAAGCCTTCGATGCTCATCGGGATCATGGCCGCCTCGACCGCATCCTGACGCAGGGTTCGGCTGGTGAAGGCGCCTTCAAAGTCGCCGTGGGTGCGTCGCGAGGTGGTGAAACGCTCCGGATTGGTCTCGCCGGCCCAGCCGTTGAAGTGGATGGTCGTGTGGTGCGGCTGGGCCGCGTCGCCGACGAAGTGGCTCAACACCCCGATGTCGCGCAGGATCAACTGCTCGCGGCGCTGACGGTCGGCGCGATACCAGGCCTGTTTGGCCAGGTCCGTCTCGCGCGCCTCGGCGGCGCTCAGCACGCGCCAATAGGCGAAGTCGCGCTCCAGGTTCTGCCAGGCGTCCATGATGGCGTAGGGCAGATAGCCGGCCTTATCCACGTCCAGGCCGGCGCGGGTCAGGGCGGCGTCGTATTCCGATTTCAGGCGCGGCAGATCGGCCATGGTCATGCCGCGCGCGTCCATCACCCGGCCCTGATCGTCCATGTCGACGAAATGGGCGGTGTCGCGCTCGCGGTCGTGGGGCTGGCCCGCGCCCTTCCAGCGATCCGGCTCGCGCGAATATTCGCCGACGTCGGCGGCGGCCCCGGCCGTGCGCAGGAAGGCGGGCAGATCGCCCGGCAGGTGGCGCATCGCCGCCACGCCGATCACCCGATGGCCCGAACTGCCCCACGCCTCGACCTGAACGGCGGGCACCGCGACCAGCATGAGGGCCGCGGCGGAAATCATCAGTCGTTTGACTTGTCGGTTCATAGGGCGACGCCATCGGAAATTTCAGAAGGGGAAACGACGGCTTATCCCATTCCGGCGCCCGCCTCTACCCGCCCCGGACGACAGCCGAAGCGCCCATCACGCCGCCGTTATCTTGTCGTTATCGCCAGCTTTTCTTGCCAATAAAGTGTTAGCGAGAACGATCAAGTCGTTAACGACGCAGACGCTCGTCAAAGTATAGAACTTAAATCGGGTCAATACTGATATGATATAGTCATGATAGTCTGAGACCGACCGGCGATAGACTGGCCCCATTTGCGCCTTATCCACTATCGATACAGCGACTGATCTCATTCGCCGCAATTGCGCCGTAATTGGCCGTCAAAAACCGCCGTGCCGGAGCGTGTCGGGACCGGTGCTGCGTGAAGTTTGAACGATGTTGAGCACGGCCGCCGCGCTTGCCATGTTGTGGACCATGGCCTTCTCCGGGTCCGGAGAGCCTGTCCCGTACGAAACCGCCGTCGTCCGCGACGCCGCAATCGTAGAAGCCGCCGCGACGGCCCCTGGTTCCATCGAATCCGTCGAAACGGCGGATTTGTCGGCCGAACAGCTTGAGCTGATGGCCGGCGATCCCGACTGGCGCGCCTCGGCCCGCCTCTATCACGCCGGCGGCGGCGGAGCGACGGGCAACGATTCCCTGGGCTGCCGACCGATTCCGATGCGCACGGTCGCGGTGGACCCGCGCGTCATCCCGCGCCGCACCAAGCTGTTCATCCGCGAGACCGTGGGTCTGCGCATGAGCGACGGCACGGTGCACGACGGCTACTGGTATGCGTCCGACACCGGCGGCGCGATCAAGGGCGCCAAGGTCGACCTCTACACCGGCCACGGCCGCGGCTCGATGCAGCAGGCCCGGACCCTGAACATGAAGACCCTGACCATCGCCGACGCGGGCGATTTCGACGGCTGCCCCCCGGCGTGGGAAACGGCCTCGAACTAAGGCCTTTGAGCCTGACGACAAAAAGGGCGGCCGGATCGAACCGGCCGCCCTTTTTTGTTCTCCTCCCTACGCAGTGGGGAGGTGGCGCGACGCCGGAGGCGACGTGACGGAGGGGCTGCTTGGTTCCGCGCCCTAAAACCTGACCGCCCGCACAGGACTCGCCGTTCCTGCCCCTCCACCGTTTCGCGGTTCCCCTCCCCATTTCATGGGGAGGAAAGGCGCCTTCAGAACTTCCGCTTGCCTCTGACCGTCTCGAGGAACAGACGGAAATCGCCCATCAGGCTCCACAGCGGGTATTTGAACGTCGCCGGCCGGTTCTTCTCGAAGAAGAAATGCCCGACCCAGGCGAAGCCGTAGCCGACCAACGGCATGGCCAGCAGCCACCAGGCGTTGCGCGTCGCCACAAACGCCACGAAGGCCGCGATCACCAGCCCCGTCCCGACCACATGGATGCGGCGGCACGTCCGGTTGGAATGCTCATGAATATAATAGGGGTAAAAGGCCTCGAACGAGGCGTACCGCCCTTGGGGTTGCTCGATGCTCATGGGCCCCAGCCTGCCCCCGGATCGCGCCGGGGGCAAGAGAGCCCCTCTCCCCGTCATCCCGGAAGCGGCGCAGCCGCTATCCGGGACGGCTCGGAATACGGACGCCAGCCTCTGGGCGGTCCCCAGCTCTAAGCCTCGCCAGAGAGGCTTCGGCCGGGATGACGGAAACAACCGCGGGTGTTTAAGCCCGCTTGCCCTTCGGCCCCTTGGCGAAAGGCTTGGCGCCCGCCTTGAAGTCCGGCTTGCCCTTGAAGCCCGGCTTGGGCGTGAACGGCTTCTTGTCGTTCCTGTCCTTGAAGCTCGGCTTCTTGCTGAAACCGCCTTCGCCCGGCGCTGCATCCGCGCGGGGCGCATAGGGCTTCTTCTTGAAGGGGCGTTCGCCATCCGCGCTGCGGGCCGCGTCGCCGTCAGGGCTCCACGGCTTCTTCTTGAACGGCGGGCGGCTCTGGCCGTCCTCGTCGCGGCGGAAGGGCTTCTTGGCGTAGGGGCGAGCGTCGCCGTCCCGTTCAGCATTGCGATTGCGCGCGCCCTTCATCGACCCGGGCGTCGGCGCCTCGGACGGGGTGATGCGGGCCTCTTCCTTGCTCATCTCAGCCAAGCGGGCGAAGGCGTCGGCGTGGCTCAGGGCGATCTCAAACCGCGTTTCCTCCGGGAAGGTGCGGATCGAGCCGATCTGCTGCTTGGTCACGCCGCCGATGCGGCAGATCAGCGGGATCAGCCATTTCGGGTCGGCGTTGCGGTTGCGGCCGATGTCCAGGCGGAACCAGCGGACCTCGTCCGGTTGCAGGCGGTCGCCCGGCCAAGGGGCAGGGGCGTAGTCGTCGCCGCCCGCCGCATCGCGTTCGCGGCGCGGCTTGCGCTGCGGGCCTTCGCCCGGATCGCTCAGATCTTCGGGCGCCGGCAGGTTCTTGCGCAGCAGCACCAGCAGGGCGCGGGCCAGATCGTCCGGCGTGCGCTCCTTGACCAGCGTCTCGATCAGGCCAGCATCCTCGTCCGAGCCTTCCTCGGCGAAGACGGGCGCGGCCAGCAGGCGCTGTTCGTCCTGGGCGCGGATCTCCTCGGCGGTCGGCGCGCCGGACCAGACGGCCTCGACCCCGGCCGAACCCAGCAGCATCTCGGCCTTGCGGCGACGGCTGTGCGGGACCAGCAGGACCGAGATCCCCTTCTTGCCCGCGCGCCCGGTGCGACCCGAGCGGTGCAGCATGGTCGCCTTGTTGATCGGCAGTTCGGCGTGGATCACCAGACCCAGGTCAGGCAGGTCCAGACCGCGCGCGGCCACGTCGGTGGCGACGCAAACGCGGGCGCGGCGATCGCGCAGGGCCTGCAGCGCCTCATTGCGCTCGCGCTGGCCCATCTCGCCCGACAGCGACACCGAGGCGAAGCCGCGCTCCTGCAGCGAGGCCTGAAGGTGACGCACTGAATCCCGCGTCGAGCAGAAGACCAGCACCCCCGGCGCCTCGAAATAGCGCAGGACGTTGACCACGGCGCGCTCGATCTCGTTCGGCGCGATGCGCATGGCGCGGTATTCAATGTCGTTGTGCGGCTGGCTGCGGTCGACGGTGTCGATGCGCACCGCGTCCTTCTGATAGCGCTTGGCCAGGATCGCGATGTCGCGGGCGATGGTGGCCGAGAACAGCAGGGTGCGGCGCTCTTCCGGCGCCTGTTCCAGGATGTATTCCAGGTCCTCGCGGAAGCCCATGTCCAACATTTCGTCGGCTTCATCCAGCACGACGACGCGGGCGGCCGACAGGTCCAGAGCCCCGCGGTCGATATGGTCCTTCAGACGGCCCGGCGTGCCGACCACGACATGGGCACCGTGGTTCAGGGCGCGGGCCTCCTTGCGGGCGTCCATGCCGCCGACGCAGGTGACGATCTTGGCCCCCGCCTCGGCATAGAGCCACTCCAGCTCGGCCGCGACCTGCAGCGCCAGTTCGCGCGTGGGGGCGATGGCCAGCATCAGCGGCGTGTCCGCCTGGCCGAACCGCTCGTCCTCGCCCAGCAGGGTCGGCGCTGCGGCCAGGCCGAAGGCCACCGTCTTGCCCGAGCCGGTCTGGGCCGAGACCAGCAGATCGCCTTCGCCGTGGCCTTCCAGCACGGCCGCCTGGACCGGCGTGGGCTCAAGATAGCCCTTGTTCAGCAAGGCGCGGTCAAGCGCGGGATGGATCGCGGGAAAGGGCATGAAGGGCCTGGAAATTCAGATGAGGCGACCGTTAAACGGCCGCGCCCGGCGAGGCGTCGCAGCCTGCCGGGCGTCGGGAAAGGCGCTCCCTATACACGAATAACGGCCGCGGTGGGGCCGATTTTCACAAATCGACCCGCGTTCCCCACCGGAGCGGGAAACAGGACGGCCCCCTACCCTGCCTTGGCAGGCAGGTGGAAGAAGTCGACGAACCGCTCGAACACCGCCCGATCGCCCTCGACCGCCATCGCCCCCTCGCCTTCCAGAGCCTGCAGCGGGGCCTTGCCGTAAACGGCAGCCGCAACGGCCCGAGCCGGGGCGCGCACCACCACATCGCAACCCTCGACGTCGCCGCGCATGGCGTCGATGACGCCGCCCGCGACCGTCACGACCATCGGGTCCTCGCCAAGCACAAAGCCCAGCCGCATCGTTGCGCCTTGGGCCCGCGCCGCGTCGAACATGGTCTTGAACGACAGCATGACGGAGACGGCGCTGATCGGCAGGGTCGGGTCGTGCTGGAGCGAACGCGCGGCCCAACGACCCAGCACCATGAAGACCGGCTCGATCTCATAGCCCCAGTCGGTCAGCTCATAGACCTGGACCGAGGCGGGCGGCGGCAGCTTACGGCGCTGGATCACGCCCGATGCCTCCAGCCCCTCCAGCCGCTGCGTCAGCACATTGGCCGACAGGCCGCACAGGTCTTTTCGCAGATCGCTGAAACGACGCGGCCCCATCATGAGTTCTCTGATCACCAGCAAGGCCCAGCGCTCGCCCACGAGGTCCAGCCCGTGCGCCGCCCCGCAGGCGTCGTGATACCGGCGAGCACGGGACAAGGGCTCATTAGTTACTTTTTCTAACTGCATAGTTGACTAACATAACATCGAGGCGCAGAAATCGCCACACTACAGGGCAGGCCGTCCGGGGAGGGAGGGCCGCGCAGAGGGAGGAACCCGCCGATGCCCAAGCTGATCTTCGTCAACCTGCCGGTCGCCGACCTGCCGCACTCCGTCGCCTTCTACGAGGCGGTCGGCGCAAAGATGAATCCGATGTTCTCGGACCAGACGGCGGCCTGCATGGTCTTTTCCGAGACCATCCACGTCATGCTGCTGACCCATGAGAAGTGGGCGACCTTCACCGACCGCGCCATCCCCGACGCGCACAAGACGGCCCAGGTGCTGCTCTGTCTGTCCGAGGACAGCCGCGCGGCCGTCGACGCCGCGGTCGAGCGCGCGACCCAGGCCGGCGGCCAGGCCGACCCCAGCGCCAAACAGGACTACGGCTTCATGTACAGCCGCAGCTACGCCGACCCCGACGGCCACATCTGGGAGATCATGTGGATGGACCCGGAAGCCGCTGCGCAAGGTCCGGAAGGCTTCGCCTCCCAGGTCGGCGGAGGCTGAGCCATGAGCGAGCTTTACGAACTCAGCGTCAGCCGTTTCATCCAGGCCCCGCCGGAGAGGGTTTGGCGCGCCTGGACCCGGCACGCGACCGAATGGTTCACCCCGCGCCCGTGGAGCACGGTGTCGGTTGACCATGACCTGCGCCCCGGCGGCCGCGCCGATGTCGTCATGCAGTCGCCCGAGGGCGAGCGGCATGAGTATCGCGGCGTGGTCCTGGAGGTGGAGCCGAGCCGCCTGCTGGTGACGACCGGCGCCTTCACCGAGGGCTGGATCCCGCAGCCCGGCGACATGAACTTCGTCCGCATCGACACCTTCGAGCCCGAAGGGGACGGCACGCGCTACACGGCCAGCGCCCGCCACTGGACCGAAAAAGCCATGCAGACCCACCGCGACATGGGCTTCGAGACCGGGTGGGGCGCCGCCGCCGACCAATTGGCCAAGGTCGCCGAAAATCTCTCGCCGCAGGAGGGCGCGTCATGAGCGACAAGATCATTCCCTGTATCTGGTACGACCTGGGCCAGGCGAAGAAGGCGGCCGAGTTCTACGTCTCGCTCGGCCTGCCCGACAGCCGCATCGACCGCGTCGTCGCCAGCCCGGCCGACAATCCGTCCAATCCCGAAGGCGCCGAACTGGTGGTGGAGTTCACCCTGGCCGGCAGGCGCTACATGGGGCTGAACGGCGGCCCGATCTTCCCTCAGACCGAGGCCGTGTCCTTCATGATCATGACCGAGGATCAGGCCGAGACCGACCGCCTGTGGGACGCCATCGTCGGCAATGGCGGGGCTGAAAGCGCCTGCGGCTGGTGCAAGGACCGCTGGGGCGTGAACTGGCAGATCACGCCGCGTCGCCTGATGGCCTTCTACGACGATCCCGACCCCGCCCGCGCCAAGGCCGCCTTCGAGGCCATGATGACCATGCACAAGATCGACATCAGCGCCCTCGACGCCGCCGCTGATGCGGTTTCTTCCTAGTGGGCCGCGGTCAGAAGGCTCCGCCTTCTCGACCCGACCTGAACTGTCGCTTTCCACCAAGCCTGAGCTTGCGCCTGCCCCGACTATCCGCCCCGCCCCTCAAGCAGCGAGCCGCCGCGCGGCGAGCGATAGGGGCCAACCCTCCGAAGGAGAGCTAAAATGACCTACATCACCGGCTTCCTGACCCCCGTGAAGGTCGAGAACAAGGACCGCTACATCGAGTCCGCCCGCGTCGCCTGGCCGCTGTTCAAGGGCTACGGCGCCCTGGCCCATGTCGAGAACTGGGGCGTCGACGTGCCCGACGGCAAGGTCACCAGCTTCCCCATGTCGGTGAAGCTTGAGGACGGCGAGGTCGTCGTCTTCTCCTGGTTGATCTGGCCCGACAAAAAGACCGCCGACGACGCCTGGGCCAAGATGCAAGACGACCCCGCCATGGCCGACATGGACATGCCCTTCGACGGCAAGCGCATGATGTGGGGCGGGTTCGAGACGGTTTTCGACGAGAAGCAGTAAGCGGCGCTCTACTCCCCACATCGTGGGGAGGGGGACCACGACCCGAAGGGCGGCGCGGAGCAGCCAAGTGGTGGAGGGGCTTTGCGACAGCGGAAGCGAGCAGCCCCTCCGTCTCGACGGCTTCGCCGCCGATCCACCTCCCCATGTCATGGGGAGGAGAAAAAAGGGCGGCTCCGTCGGAGCCGCCCTTTGATCGTTTAGGAGTCCAGGAAGCTCCGCAGCTTCCGCGACCGGCTGGGGTGCTTCAGCTTGCGCAGGGCCTTGGCCTCGATCTGACGGATGCGTTCGCGCGTGACCGAGAACTGCTGGCCGACCTCTTCCAGGGTGTGGTCGGTGTTCATGCCGATGCCGAAGCGCATCCGCAGGACGCGCTCTTCACGCGGGGTCAGCGAGGCCAGCACGCGGGTCGTCGTCTCGCGCAGGTTCGACTGGATGGCGGCGTCGATCGGCAGGATGGCGTTCTTGTCCTCGATGAAGTCGCCCAGGTGGCTGTCTTCCTCGTCGCCGATGGGCGTCTCAAGGCTGATCGGCTCCTTGGCGATCTTCAGCACTTTGCGGACCTTCTCCAGCGGCATGGCCAGGCGTTCGGCCAGCTCTTCCGGGGTCGCTTCGCGGCCGATCTCGTGCAGCATCTGGCGCTGGGTGCGGACGATCTTGTTGATCGTCTCGATCATGTGCACCGGGATGCGGATGGTGCGCGCCTGGTCGGCGATCGAGCGGGTGATCGCCTGACGAATCCACCAGGTGGCGTAGGTCGAGAACTTGTAGCCGCGGCGGTACTCGAACTTGTCGACGGCCTTCATCAGGCCGATGTTGCCCTCCTGGATCAGGTCCAGGAACTGCAGGCCGCGGTTGGTGTATTTCTTGGCGATGGAGATCACCAGGCGCAGGTTGGCCTCGACCATTTCCTTCTTGGCCTGACGGGCCTCGCGCTCGCCCTTTTGAACCATCTGGACGATGCGGCGATAGTCGTCGATCGGCACCCCGGCCTCGGACGCCACAGCGGCGATCCGGCTACGGATGTCGGCGATCTGGCTGGTCTCGTTTTCGCTGAACTTGGTCCAGCGGACGCCCATCTCCTTGATGCGCTCGGCCCAGTTAGGGTCGGTCTCCGAGCCGAAATAGGCCTTGAGGAATTCCGGACGCGAGATGCCGTAGCCGTCAGCCAGACGCAGCAGGCGACCTTCCAGACCGATCAGACGCTTGTTGATGGCGTAGAGCTGCTCGACCAGCGCCTCGATGCGGGCGTTGTTCAGCTTCATCGTCTTCAGACGGTCCGAGATCGCCGTCGACAGGGACTCATAGGTCTTCTGGTCCTTGGCGGTCAGGACATCGCCCTTCAGGCGCGCCTCGACCAGCTTGTCCTGCAACTTGCGGAACTCGCCGAAGTCCAGAGCGATGGCGTCCAGCACCTCCATGACGCCGTCGCGCAGCTCGGCTTCCAGCGCCGAGATCGACATGGCGCCGCCGTCGTCGAAATCGTCCTCGTCATCCTCTTCGCCGTCGCCGTCCGGCTCGCCGGTCGGCTGGGCCGGGGCGGGCTGGTTATGCGGCAGGGACGAGGGGTTCAGGATGCCGTAGGTGGCGTCCAGGTCGATGACTTCGCGCAGCAGGATGCGGTTGTTGGCCAGCTCTTCGCGCCACACCATGATGGCTTCGAAGGTCAGGGCGCTTTCGCAAAGCCCCGAGATCATCGCGTCGCGGCCGGCCTCGATGCGTTTGGCGATGGCGATTTCGCCCTCGCGGCTCAGCAGCTCGACCGTGCCCATTTCGCGCAGATACATCCGCACCGGGTCGTCGGTGCGGTCATAGGCGGACTTGGCGGGCGCCTCGGCGACCGAGGTCTCGGCGGCGGCGGCCACGTCGGTGCCGGTCGCCTCGGCGGCGTCCTCTTCGGCTTCAACGACGTTGACGCCCATCTCCGACAGCATGGCCAGAATGTCTTCGATCTGGTCCGGCGTGACTTCCTCGGACGGGAGGACCTTGTTCAGCTCCTCCATCGTCACATAGCCGCGCGTCTTGGCCTGGCGGATGAATTTCTTCACCCCGGCGTCGGTGAGATCGAGCAGGGGCCCGTCGGCGTTGGTTTCGGCGTCCTGCGTCTCGGTCTGCGCGCTCATTCAGTCTGTCTCCACGGCCGACGGGGGGTGATCAGGCCCCTGCGGCGAAAATACAACGCCCGACAACTTCGTTCACTACGAAGAAGCCGAGTCTTCCCATATCGTTCCGGTCTTGATGGCCCGTCGCAACGCATCGCGCTCGGCCTTCACCAGAGCGAAAGCCGAGGTGTCGAAAGCCTTGTGGGCCTCCGACTTTGCCGAAGCGAGCGCCTCGTCCAACGCCGCTGCGCGGGTCAGAGCGTCGAACGCCTGCGACCACCGGGTCCTCGCCTCGCCGAGGGGCTTGTCTGTAGCCAGGAATGGCGCGCCGGACTTCGCCGCCGCCTTCTCGACCTCGCGCAACATGGCGTCATGACCCGATTGGGCCAGATGGCGGCGCAGGGCGGCGGAGTCAAGGGTCCGGCCTGAGAAACGCAGGCGCACCATCTCCTGCGCCAGCCCGTCCAACGCCGGATCGCCGAAGCCGTAGCGGGCCACCGCCTCCATGTGGTCGTCCAGCCGCTCCGGGTCGTCCAGCGCCCCGTGCGCCAGAGCCGCCGCGATCGGCTCTATGGAGCGGAACAGGGCCTGCATGGCCTGGGCGCCCTCGGCGGTCTGCCCCTGCAGCGGCGGCGGGCCGCGCCAGCGCCCGCCCGGTCCCGGTCGACCGCCCTGCGGCTGCGGCCGCGGCTGGCGCGGAAACAGGGCGTCGAAACGGTCGAACAGGTCGCGGCGATATTGCTCCGCCAGATCCTTGTCCTGCACCGCATTGGCCGCCTGTCGCAGCCGCCCCTTCAGCCCCGCCTTGCGCTCGGGCGTGTCCAGCGGTTCAGCCTCGACCTCGCGGCGGAACAGCACCTCGGCGAAGGACCGCGTGGACGCCATGGCCTGGCGCAGGGCCGGCGCCCCCTTGTCCCTCAGGATATCATCCGGATCCTGCCCGCCCTCCAGCAGGGCGAAGCGGAAGGACTTGCCAGACTTCAGCAGCGGCAGGGCCCGCTCGATCGAGCGATAGGCGGCGCGCAGGCCCGCTGCGTCGCCGTCGAAGCTCAGCACCGGCTCGGACGATACGCGCCACAGCACCGCCATCTGCTCTTCGGTCAGGGCCGTGCCCATCGGCGACACAGCCGGCAGCCCCGCCCGGTGACAGGCGATGACGTCCATATAGCCCTCGACGACGATGATCCCCTGCTCGCCCCGGCTCTCGGCCCCCATGATCCGCCGCGCCTCGGGCAGGCCGTAGAGGGTCGCGCCCTTGTGAAACAGCGACGTCTCCGGCCCGTTCAGATATTTGGCCCGGTCGTCGGGGTTCATCGCCCGGCCGCCGAAGCTGACGATGCGCCCGCGCGCATCCAGGATCGGGAAAATCAGCCGGTCGCGGAAACGGTCGTAGGGTTGCCCCCCGCCTTCGGGCGCGATCAGCAGCCCCGCTTCGACCAGGTCGCCCGGCCGCGCCCCGCGCTGGACCAGCGCCTGCTTCAGGCCCTCCCGGTCGTTGGGCGCATAGCCCAGGCCGAAGCGCTCCCACTGGTCCTCGGGCAGGCCGCGCTTTTCCAGATAGTCGCGCGCCACCTTGCCGACGTTGCGGCGCAGATTGGCGGCGAACCACTTCTGGGCCAGGTCCATCCAGTCGGCCAGCCCCTGACGTTTTTGTTCGCGCTCGGCCGCATGGGGGTCTTCGGCAGGCAACTGCATCCCGGCCTCGCCCGCCAGTCGGCTGACCGCCTCGACGAAGCTGAGCCGCTCCGTCTCCTGCAGGAAGGTGATGACGTCGCCGTGCTTGCCCGAGCTGAAGTCGTGGAAGAAGCCCTTGTCGTCATTGACGAAGAAGCTGGGCGACTTCTCCTTCGAGAAGGGGCTCAGGCCGACGAACTCGCGTCCCTGACGCTTGAGTTTCACCGTCCGCCCGATGATGTCGGACGGCCGAAGGCGGGCCTTCAGCTCTTCAATGAACCGCTCGTCAAATCGCACCTTGGACCTATGCCGTCCGATGGCGGGCGAAAGCCAGCCCCAGGCGCTGCGCCGAACGGACGGCCCCCGAGCAAAACCTCGCCTGGGGATAAGTGCGGGGACAACCGCTGACTTCCTTCGGGCGAGCGTCTGGGCTTTAACTCATTCAAGCCTCGCCGGAGCCTTTGCGACCATGCGCCGTCTTCGTCTTCTGATCCTGATGCTCTTGCCGGCGGTTCTGCTGACGCTCGGCGCCTGCCAGACGATCCCGCGCCCGGCCTTCGACGCCGCCGATCTGGCCGCCGCCAGCCCGCCGTGGCGCTACGACTTCCTGACGGCAGAGGCGCGCGACCGCTTCGTGCGTGAGACGGTCAGGGCCCAGAACGCAGCGACGGACGGGACGTTCGACATCCTGGCCCTGTCAGGCGGCGGAGCCAACGGCGCCTATGGCGCTGGCGTCATGGTCGGCTGGAGCCAGGCCGGCGACCGGCCCCAGTTCGAGGTGGTGACCGGGGTCTCCACCGGCGCCCTGATCGCCCCCTTCGTCTTCGCCGGCTCTAGGTTCGACGCGGCGCTGGAGCACGCCTACACCAGCGGACAGACGGACGATCTGCTGAAATCGCGCGGCCTGTTGGCCCTGACGTTGCCGGGCGTGTTCAAGCCCGAGCCCCTGACCAACCTGGTGTTGAACAACATCTCGCCCGAGCTGTTGACCGCCATCGCCGAGGAGCATCGCAAGGGCCGTCGCCTCTACGTCTCGACCACCAGCCTGGACACCCAGACCCAGGTCGTCTGGGACATGGGCGCCATCGCCCAGCAAAACGACGAGGCCTCGCGTCTGCTGTTCGTCAATGTGCTGATCGCCTCGGCCAGCATCCCCGGCGCCTTTCCGCCCGTACTGTTGAATGTCGAGCATCAGGGGCGCCGCATTCAGGAGTTGCACGTGGACGGCGGCACGGTGTCCAGCTTCCTGGTGGTGCCCCAGGCCCTGCTGCTGGACGCGCCGAACGTCCGCCCGCTGGACGACGCCCGCATCTGGATCGTGGTCAACGGCAAGTGGGACCCGCGCTTCGAAGTCTCGCGCATCTCGGCCATCAGCATCGCCGCCCGCAGCTTCGACACCATGATGAAGGCCCTGCAACGCTCGGATCTGACGGCCATCACCCAGTTCGCCCGGCGCTATGATCTGACGCTGGCGGTCGCCGCCATCCCCGACCACGCCGAGGCCAACACCCTGGACTTCACCCAGGCTCATATGACCGCGCTGTTCCAGACGGGCGAGGCGGAAGCCCTGGCCGGCCGCGCCTTCGACCGGCGCGTCGACCCGTCCGAACCGCGCCCCACAGGCCGTCGATCCGGCGAGCAGGCGCCGGCCACGGTGGTCCTTGCTCCGCCGAGACATTAGGACTTCATTAACCATATTGACCGCAATGCGGCCACAACCATCTGATTACGAACAATATTTCTCGTATAACAGCGGAACTATCCACAGCATCTGTGGATTCTTCTAACGTCTCCGAGAAACGGAGACGCTTGCCGACGGCCCCGTCGCAGACCGCGACCACCGCCGTTTTCAGATGGGTATTCTCATGTTCATCGCCATCGCCCGCCCGGCGGTGGAGCCCCAAGGCCCCGACGCCGTCGCCGTCCCCGGCTCTCCCGCTGTTCCCCTGCTCAACCCGCGCGCGCTACACGCCCGCCTGCTGGCCAACGCCGCCCTGCGCCGTCAGCGCGGCTGGCTCCGGCGTCAGGAGAACCGCAGCGACGACGCCGATTACTGGCTGCATGCGGCCTGCGTCGCCGTCAGCAAGGCCGCCGCCCTGCGTCGCGCCGAACCGGCCTTCCTGCCCTAGGGCGCCTCAGCGCAGCTCCGGCAGGCGTCGCGCGACGGAATCTCTGAGCTTGCGCCCCCGCTCGGACAGGCTCTTGCCCCGACGCCGCTCGCGCGCCTCGAAACCCTGACCCCAGCGCTCGTGCATGGCGGCCATCAGCGCCGGGTGGCGATCATACTGGTGCACGATCGGACTGACCCCGCCGTCCGGGTTCACGATCCGGCCCGTCCCGTCCAGCGACAGCGCGTCGCCGGGCGTCAGGCCGACGGTGGCGATCCGGCCGTAGTTGGGCCGCGTCTCTCCCTCGATCAGGCCCAGGTGCAGAGCGATGTTGCACGCCGCCTGATCCGCTCCGAAGGCGCCGCCGATCTCCGACCGGGGGATGGCCGCCAGCATCAACAAGGTGCGGCAAAAACGGATCATGCACGCGCGCGGCCCCACGACGGTGCCGACACAGACGCATGGCTTGTCCGCCAAAGCGCGCGCCACGGCCTCGCCGCCGACGCCGCGCAGATATTTCATGTTGAAGGCATGCCCCTTCAGCCCGCCGTCATACTCGACGAAGAACTCGAGCTTCTGCGGCGGCGGATCGAACGGCGGCGCCTGAAAGACCACGTCGCGCACGTCCGTCAGCAACACCTGGCGCGCCCAGGGCCGCTCGCTCATCAGGGCGTCGAAGGCGGCGAAGCGCTGCATTACGGGATGCGGACGCCAGACGCCGTTGCAGGCCGAAGGCGGCGGCGCAGACTCCACGCCATGCTGCGCCAGAAAGTCCAGAAGCGCCGGCTCCTGATCCGTCACCAGCACGACGGGCCCGGCGTAGACCGCCCGCAAGGAACGCACAAAGACCGCCACATCGGCCGCTTCATAGCCGGTGGCGTAGCCCAGGATCAGATCATGCTCAGCCGCCGCAAAGGTCGGAGAGGCCCCCCTCTCGCCCGCGATCGCGGCGGTTACCCAGCCCAGATAGGCCGACTTCGCCGCCGGTGAAGCCATTTACGCCCTCATGGAATCCACGAAACGCTTGAACAAATAGAGGCTGTCGGTCGGACCCGACGAGGCCTCCGGGTGATGCTGCACGCTGAACACCGGACGGTCCTTCATCGCGATGCCGCAGTTTGTGCCATCGAAAAGCGACACATGTGTTTCAACCACCGTCTCGGGCAGGCTGGCGCCGTCGACCGAGAACTCGTGGTTCATCGACACGATCTCGACCTTGCCCGTGGTCAAGTCTTTGACCGGGTGGTTGGCGCCGTGGTGGCCCTGTTCCATCTTCAGCGTCTTGGCGCCGAGCGCGATGGCCAGCATCTGGTGGCCCAGGCAGATGCCCATCAGGGGCTTGCCGCTATCCAGCAGCTTCTTGATCTCGGGCACGGCGTATTCGCCAGTCGCGGCCGGATCGCCCGGACCGTTCGACAGGACCACGCCGTCGGGATTGCGGGCCAGGATGTCCTCGGCCGTGGTCGAGGCGGGGACCACGGTGATCTTCACCCCGGTCGAGGCCAGGGCGCGCAAAATGTTGCGCTTGACGCCATAGTCGACGACGACCACCGACTTGTCGCCGGCCTCAGGCTTGGCGTAGCCGGTCGGCCATTCCCAGGCGCCCTCGGTCCATTCGAAAGCCTGGGTGGTCGAGGCGTCCTTGGCCAGGTCCAGGCCGACCAGGCCCTTCCAGTCGCGAGCCTGGGCCGTCAGGGCCTCCAGGTCGAACCGGCCTTCCGGGTCGTGGGCGATGACGGCGTGCGGCGCGCCCTTGTCGCGGATCAGCTGGGTCAGGGCGCGGGTGTCCACGCCGGCCAGGCCAATGACGCCGCGCGACGCCATCCAGCCATCCAGGCTTCCAGTGGCGCGCCAGTTGGCCGGCTCAGTCGGCACGTCGCGCAGGATGACGCCGCGCGCGGCGCGCTCAGGCGCCTCGCCGATCTGCTCGACGTCTTCCAGGTTCACGCCGACGTTGCCGATGTGCGGAAAGGTGAAGGCCAGGATCTGGCTCATGTACGAAGGATCGGTCAGGATTTCCTGATAGCCCGACATGGCGGTGTTGAAGACGACTTCACCCACGGCCGATCCGGTCGCCCCGACGCCGATTCCCGACAGCACCGTTCCATCTGCGAGCACGAGGACGCCGGTGGCGCCGGACAGGATTTGAGTCGTCATGGCGCAGGGCTCCTAGCAGTGAATACGGGCGGACAAACGGCGGGGTCGCTAAAGAGATGAAGGGGCCGTGTCAACACGGCCTGCGATTATGCCGTCTGGAAGCGCCCCTGGCGCTTGCGAACCCACAACCAGGCCAGGCTGGTCACGGCGAAGAAGCCGACGCTGGGCCAGATGTACCCGCCCGCCGCCGCCGCAACCGCAAAGGCCGAGAACACCGCTCCGCCGACGGCCAGCAGACGCCAGCCCGGCTTGGTCGTCAGCTTCCACAGCGTTACCGAACACAGGGCGTACAGGCACAGCGTCAACACCGAGGTCACGCCGATCAGCACGCCGAACTGCTGGCCCAGCGTCGGCTGGGCGCTGGCGATCACCATGGCGCTCATGATGACGCCGTTGATCAGGGGGTTGGACAGGGGCGTCTTGCCCTTCTGCGCTCCGCCGAACCAGCGCGGCAGCCAGCCCGCCTCGGCCGAGGCGCGCGCCGTCTCGCCGCCCATCATGGTCCAGCCGGCGATGGTGCCGGTCGCCTTGATGACGGCGCAGGCCGCCACCAGGCCTGCCACCGAGGCTCCCATGACCCGCGCCACCAGATCGGCGTAAGGGCTGGTGGAATGGGCCAGGACATCGGCCGGGATGACGCCGAACACCGCCACGCTGGCCGCCACATAGACGACGAAGGCCAGCAAAACCCCGCCCAGCGAGGCGCGGCCGACATCGGTCGCCGGATTCTTCACCTGGCTGGACAGGGCCGCGGCGCTCTCGACGCCCAGGAAGGCCCAGAAGATCACGGCCAGCGACGCCGGAACCGTCTTCATCAGCGGCTCGCCCGCCGGGCTCCACGACGCTGCGAAGGTGTCGCCGCTGAAGGCGATGACGCCGGCGATGATGGCCAGGCCGATGGGGATCAGCCCCAGCACCAGGGTGATCGCCCCGAAGCGCGCCGCCGTCTTCGATCCGGCCGCATAGGCCGCCGTGGTCAGCCAGATCAGCGCCAGATTGCTGAGCGCGCCCCACAGCGGCTCCTTCAGCGCCGGAAAGAAGAAGGCCAGATAGCCGGTCCCCGCCACCGCCACGGCGACATTGCCGGTCAGACAGGCCGCCCAATAGGCCAGTCCCGTCTGATAGCCTAGGAACCGCCCCAGACCGCGCCGGGCGAAATCCGACAGGCCGTCGGCCTCGGGCTGCATTCGCCCCAGACCGCCGAACACCAGCGCCAGGGTCACGGCCCCGACGCCGCAGACGATCCAGCCGATCAGGCTGCTGCTGCCGGTCGGCGCCAGGGTGGCGGGCAGAAGATAGACGCCCGATCCGATCATATTGCCGGCCACCACCAGGGCGGCCAGACCCCAGCCGATGCGGCGCGACGGTTCGGGCAGGACGTCCAGTTGGCTCATACGCGCCCTTTACTCGGGAATTCGCGCGCTGTCCCATGCGAATACGCCGCCGCTGTCGGCCGGCGTCAGCCCCTCGATCACCGTCAGCAGGCTGGCGGCGGAAAAGGCGGGCGAGAACAGCTTCTCGGGCTTGACCCCGCGCTGGAAGGGCGCGCTCAGGGCCGTGTCCACCGTGCCCGGATGCAGGCCCGCGACCACCGCCTGCGGATGGGTGCGCGCCAGTTCCACCGACAGGGTCTTCAGGATCATGTTCAGCGCCGCCTTGGACGCGCGATAGCTGTGCCAGCCGCCCAGCCGGTTATCGCCGATTGACCCGACCCGCGCCGACAGGGCCGCGAACACCGCCCGCTCGTCGCGCGGCAGCAAGGGCAGGAAGTGACGCGCCGCCAAAGCCGGCCCCACGGCGTTGATCCGATAGTCGCGCATCAGATGCTCCGCCGACAACTCGCGCCAGCTCCGTTCGGGCGTTTGGCCGGAGTGCAGCACCCCGGTCGCCACGATGACCAGGGTCGGCGCAGGACCCTCGGCGATGCGCGCGGCGGCGGCGGCCATGCTGGCCTCATCCTCCAGATCCAGATAGCCGTGCGTCACGCCCTCGATGGGCGCCGCCGGCGTACGCGACAGGCCGTGCACCACGCGGTCGCCCGCCTGACCCAGTTGCTGCGCCAGCGCCCTCCCCACGCCGCCCGACACCCCCACGATGATCGCCGAACCCGTCCTCATTTCTTTCGCCTTTCGCGCGCGCCTGTCGCCGGGAATACGCCGCTGAACCGCCTCTGGACCGATGACGCCCTACCTTCGCCATCCACGCGGGTTTAGGAAGCGGGCAGCCCCCTCGCGCCTGGACGACGCCCCCATGAGCATCACCACGGTCGGCCTCGATGCCGACGACACCCTCTGGCACAATGAGACTCTCTTCCGCCTAAGCCAGAAGCGGTTCGCCGAACTGCTGGCCGACCATGCCGAAGAGCCGGTGATGATGGACCGCCTGGCGCAGGTCGAACGGCGCAACCTTCGTCTTTACGGCTACGGCGTGAAGGGCTTCACCCTGTCGATGCTGGAGACGGCGATGGAGCTGTGCGACGGCTCGGCCCCGCCCCACATCGTGCGGGAAATCCTGGCCGCCGGGCGCGAAATGCTGGTCCACCCGGTCGAGACGCTGCCAGGCGTCGCCGAGACGGTCGCCGATCTGTCGACGCGCTACCGCCTCATTCTGATCACGAAGGGCGACCTGATGGACCAGGAACGCAAGCTCGCCGCCTCAAGACTGGGCGACTACTTCTCGGGCGTCGAAATTGTGTCGGAAAAGGACCGGGGAACTTACCAAACGGTATTTTCCCGTCACGGCGTCGCCCCCGCCGACGCTGCAATGGTCGGCAATTCCATTCGATCGGACGTGTTGCCCGCCATCGAGGCCGGCGCCTGGGGAATCCATATCCCATACCCGATCACATGGGCGCACGAGTTGGCCGAAGCCCCCGAAGGCCATCCTCGTTTCGTCAGCCTGAGCCGTTTCGATGAAGTGTCAGACTGGCTTCAGACAGTCGACCCATAACCAGGTTACCTGGCCCACTTTCAAACATAGTTCGCCCCATTTGTCACAATAACGTGCCGTTATCTCGTCATTATTGGACAGATTTCGTCCCAAATTTGCAACACGGCAACATTACCGTCGTACTTCGGCCCTCATGCGAGCGATGCAACTTGACCTCATCTGGTTGAGGCAATCCTGTGGCGGATCATGGTTCGTACCGTGTCGCAATGTGAGGCTTAACTGTATGCGTATTACCCGCTCCCGTTTGCTGGGCAGCACTGTTCTGATCAGCGCCATCGCCGCCGCTGGCGTTGCTTCGGCCCAGGTCGCTGAACAGCCCGCGTCGGACGCCCAAGCCACTGAAGTCGGCGAAATCGTCGTCACCGGTTCGCGTATCCGTCGTAGCGCCGCCAACGCGCCGACCCCGATCATCCAGGTTACGCAGGAAGAGATCCTGTCGACCGGCCAGACCAGCCTGATCGACTACCTGGCCACCATCCCGGCTCTGCAGAACTCGACGGTGCCGTCCGACACCACCGGCTCCAGCCTGAACACCGGCGGCCTGTCGCTGGCCAACCTGCGCTCGCTGGGCGCCAACCGCACCCTGACGCTGGTCGACGGTCGTCGCCACGTCGGCTCTTCGGGCGGCGAACTGTCGGTCGACGTCGACGCCATCCCGCGTCTGCTGATCCAGAACGTCGAGATCATCACCGGCGGCGCTTCGTCGGTCTACGGCGCCGACGCCGTCTCGGGCGTGCTGAACTTCATCCTCAAGAAGGATTTCGAAGGCCTGGAGATCGACGCCAACTACGGCCAGATCAACGACAACGGCGAAGCCACCCGCCGCATCTCGGGCCTGATCGGCAAGAACTTCTTCGACGACCGTCTGAACGTCTATGCTCACGCCGAGTATGAGAAGATCGACAACGTCGACTCGATGGACATCGACTGGATCCGTCGCGGCCCGGCCCGTCTGGCCATCGACGCCGACCCGACGAACAATTCGTATGACGGCCGTCTGGACGCCCAGGTCTTCTACGGCCTGAACCGCCTGGACATCCTGCCGTGGGGTCAGACCACCCTGGCAAACCTGCAGCGTCCCAGCGACCTGACCAACCCGAACGTCCCGTACCAGAACTGCTTCTCGGACGGCGACTTCACCTACGCCGCCAACTGCTACGGCATCATGCCGGGCAAGACCTTCGTCTATGACGGCGGCGCGGCCCGTGAAGCCAACTTCGGTCAACGCGTCGGCAACGTCGGCATCAACCGCCCGTACAACATCGGCGGCGACGGCATGCCGATCGGCGAAGTCGCCGGCTACAGCCGCATTCCGGCGTCGGAATCGCAGCGTTATCAGGTCGGGACCAACTTCAAGGTCACCGACTCGATCAACTTCCACGCCTCGGCCAAATACATCACCGAGGAAACCTTCATGCGCGGCCAGCCGACGTTCTTCGACGTCGACCTGGACAACGACTCCTACGGAGCCGGTGAAGCAAACTCGATCTGGGCCACCTCGGCCTTCGACCTGCGCTGGGACGACAACGCCTTCCTGCCGCAGTCGATGAAGAGCGCGATCGCCAACAACAAGATCGACATCTACGCCCCGCCGACGGCCCAGAACGCCGGCGAGCTGATCGGTTCGCAAGCCCTGCCGATCGCGCGTCACAGCTTCTTCGGTCCCGAGCGTTCGCAGAAGAACACCCGCGACCTGCAGCGCTACGTCGTCGGCTTCGACGGCGACCACGGTCCGATCGGCTTCGCCAAGTCCCTGTCGTGGGATCTGGGCTACACCTACGGCAAGGTCGAGATCGAAAACATCGAGCGTGGCGTGGACGTGCAGCGCATGGCCCTGGCCGCTGACGCCGTGGTCGACACGACGGGCCTGCTGGGAACCCCCGGCGCCATCGTCTGCCGCTCGACCCTCCTGAACGCTCGCGGCGTCGCCGAAATCGCCGACCAGGTCCGTGGCGGCGACCTGCGTGACACCGAGTATGGCCGCAACGCCATCGCCCAGTGCACCCCGCTGAACATCTTCGGCGCCGGCAACCAGTCGGCCGAAGCTCTGGACTACGTCGACGCCTTCGTCCGCGTCGAGGAAATGAACGAGCAGCACCAGCTCCTCGGCTCGATCTCGACCGAGCTGTGGGACTTCTGGGGCGCCGGCAACCTGGGCTTCGCCTTCGGCGGCGAATGGCGCAAGGAAACCACCTCGGCCGTCGGCCGCAGCACCACGGCCGGCGACCGCCTGCTGTTCCTGAACACCGGCGCCGACTTCCCGGAAGTCAGCTATGAGTCCAAGGAACTGTTCGCGGAAGTCTCCGTGCCGCTGTTCCGCGACTCCTTCATGGGCGAATACGCCGAACTCAGCGGCTCGTACCGCTGGGCCGACTATTCGACCGTGGGCAACGTCGATGTCTACGGCGTGAACCTGGTCTACCGTCCGATCCGCGATCTGACCTTCAAGACCAGCTTCAACACTTCGGTCCGCGTGCCGAACCTGGGTGAGAACTACTCGCCCTACGGCCAGACGTTCGCCAACAACTTCAGCGACCCGTGCGCCACGGCCAACATCGCGAATCTGGACGACCAGGAGATCAAGGCCAACCGCGTGAAGAACTGTACGGCCCTGGCCGCACAGCAGGGCCTGTCGTTCGACTTCGCCGGCGCAACCGCCACCAACACCGACGACTTCCGTCCGAACTACACCTCGGGCATCGCCGGCGTTTCGGGCGGCAACCCGGACCTGAAGCCGGAAGAGTCGGAATCCTTCACCTTCTCGACCGTCTATCAGCCGAGCTACGTCCCGGGCCTGACCCTGTCGCTGGATTACTATGAAATCCGCATCGACAAGGTCATCGCCGCCGTGTCGGCTGCCGGCATCGCCGCCAACTGCGTGAGCGGCGCCGAACTGAACATGGACGCCTGTAACTCGATCTTCCGCAACAACCCGAACATTCCGTTCGGCATGGGCGCCCCCTCGGGCGATCCCATCGGCGGCTTCATCGAGCGTTCGTTCAACTACGCGGCCCTGGAAACCCGCGGTCTGGACTTCGGCGCCAACTATTCGTGGGACACTGCGGATTGGGGCAAGAACTGGGGCTCCTTCGACTGGCGTCTGCAAGGCTCGTGGCTGATCGAGCAAAAGCAGTACCTGAACGAGGCGGATCCGTCGGACTACAATGAACTGGCGGCCAGCATCGGCCTGAGCGGCACCAACGCCTACCCGCGCGTCCGCATGGCCTCGTCGCTGTCCTGGCGTCCGAACGACATCTGGAACGTGAACTGGACCGCCGACTGGCAGTCCGCCACCAACATCGTCCGCGCCCGCGACTTCGTGAACAACGCGGACTCGCGTCTGGCCGACCAGATGGACACCGGCAACTTCGTCCGTCACGATCTGACCGTGCGTTACAACGTGCGTGACGACCTGACGCTGCGCGCCGGCGTGGTGAACCTGTTTGACGCCGAACAGCGCGACATCCTGGGCACCACCATCTACTCCAACTTCGACCCGTACGGCCGTCGCTTCTTCGTCGGCCTGAACTTCCGTCCCTTCTAAAGGACGGACGAGGTTTGAAACTCTTGGGGGCGGTCCTTACGGGCCGCCCCTTTTTCTTGTGCGCTCGGGGGGGATAAGCCCTTGCCCCCCGGCCCCCTCCTCTCTAAACGGGCCGCTTAACCGACAACCCGAACGGATCGGCCGCGACAGCGCTCGCGCCCGGCCGTCTGCGCGCGTGGAGACCGCCGCCCTGACCAGTCATGAAGAAAAGGACGCCATGGTGCGCGCCGCGCTCGCAGAGCAGGGCGACAGCGGGATCACCCCGCGCCATACGCTGTTCTACTTCTACGGCGAGGAAGAGGCGCACGGCGACCTGTGCGAGGTGGCCCGCCGTGCGGGCTTCCTGACGCGGGGCCAGGGCGACATGACCGTCCTGGAGACCACCATGCCGGTCGACGAGGCGTCTTTTGCGCCTGTGTCGGCCATGATGCAAACCTGGGCCGCGGCCTTCCAGCTCGACTACGACGGCTGGGAGTGCGCGGTCGTGACGAACTGAGTAGACGCCGATGCCCAAGCGCACAGACATCAAGTCCATCCTGATCATCGGCGCCGGTCCGATCGTCATCGGCCAGGCGTGCGAGTTCGACTATTCCGGCGTTCAGGCCTGCAAGGCGCTGAAGGCGGAAGGCTACCGGGTCATCCTGGTCAACTCGAACCCCGCCACCATCATGACCGACCCGGAGGTGGCCGACGCCACCTATATCGAGCCGATCACGCCCGAGATGGTCGAGAAGATCATCGCCAAGGAGAAGCCGGACGCCCTGCTGCCCACCATGGGCGGCCAGACGGCGCTGAACACCGCCCTGGCGCTGAACGCCTCGGGCGCTCTGGCCCGCCATGGGGTCGAGATGATCGGCGCCAAGGCCGAAGTCATCGACAAGGCCGAGGACCGTCAGAAGTTCCGCGACGCCATGGACAAGCTGGGCCTGGAATCGCCCCGCTCGCGCGCCATCCACCACATCGAGGAAGCCGACGAGGCCCTGGCCTTCGTGGGCCTGCCGGCCATCATCCGCCCGTCCTTCACCCTGGCGGGCACCGGCGGCGGCATCGCCTACAACGTCGAGGAATTCCACGAGATCGTGGAGCGGGGCCTGGACCTGTCGCCGACCACCGAAGTCCTGATCGAAGAGTCGGTGCTGGGCTGGAAGGAATATGAGATGGAGGTGGTCCGCGATCATGCGGACAACTGCATCATCATCTGCTCGATCGAGAACATCGACCCGATGGGCGTCCACACCGGCGACAGCATCACCGTCGCCCCGGCCATGACCCTGACGGACAAGGAATATCAGATGATGCGCGCGGCCTCGATCGCCGTGCTGCGCGAGATCGGCGTCGAGACGGGCGGCTCGAACGTCCAGTTCGCGGTCAACCCCAAGGACGGCCGTCTGGTCGTCATCGAGATGAACCCGCGCGTGTCGCGCTCCTCCGCCCTGGCCTCCAAGGCCACCGGCTTCCCGATCGCCAAGATCGCCGCCAAGCTGGCCGTCGGCTATACGCTGGACGAGCTGAAGAACGACATCACCATGGTGACCCCGGCCAGCTTCGAGCCGGCCATTGATTACGTGGTCACCAAGATCCCGCGCTTCGCCTTCGAGAAATATCCGGGCTCGGAGCCGTCGCTGACTACGGCGATGAAGTCGGTCGGCGAGGTCATGGCCATCGGCCGCACCTTCCAGGAATCCATGCAGAAGGCCCTGCGCGGGCTGGAGACCGGTCTCAACGGCTTCGACGACATCGAGATCGACGGCGTGACCGGCGCCGAGGACGACGCCTCGGTCAAGGCGGCGGTGATCCGCGCCCTGGGTCTGCCGACGCCCGACCGCATCCGCGTCATCGCCCAGGCCTTCCGCCACGGCCTGACGGTCGAGGAGGTCCACGCCGCCTGTTCGTATGAACCGTGGTTCCTGCGCCAGATCGCCGACATCGTGCGCACCGAGGGCCATGTCCGCGTCCAGGGCCTGCCGACCGAGGCGGCCGACTTCCGCAAGCTGAAAGCCAAGGGCTTCTCCGACGCCCGCCTGGGCGCCCTGACCAGCAAGACCGAGGGCGAGGTCCGCAAGGCCCGACGCGCCCTGGAGGTGCGCCCGGTGTTCAAGCGCATCGACACCTGCGCCGCCGAGTTCGCCTCGGCCACCGCGTATATGTATTCGACCTATGAGACCGGCGCCTTGGGCCAGGTCCCGGCCTGCGAGGCCGCCCCCTCGGATCGCAAGAAGGCGGTCATCCTGGGCGGCGGTCCCAACCGCATCGGCCAAGGCATCGAGTTCGATTACTGCTGCTGCCACGCGGCCTTCGCTTTCGCCGACATCGATGTCGAGAGCATCATGGTCAACTGCAACCCCGAGACCGTCTCGACCGACTACGACACCTCCGACCGCCTGTATTTCGAGCCGCTGACGGCCGAGGACGTGCTGGAGCTGATCGACGTCGAGCGCTCCAAGGGCGAGCTGATCGGCGTGGTCGTCCAGTTCGGCGGCCAGACCCCGCTGAAGCTGGCCCATGCGCTGCAGGAAGACGGCGTGCCGATCCTGGGCACCAGCGTCGATAGCATCGACCTGGCCGAGGACCGCGAGCGCTTCCAGCAGATGCTGAACGAGATCGGCCTGATCCAGCCGCCCAACGGTCTGGCCCGCTCCGCCGAGGAAGCCGCCGAGAAGGCCGAGGAGGTCGGCTATCCGGTCGTCCTGCGCCCGTCCTACGTTCTGGGCGGCCGCGGCATGATGATCGTCCACGACCGCGAGCAGCTGGACCGCTACGTCCACGAGGCCATGCGCGTCTCGGGCGACGACCCCGTGCTGATCGATCACTACCT
Organism: Brevundimonas sp. M1A4_2e; assembly: GCF_053345555.1. Classification (NCBI taxonomy): domain Bacteria; kingdom Pseudomonadati; phylum Pseudomonadota; class Alphaproteobacteria; order Caulobacterales; family Caulobacteraceae; genus Brevundimonas; species Brevundimonas sp. M1A4_2e. The sequence continues at coordinate 175,391 of NZ_JBKFAI010000002.1, read as the reverse complement.
GAACCGCGCCACCGAGGTGGACGTCGACGCCCTGTGCGACGACGAGACCGTCTTCGTCGCCGGCGTGCTGGAGCATATCGAGGAAGCCGGCGTCCACTCGGGCGACAGCGCCTGCTCCATGCCGCCCTTCTCCCTGCGCCCCGAGACCGTGGCCGAGCTGAAGCGCCAGACAGCCGCCATGGCCAAGGCCCTGAAGGTGCGCGGCCTGATGAACGTGCAGTTCGCCATCGAGGAGCCGCACAGCGAGAACCCGCGCATCTTCGTGCTCGAGGTCAACCCGCGCGCCAGCCGCACGGCGCCCTTCGTGGCCAAGACCATCGGCCAGCCGGTCGCCGCCATCGCCGCCAAGGTCATGGCCGGGGTTCCGCTGGCCTCCTTCGGCCTGGTCGACAAGGAACTGGACCACATCGCCGTCAAGGAAGCCGTCTTCCCCTTCGCCCGCTTCGCCGGGGTCGACACCATCCTGGGCCCGGAAATGCGCTCGACCGGCGAGGTCATGGGCCTGGACTGGAAGCGTGAGGGCGAGGCCGATCTGGCCCCCGCCTTCGCCCGGGCCTTCGCCAAGTCCCAGACCGGCGGCGGCACCATCCTGCCGACCGAGGGCACGGCCTTCGTCTCGGTCAAGGACGCCGACAAGCCCTTCATCGTCGAGGCGGTGAAGACGCTGCTGGCCCAGGGCTTCGCCGTCATCGCCACCGGCGGCACCCACGCCTATCTGAGCGAGCGGGGCCTGGACGTCGGCCTGGTCAAGAAGGTGCTGGAAGGCCGTCCGAACATCGTCGACGCCATGAAGAACGGCGAGGTCCAGCTGGTCTTCAACACCACGGACGGCAAGCAGGCCCTGGCCGACAGCTTCTCCATCCGCCGCACGGCCCTGATGATGAAGATCCCCTACTACACCACCGCCGCGGGTTCCCTGGCCGCGGCCCAGGGCATCGCCGCCGTCCGCCACGGCGAAATGGATGTGCGTCCGATCCAGAGCTACAACTGAGATCAAGCTCAGTCCTTAACCAGAAAGCCCCCGCCGAGCGATCGTCGGGGGCTTTTTCCTTTCCTCCCCATTTCATGGGGAGGGGGACCGCGAAGCGGTGGAGGGGCGGCTTCACGCGCTTCCCCCCACCGCCTTCCGCCTTCCGCCTTCCGCCTTCCGCCTTCCGCCTTCCGCCGTCATCCTCGGGCTTGACCCGAGGATCCAGTGCAGCGCCGCGCTCTTCCTTGCCGACTTCATGCAGGCGGACGGCTGGATCCTCGGGTCAAGCCCGAGGATGACGGCGGGGAACGCCCTTCCCCGGTTGCCCGATCCCCACCAGCGGCTAAGGTCGTGCGTGACATTGGAGGGGACGCCATTATGAAGAAGACCACGCTCACCGCCGTTCTGGCTGCCGTTCTGGCCGCAGGCGCCGCGCCCGCCGTGGCGCAGGACGCCGCCCTGAAGGCTGCCGTCAAGGCCGACTACGACGCCAACCTCGGCGCCCTGTTCGACCACTTCCACCGCAACCCCGAACTGTCGGGCCTCGAAGTCCAGACTTCGGCCCGCATGGCGCAGGAGCTGCGCGCTCTCGGCTATGAGGTCGCCACCGGCGTCGGCGGCACAGGCGTGGTCGCCGTCCTGCGCAACGGCCCCGGCCCCACGGTCATGATCCGCGCCGACATGGACGGCCTGCCGGTCGAGGAGAAGTCGGGCCTCGCCAACGCCTCCACCGCCCGTCAGGTCGACACCGACGGGGTGGAGAAGCCCGTCATGCACGCCTGCGGCCACGACGTGCACATCACCGCCCTGGTCGGCACGGCGCGCCAGATGCAGGCGCGCAAGGCCAACTGGTCCGGCACCCTGGTGCTGGTCGCCCAACCGGCCGAGGAACGCATCTTCGGCGCCCGCGCCATGGTGCAGGACGGCCTCTACTCCCGCTTCCCCAAGCCGGACTACGCCCTGGCCTTCCACGTCTCGTCCGACACGCCGACGGGTCGGATCGGCGTGCCGCTGGGCATCACCTCGTCCAGTTCGGACAGCGTGGACATCGCCGTGCACGGCGTCGCCACCCACGGCGCCTCGCCGCACCTGGGGGTCGATCCGATCCTGGTCGCCTCGCATATCGTGGTCGCGCTGCAATCCCTGCGCAGCCGCGAAACCAGCCCGCTGGAGGGCGCCGTGGTCACGGTCGGCGCCATCAAGGGCGGCATTAAACACAACATCATCTCCGACCGCGTCGACATGCAGCTGACGGTCCGCTCGGACAGCCCCGAGGTTCGCGCCAAGCTGCTGGACGGCATCGACCGCATCTCGGCGAACACCGCCCGCGCCCTGGGCGTGCCCGAAGACAAGCTGCCGACCGTCGTGCGATCGCCGCTGGAAAACACGCCGCCCACCATCAATGACGCCGAGACGGCCGCCCGCGTCCGCGAGGCCCTAACGGCCGGTCTGGGCGATGGCGTCCTGATCGACAATCCGCGCACCGGCATGGGCGCCGAGGACTTCGCCGAGTTCGTCACCCCGGAACTGGGGGTGAAGGGCGTCTACTTCCGCGTCGGCGGCACCCCGGCCGATCAGGTCAAGGGCGCGCCGGGCCACCACTCAGGCCTGTTCCGCATCACGCCCGAGCCCGCCGTCACCTTGGGCGTCGAAGGCTCGGTGCTGGCCGCCGAGGCCCTGATGCCGAAACGGTAAAGGCTGATGAACCGGGCGGCGTCCTGGTCGTTGAGGCAGGAACATTCCCTTTCCGTCCGGAGACGCGCCCATGTTCCTGCCTAGCCTGCCGACCCTGGCGAGCAGTCTGCTGTTGTCGCGTCGCGGCCGCGCGATGATGGGCCGCCACATGGGCAAGATCGCTCTGGCGGGGATAGCCTGGCAGTTGTGGAAGCGCCGTCGCGGCCCCGTTGAGGAAGCGCCTGCGGTCAAGGCGGCCCCCGCGTCGCGACGCAGGCCCCGGCGCTGACCTCAGTCGCAACCCGGCGATCCGTGAGGCGTTAACACCCCCATGCGCCTGTCTGTAATCCAAGTGATCGCGGCCCTGTTTTCGGCCGTCTGTTTCATCATCGCCTTTATCGCGACGGGCGTCGCCGTCGTCTCCGGCGCCTTCATGCTGCTGGCGCTGGCGGCGCTGGGCTTTATCGCTTGGACGGCTCTGCGCCGCGCCTTCGGCAAAGATCGTCTGCCACGGCCGCCGTCTAGCGAATAGAAGGGGCGGCGAAGCGCGGCTTGCGCTGTCCCGCCGCGACGAACAACGTCCAGCGACCTGCCTGGCCCATCTTGAGTTTGGGCGCGGGGCGCCCTACCTTCTTTGGCCGGTCACGCGACGCCCCCGTGGCCGCGGTGCACCAAACCGTCTCTCATCTGTCTTCGGGCGTAGCAAGAAACTCACGACACAATGGAAAAAGTGCCGATGACGGCCGAGGGTTATCGCGCCCTCGACGACCAACTCAAGCAATTGAAGTCGGTGGAGCGACCCAGCGTGATCGCCGCCATCGCGGAAGCCCGCGAGCATGGCGATCTGTCTGAAAACGCCGAATATCACGCCGCCAAGGAGCGTCAGGGCTGGATCGAGGGCTCGATCGCCGAGATCGAGGACAAGCTGTCCCGCGCCCAGGTCATCGACGTGTCCAAACTGTCGGGCGACCAGGTCAAGTTCGGCGCCACCGTCACCTTCGTGGACGAGGACACCGAGGAAGAAGGCGTCTACCAGATCGTCGGCGAACACGAGGCCGACGTGAAGCTGGGCAAGATTTCCATCGCCTCGCCGATCGCCCGCGCCCTGATCTCCAAGGAGGTCGGCGACGTGGTCGAGGTCAACACGCCCGGCGGCGTGAAGGCCTATGAGATCCTCAAGGTCGAGTGGAAGTAACACAAAGCCTCTCCCTCCCCGTCCCGGGGAGGGTGGCTGAGCCGCAGGCGAGGCCGGGTGGGGGCGGCTTGGCTATTCAAGCGCCGCGTTCGTATCACCCGGCCCTCCCCTCCCGATCGCTGCGCGACCACCCTCCCCGGGACGGGGAGGGAGAGGGGTGAGCGCCCCTCTTGCCATCTGGGTCGTCTCCGACGGCCGAACCGGCATCCAGAACCAGGCCCTGGGCCTGGCCGAGGCCGTCGCCCGCCTGACCCCCGCGCAGATCGAGATCAAGCAGGTCCGCTGGCGCCCCGCCTTCGACCGGCTCCCCTCGGCGCTGAAGTCCCCCGCCATGCTGGCGCCGGGGTCGTTCGATCCCCGCACCGTGACCCAATGGCCCGACCTGTGGATCGCCACGGGCCGCGCCAGCCTGCCCCTGTCGGCGCGCGTGCGCGACTGGAGCGGCGGCAAGACCTTCGTCGTCCAGACCCAGGACCCGCGCTGGCGCAACGACCGCTATGACCTGATCGTCGCCCCGGCCCATGACCGCCTGAGCGGCCCCAACGTCCTGTCGATCACCGGCAGCCCCCACCGCATCACGCGCGCAAGACTGGCCGAAGCGGCGCCCGCCTTCGCCGCGCGCATCGCCCCCCTGCCCCATCCGCGCGTAGCGGTGATGATCGGCGGAACCTCCTCCGCCTTCGAACTGCCGCCCGCTCACGCCGCCGATCTGGCCGAGCGCATCGCCGAAGCCGTCGCCGCTGCGAAGGGCTCCCTGTTGCTGACCTATTCGCGCCGCACGCCGGAAGCCGCCAAGGCGGCGATGACCGAGCGCCTGTCGGCCCTGCCCGGCTGGATCTGGAACGGCGAGGGCGACAACCCCCTGTTCGCCATGCTCGACGCCGCCGACCACATCCTCGTCACCGAGGACAGCGCCAACATGGCCGCCGAGGCCGCCTCGACCGGCAAGCCCGTCCATATCCTGCCGATGGTCGCGAAGAAGGCGTCCGGCAAGTTCGCCCGCCTGCACGCCGACCTTCAGGCGCGCGGCGCCGCCCGCCCCTTTGACGGGGCGATGACGCCGTGGACCTATGCGCCGTTGGACGAGACGGAACGCGCCGCCCGCGCCATCCTGGCGGCCCTGCAGACCCGCTGAGTGGGGACCCGCCCGGCTAGGGTGGCGAACCGCCCTCGCCATCCCCATATGTAGGCATCAAGGCAAAACCCGGCCCCCATCCGACGGCGGAACCGCCGGGCGGCCGACCGCGCCTTGAACTCTGTGGCTCTTTTTCCACCGAAAGGACGCTTCGAATTGATCGTAGAAAACTTCATCCGGATGTACGCCCACGACTTCAGCCAGATGGCTGGCCGCGCCGAGTTGGGACAGGATGTCGATGATGCTCTGGCCCGGCGTCTGCGAGATGCCGACAACCACGCCCAAGTCATGGACCAACATAAGGGCAAGGGACACCTCGCCGCACTGGTGGCCCGAATCCGCGAAGAGGCCGCCGTTTTCAACGGCCGCGTCATGCGCAACGGCACCGACCCCGCCGAGGCGGCTGCGCGCCGTGAGGCGTTCCTGTCCGACGTCGCCGACACCTTGGAGAACCTGCGCGCCGCCCGCAGTTCTGAGGGCCAGCTGGCGCACGCCTGACGCCCTCTGGGCGCCGCAGGGCGTGAAATGTCGAACCGGGATCGCGCTTCAGGGAATCAGCGCCTAAATAGGCGCCATGACCCAAGCTCGTAACGTCCGCGTCGCCATCATCGGTTCCGGCCCCGCCGGCTGGACCGCAGCCATCTACGCCGCCCGCGCCTCGCTGAACCCGGTGATGATCGCCGGGCTTCAGCCTGGCGGCCAGCTCACTATCACCACGGACGTCGAGAACTACCCCGGGTTCGCCGAGACCATCCAGGGCCCCTGGCTGATGCAGCAGATGCAGGCCCAAGCTGAACATGTCGGCACGGAAGTCCTGCATGACATCGTGACCCAGGCCGACCTGTCCCAGCGCCCCTTCCGCCTGACGCTCGATTCAGGCGCGGAAATCCTGGCCGAAACGGTCATCATCTCCACCGGCGCCCAGGCCAAGTGGCTGGGGCTGGAGAGCGAGCAAAAATATCAGGGCTTCGGCGTGTCCGCCTGCGCCACCTGCGACGGTTTCTTCTATCGCGGCAAGCAGGTGGTGGTCGTCGGCGGCGGCAATACCGCGGTCGAGGAAGCCCTGTTCCTGACCAACTTCGCCGAGACCGTCACCGTGGTTCACCGCCGCGACGAGTTCCGCGCCGAAAAGATCCTGCAGGAGCGCCTGTTCGCCCACCCCAAGATCAAGGTGATCTGGGACTCGGCCGTTGAGGAGATTGTCGGGGTCGTGGACGGCGTCGCCCGCAACGTCACCGGCGTGCGCCTGAAGAACGTCAAGACCGGCGAATTTAGCGAAATTCCCGCCGACGGCGTCTTCATCGCCATCGGCCACGCGCCCTCGTCAGAGCTGTTCCAGGGTCAGCTGGAGACCAAGTCCGGCGGGTATCTTGTCGTCAAGCCGGGCACGGCGGCGACGGCCATCGAAGGCGTCTGGGCCGCCGGCGACGTCACAGACGACGTCTACCGCCAGGCCGTGACGGCGGCGGGCATGGGCTGCATGGCTGCGCTGGAGGCCGCCCGCTTCCTGGCCGAGGAAGACCACAAGGCCGCCCAAAATCCCATCAGCCACAAGGAGGCCGAGAAGATCGGCGCCTGGTGAACCACGCTCTCACCCCTGCGGCTTGCCGACCTCTTCGACGGCCATGGGGGTGACCCCGGCGGGCGGCGGGGCGGTTACGGTCACGCTGGGGACGGCGCCGCTTTCAAAGGCCTTCAGCCGCTCGTTGATGGCGGCGATCTCGTCCTTACTGGCCTGCCGACGGCCGCCGAGGCTGGCGATCCCCACCACCCGGGTCTGGCCGTCGATCTCGACTGTGCGCAGTTCGCCGGACTTGGCGCCCGCCAGAGCCTCCTCGACGCTGTCCGCCGCCGTGGCCAGCAAAACGCGCGACTGGGCGAAGCGGGCCTCGTCGATCGACGGCTCGCGGCCCGCATAGGCGTTGACGAAGGCGGCCGTCTCTCCGGCCGAGCCCTTCCAGCGATAGAAGATGTGCGCCCCGACCTGAGTGATCTTGGCCAGGGTCGGCGACCACCAGGGGTGGACGTAATCGGCGTGGTAGTGCGTGGCCGTGCCCACGCGCTCGGCCACATGGCCGTTCAGGGCGCGAGCCGCGACCCGCTCGGCCCGGTCCCAGGCCCAGCGCGCCGGCCCGCGCGCCAGGGAGCCGTCGCAGGTGAAGCTGAACTGGCAACCCGTGGTCCGCTCGGCGCCCTGATAGACGACGCCGCAGACGCTGGAGGGATAGTTGGGATCGCGCACCCGGTTCAGCACCACCTGGGCCACGCCCTCCTGCCCCTCGGTCGGCTCCAAGGCCGCCTCATAATAGACCGCCTGGGTCAGGCAGCGCAGGGCGCGCCGGCGCGACGCCTCATCGGCGGGGCGGAAAACAAAGGGCCGCGCGGGCTGAAGCGCGCCCAGGGCGTTGGGCATGGCGGCGTTCAGCTGCTGGGCGGCGACGCCGGCCACGCCCTGATCCAGGCCGGGCTTGCCGCCCAAGGTCAGGCTCTCCCAGCCGGGCGTCAGGCCATACAGTTCGGGCAGGCCCAGCGCCGGGTCGTGCCGTCGCGCCACGGCCAGCTGCCCCGCGTCCATGCGCGCCATCACGGCCGCCAGACCGTTCGGGCCCAGGTCGCCGCCGGTGGCGTGGGCCAGGGCCTCGGCCGTGCGGTCGATGTCGGGGCGGGGCGTCGAGCTGGCTGACATGGCCACGCCCATCGCCGCCAGGGTCACGGCCATGGCGGCGGGCGCCGCAGCCAGGGCGCGGCGTCCAGTCGTCTTCAGCGGCGTGAGGCGGCCGAGGATCATGCGCTGTCCGTATAGCGACGCCTGACGGCGCCGGAAACCAGCGATCTGCATGACCGCTCAATCCGGCGCTTTTCAGACGCGAAGATTACCGTTCCGTGAGGCGGGCCGGCGATCCGTCGGCCTGCTATCGGTCTCCGAGGCTGGAGCGCAGCATCCAGGCGGCCTTTTCGTGCGCGGCCAGACGCACCGTCATCAGGTCGACCGAGGCTTCGTCCCCGACCTCATCGGCGGCGTCGAGCGCGGCGCGGGCGGTGGCGATGACCACGCCGTGGTCCTTGACCAACTCCTTGAGCATGGCTGCGGAATCCTTCTCAGGATCGCCGTCCTTGATCGAGGTCAGATTGGCGAAGGCCGCGGCGCTCTGCGGCGCCAGCTCGCCCAGGGCGCGGATGCGCTCGGCGATCTCGTCCAGCGCGGCCCAGATCTCGCGGTACTGTTCTTCCAGCAGGTTGTGCAGGCTGAAGAACTCCGGCCCGCGCACGTTCCAGTGATAGCCGTGCGTCTTCAGATAGAGGGCGTAGCTGTCGGCCAGAACCTTGGACAGTTCGCGCGCGACGTCGGCGCGTTCCTTGGGCTTCAGACCGGTGTCGATGGCGTTCATGACGGCTCCTGTTCGCATGGCTGGGGAAGATCAGCCTTGCAGTTAGGTCGTCTGGCCCCCGTTCCAAGGGGCCGGCGACGTCACTTCGCAGGAATCTTCGCCCTGACATGTCAGAGCGGCGTCAGCCTCGCCCCTTCCCGGTCAGGAAGGGGCACGAACCGTCATAATCAGCGATTGCGCGCCTTGCGGGCGGCGTAACGGGCGTCGCGAGCAGCCTTCTGCTCTTCCTTGGTCAGTTGCTTGCGCTCCTTGCGAGCGGCGCGCTTGGCGGCGTCCACCTCTTCCTGGGCGGCCATGTCGGCGGCCAGGCGGGCGGCGTCCTTCTCGGCCTTCTCACGGCGCTGTTCGGCCTTGGCGAGTTCGTGTTGCTGGCGAAGGGCCTCCTTCTCGGCGGCGCGCTTGGCGGCCAGCTTTTCGAACTCGGGGTCCTGAACCATCGGCTTTGGCTTGAACCGGGCCAGCAGGGCTTGTTTGGCGTCTTTCTGGGCGGACAGGCGGTCGTTGAAGCCGGTGTTCTTGAGGTCGCGCATGCTGAGAGGCGGGTGTCCTTGATAGCGAATGGAAACGGCGAATGGGGCCGATCGGAGAAGCGACGGCCGCAAGACGGGGCGATGAGCGCGTTTCAACACGCTCGGCCCGGCGGGAGGGCAAAGCCGAATTTCGCGCCGAAATCAAGCTCTACAGCCCGATTTCATGGGATTTAATGCGACTGACGCCTCTCGACCACGGTTCGCGACGAAGAGGCGCGTCGTTAGTGCGGTTTTTGAGCGTGGCCCACCGCAGCGCCTGCAGCGCCGCCGACAGCCGCGCCGACCGGACCGCCGACCACGGCCCCTGCCACGGCGCCGGTCGCCGCCTTCTGTTCCACGGTATGGCCGCAGGCCGACAGGGCCAGGGCGCCGGCGCCGATCAGCGTCAGAACGGCCAGACGAGATACGATGTGGGTCATGGGGTCAACTCCTTGAAATAGCTCAGCTTGGAACGCGAAAATTACCGCCCGGTTCCCATCTAAGGCACGACTCTGTCATCCAAGATGTCACACCCCCTTAAATAGCTTATTCGACAATCCGATGCGGCCCACCAAATCTTCAGTCAACATCTCAATACGGTATTCGCAAGAAAGTCTGGCGCGCAATTTCGTCATGATTTAAAACAGTGAAAATAATGACTTTTAGACAATTTCTGGATGCTGCAGAAATTGTGATTCTAGCGAATCAGTCACATTGAGGCCATAAACCAATGGATAAAGGCCCGCCTTCGAGGGCCGGCGTTCAGTCGGCGTTCACCCGACCCGCTTGAAGCGCGACGCGTCCTTGTCGCCAGGGTTCGGGAACTACGGGGGCGGCATCCTCGCCCTGTTGTACAGGACTACGCCTTTGTCTTTCTCCTCGCAGACGCGCGCGCTGATGCACGCCGCCCGCTCATTCCGCCTGCGCCCCACGACGGCGGCGGCGGCGTTCGGCGGCGTGGTCGGCCTCGCAGTCGGAGGGGCCTATCTGGGCGGCCTGGCCGCCCAGGCCTCGACCGTGCGCCAACAGGCCGAGCGCCTGCAGGGCGCCTATACTCAGGAAGCCTTGGCCGAAGCGGCCGGCGGACTGGACTCCAGCGCCCTGGCGATCGCCCACCGCCACGACCCCTACTCCGTCGCCGGCTCGGCCCAACGCGACCGCCAGGCCGAGCTGCTGACCGCCCGCCTGGAACAGCTTGAAGGCCAGGACGGCCTGCGCCGCGCCAATCTGCAAACCGGCGGCGCGACCAAGATTTCCGCCGCCCGCCCCTTCCGCCTCGACGGCGCGCTGGACCAATCGCGCGACCTGGAATGCCTGACCCAGGCCGTCTATTATGAAGCGCGCGGCGAAGGCCGCGACGGCATGAAGGCGGTGGCTCAGGTGGTTCTGAACCGCGCCCGCCACCCCGCCTTCCCCAAGACGGTCTGCGCCGTCGTCTATCAGGGCGCAAACCGCGGCACGGGTTGCCAGTTCAGCTTCACCTGCAACGGCGCCATGCGCGGCGCCGTCAACCGCAGCGCCTGGAACCGCGCCCGCGAAGTGGCGACCAAGGCCCTGTCCGGCCAGGTGTTCAGCGCCGTGGGCAACGCCACCCACTTCCACACCACCGCCGTCTCGCCGTCATGGCGCAACAATCTGATCCGCGTGAATCAGGTCGGCGATCACCTGTTTTATCGCTTCGGCGGTCGTTCGGGCGCCAGCCAGGCCTTCGCCTACAACCCCCGTCCCTCGGGTCCGGCCGAGGCCGCGCCCCGCCTGGTGCAGGCCAGCCTCGATCCGGTCGAAGCCGCCCGCAACGCTTCGGGCGCCGTGGCCTACACCGCCGTTGTGGCGCGCGAGGTCTTGGCTTCAGGCAAGGCCGAGACTCCGCCGCCGACGCCGTCCAGCTCGGGGGGCGCTGCGCCGTCGCCCAAGCCGGGCGCTCCGGTCTCGGTCAGCGCCGAGGCTTGATCCCTCCTACGGATGGCTCATGCGGCGGGTGGTCAGGTTCTGATGCAGATTGCCGAAGCGCCCCTGCTGGCCCAGATTGACGTCGGCGTCGCCGGGTTGGTCGGACTGCACGCCTTCCGCCCTGTGGCGTCGTCCAGCTGCGGCTTCATCCATCGGCCGATGGCCGCGGTCGGCAAAGCTGCGCTGCTCCGGGGGCGGATGTGGAACCTTGGTCATGGCGTCGCTCCTTCGAGGTCGCGCCCTCCCGCCCCATGAGAACGGCCCCCCGCGGGGCCCGTTCCCCGAAAAACCCCGGTCCGCGTCCGTTCAATCGGCGTCCAAGCCGATATCCAGCTGCATCACCGAATGGGTCAACGCGCCCACGGAGATGACGTCCACGCCGGTCGCGGCGATGCCCGCGACCGTGCTCAGATTCACCCCGCCTGACGCCTCCAGCACCACCGGCCCGAAGGCGCTGTCCCGCACCCGCCGCACCGCCTCGGCCATGTCGTCCAGGCTGAAATTGTCCAGCATGATCACGTCGGGCCGCTCGGGCAGCACCTCGTCCAGCTGATCCAGGCCGTCGACCTCGACCTCCACCTTCATCAGGTGGGGCGCGAAGGCTTTGGCGCGGCGCACCGCCTCGCCCGCCCCGCCGCAGACGGCGACGTGGTTGTCTTTGATCAGGATGGCGTCATCCAGGCCGAAGCGATGGTTCAGCCCGCCGCCGCAGGCCACCGCATGCTTCTCCAGCGCGCGCAGGCCCGGCGTGGTCTTGCGGGTGTCGGCGATGCGCGCGTGCGTCCCTGCGACCGCCTGCACATAGGTCCGCGTCAGGGCAGCGATGCCGCACATCCGGCCCAGCAGGTTCAGCGCCGTCCGCTCGGCCGCCAGCAGGGCGCGGGCGTTCGCCTCGACCGCGACCAGCACGGCCCCCGCCTCGAACGCCTCGCCGTCGGCGACCTTGACCGTCACCGTCGCCTGAGGGTCGAGCGCATGGACGGCGATCCGCACCACCGCCCCGCCCGCCATCACCCCGGCCTGGCGCGCCGCGAAGACGGCGCCGAAGCGGGCGTCCTCGGGGATGCAGGCCTGGGCCGTCACATCGCCCGTGCGTCCCAGGTCCTCGGCCAGCGCCATGCGCACCACAGGCTCGATCAGCAGGTCCGGCAGGGTTCGAGTCACGGAAACGTCCTTCGTCATTCAGATCACGGCGGCCAGGGCGGCGAGCGTCGCCGCCTCGGCCTCTTCTCCGCGCGCCGACGCCGCGCGCATCCGCGTGTGCTCGGCCCTCGGCAGGCTGTCGGGGAAGTCGCGCCGATAATGGCCGCCCCGGCTCTCGCGCCGGTTCAGCGCCCCTTCGGCCACCAGCCGCGCCGCCGTCAGGCACGCCGCCGTCAGATGGGCCTTCGCCAGGTCGTCGATCAGGGCCAGCAGCGCCGTCAGCCCCGCCTCGTCCCGCACCACGCCCGCATGGCGCGTCATGGCGGCGCGCAAGGTCGCCAGAGCCTCGGGTGGCAGATCCGTCATCGCCTGCACCGCCGCCAGCGGCCGCCGCTCGGGCTGAACCTCCGCCGCCGCCGCCCGGCCCGCGCGCCGTCCGAAGGCGCCCGCTTCCAGCAGGGAGTTGGACGCCAGCCGGTTGGCCCCATGCACCCCCGTCGCCGCGCACTCGCCGATCGCGAACAGGCCGAGGACGGTCGTGCGCCCCTCGTCGTCGGCGACGATGCCGCCCATGTGATAGTGGGCCGCCGCCGCCACCGGGATCGGGCAGACGCGCGGGTCCAGCCCCGCCCGCATGCAGGCGGCGAAGACGGCCGGAAACTCATGCGGAAAGGCCTCGCCCACGGCCCGGGTCGCGTCCAGGAAGGCGCCGCGCCCCTCGACCCTCGCCGCGTGCACCGCCCGCGCCACGATGTCCCGGGGCGCCAGATCGGCGTCGGGTTGATCGCCCAGCAGGAAGGCTCCGCCTCCGTCGACCAGCCGCGCCCCGTCGCCGCGCAGGGCCTCGGTCGCCAGCGGGGCTGGATCAAGGCCCACATCGATGGCCGTGGGGTGAAACTGCACAAACTCGGGGTCGAGAATCTCCGCCCCCGCCAGATAGGCCAGCGCCAGCCCCTCGCCGCGCAGGGCGGACGGGTTGGTGGTCGCCTCGAACAGGCCGCCTATCCCGCCGGTCGCCAGGACCACGGCGGGCGCGAACACCTCGTCCAGCCTTCCATGTCCCCGGCCGCCGCGCCGCTCGATCACCGCGCCGCGTACCCGGCCGTCGACGTCGCGGATCAAGCCGCGCAGCCGCCCGTCCTCCCAGATCTCGATGCCCTTCACCGCCCGCGCGGCGGCGACCACGGCCGACAGGATGGCGCGCCCGGCGCCGTCGCCGCCGACCCGCGCCACGCGCGGCAGGCTATGCGCCGCCTCCAGGCTGACGGAAAAGCCGCCGTCGGCGTCGCGGTCGAACGGCGCGCCGAGCGCCGCCAGCCACTCGACCGTCTCGCGCCCCCGCGTCGTCAGGGCGCGCGCCGCCTCAGCCTCGACCAGACCGGCGCCCGCCCCCTCGGTGTCCTTGGCGTGCAAGGCCGCGCTGTCCTGCGGCGACAGGGCCGCCGCCATCCCGCCTTGCGCCCAGGCCGACGAACAGGCGTTCAGCAAGGGCTCCGGCGTCACCACCAGCACCTTGCCGTTCGGACCGAGCGCCTCGGCCGCCTCCAGCGCCGCCGACAGGCCCGCCAGCCCGCCGCCGATGATCAGGGGCCCGTCATGACGGATGCGCGCCATGGCCTAGCGGCCTCCCACCCCGAAGAAACGCAGCCCCATCTCGAAGGCCGGCTCGACCGCCCCGCCTGTCAGGGGCAGCAGGGCGCCGATCGCCGCCGCCGCGCAGACAACCGCCGTCAGCAGATAGAGGGCCAGACTGCGTCCCGCCTCGGGCCAGCTCAGCTGTCCCCAGGCCGCCCGCCACACGCCGCGCTTCAGATGGCCGATCACCGCCAGCCCCAGGAAGACGGCGAGGATCAGCCGCCCCGTCGACAGCCCCCACCACACCGCCAGGCCGCCGACGGCGAGCAGGGCGACCTGCTCAAGCCGCGGATGCACCCGCGTCAGCACCGGCCCCAGCGCCTTGGACCCGTCCAGCGGCGGCGCGGGCAGCAGGTTCAACAGATTGATCATGGCGATGAAGAAGGCGCCCATCAGCCATTCCGGCGACTTCATCGTCACGCCCACGGCCACAAAGGGGATCATCGCCAGCAGGCCGAACGCAGGCCCCGCCAGCGACACCAGCACCCCGTGCCATTCGCTCTTCGGCGCGCGCTGGCCCTTCGCCAGTCCGCCCAGAAACGGAATGATGTAGATACGCGCCGGGCCCATGCCGACGCGGTTCATCGCCAGCACATGGCCGTATTCGTGCACGAACAGGCCGAACAGGACCGCCCCCGCCACGACCCAACTGCCGGTCAGGAACCACAGGAAACCCGCCATCAACAGGGTGGAGACCACCGCCCAGACCGGGTGCTGCCCCTTGTCTTCGCGCGGCGTGTCGTGACGCGCGCTGTAGCGCGGAGTCTCGCGCTCCGGCGTTCGCACAGGCGGGGGCGTCGACCCGTCGCGCGCGCCCCAAGGCCCCTGAACGCTCATCCTTCTCCCCTCGGGGGAGAAGGTGGACGGCGAAGCCGGACGGACAAGGGGGACGCTCGCCACCCCTTCGACGTCCAGCATTTATCAGGCAGCCCCCTCATCCGAGGCGCTGCGCGCCCCACCTTCTCCCCCGAGGAGAGAAGGATTGCGGATAGGGCCATCAGATCAGCTCCACCTCGACGTGATGCCGCGCCTTGACCAGATCGTAGCGTGCGGGCTTCGACGGCGGCGGCAGGTCGATCATCCGCTGCACCGCCAGGGCGGCGCGCTCGGCCATCTCGGGCGCCACCGTCACCTCGAACTTCATGTCGCGCAGGCAGTCGCGGATGTTCTCCAGGGTGATGCGCTTCATGTGCGGGCACAGGTTGCACGGGCCGATGAAGTCGACGCCGGGCACGTCGCCCTTGACGTTCGAGGCCATGGAGCACTCGGTGATCATCACCACCTGCTTCGGCTTGCGCGCCGCGACATAGTCGATCATCGCCGCCGTCGACCCGGCGAAGTCCGACGCCGCCAGCACCTCTCCCGGGCATTCCGGGTGGGCCAGGATCTCAGCGCCCGGATAGGCGGCGCGCATCTCCTTGATGTCGTCGGCGGTGAAACGCTCGTGCACCTCGCAGCGGCCCGCCCAGGCGATGATGCCCACGGTCGTCTGGGCCGCGACGTTGCGCGCCAGATATTCGTCGGGGATCAGGATGACCCTGTCGACGCCCCATTCCTTCGCCGCCCATTCCACCACCTGAACGGCGTTGGCGCTGGTGCAGCAGATGTCGGTCTCGGCCTTCACGTCGGCCGTGGTGTTCACATAGGTGACGACCGGCAGGCCCGGGTGCCGCTCCTTGATCAGCCGCACGTCCGCCCCCGTGATCGAGGAAGCCAGCGAACAGCCCGCGCGCAGGTCGGGGATCAGCACCGTCTTGTCCGGCGACAGGATCTTGGACGTCTCGACCATGAAGTGAACGCCCGCCTGAACGATCACCTTGGCGTCCGAGCGCGCGGCCTCTTTGGCCAGCCCCAGGCTGTCGCCGACATAGTCGCCCACCCCGTGAAAGATCTCGGGCGTCATGTAGTTGTGGGCCAGGATGACCGCGTCGCGTTCGCGTTTCAGCCGGTTGATCTCGCTGATCAGCCGCGCCTGCTGCGGCCATTCCAGCGGGGTGACGAAGTCCTTGACCTTGTCCCACACCGGAGCGGTCTCTTCCGCCAGTTCCCTCGACAGACCGAAAGCGCCGTCCGCCATCATCCCTACTCCTGCAACGGCCGTCTGCGCGGCCCCGACTTATGCTCAAACTTAGCATAAGCAGGAACAGTGTAGGCCGTTCCGCCCACGGCGCAAGGGAAAAGGACGCCGCCGCCTGATGAGCGGGGCGAAAGCTTGGCTTGCCTTAGGTGGAGAGACTGGGCGGCTTAGAGGTCGCGCATCTGCTTTTGCGCCGCGCTGAAATACTGCCAGCCGGTCCACAGGGTGACGATAGCGGCCAGCCAGATCAGGGCGTCCGAGAACAGCTGGAAGGCTGGCAGATAGTCGAACGGCAAGCCCCAACCGTCCCAGTTGCGGGCGAACAGCTGGCACCCCAGAGCCACCATCTGCAGCGTCGTCTTCCACTTGGCGGCCAGGGTGACCGGCAGCTTGATGCGGCCGGCCATCGTTTCGCGCAGGGCCGATACGGCGAACTCGCGGAACAGGATCAAGCCGCAGGGGATGATGATCTGCTGCACCGAACCGCTCGTCAGCACGCCCAGCACGGCGCCGGTGACCAGGATCTTGTCGGCGATGGGGTCCAGGATGGCGCCCCAGCGCGTCTCGGCGTTCCAGCGGCGAGCCAGATAGCCGTCGATCCAGTCTGTCGAGGCGGCGATGACGAAGATCCAGAACCCCGTCCGGTACATGGCGAACTGGTCGTCAGGGCTCAGCCAGGCCGAGACGAAGGGGAAGCCGCTGGTCGCCCCCGCCAGCAGCAGGAACATGAGAATCCCCGCCCCCAGCCGCAGGCCGGTCAGGATGTTGGGGATGGCTTTGTAGGCAGGGGCCATGACGTCTTCCGTTGCAACACGCCCGGTGTGCCATGGTTCGCGGCCAGAGGCGAGGGCGGGGTAAGCCGCGGGGCTGGCGTCAGTCCAGCCGCTCGAACCGTCCCGGCCCCGTCAGCTTGGACAGAATGCCCAGCGCGATGCCGAAGTGCAGGCCGCTGAGCTTCAGTTCGCCCGCCGCTTCCTTCTCCGCGATCCAGGGGAAGGTGCGCAGGTTGTCCAGCGACAGGCGCACCACGGCTTCCTCGGCCGCGCATTCGACCTGTTCGTCGGGCATGGCCTGGACCGCGCGCCGCACGCTGGGGGCGGCCTGTTCGACCCAGGGGGCGACGAAGTCCTGACAGTTGGCGGGGGCGCCGTTCAGCATGGCGTTCACCCCGCCGCATGAGGCGTGACCCATGACGACGATGTGCCGGACCTTCAGAACATTGACGCCGAACTCCAGCGCCGCCGAGACGCCGTGCAGCTTGCCGTCCGGCTCATAGGGCGGGACCAGGTTGGCGACGTTGCGCACCACGAACAGCTCGCCGGGGGCCGTGTCGAAGATCAGGGCCGGGTCGGCGCGGCTGTCGGAACAGGCCACGACCAGGGTGTGCGGCTTCTGGCCGTTGGCGGCCAGGGCCTCGTATTCAGCGTGTTCAGACGGCCACCGGTTCGCGCGGAAGCGATGGTAGCCCTTGGTCAGCTCGGAGATCATGAGATCGTTCCTAAACCCGCGACGCTCGGTCGCTCAACCCGGAATCGTCGTCTCTCACGACTTGTGAAAGAAGCCGTGGATGCGTTCGGCCAGAGCGTGGCTGACCCCGTCCACCTTGGCCAGGTCGGCGACAGAGGCGCGGCTGACCCCCTTGGCCGAGCCGAAGGCGTGCAGCAAAGCCTTCTTGCGTCCCGGTCCGACGCCCTCGATCTCGTCCAGCGGATTCTTCTTGATGTCCATCGAGCGGCGCTTGGCGTGGGCGCCGTTGGCGAAGCGGTGCGCCTCGTCGCGCAGGCGTTGCAGGTAGTAGAGGGCCGGGCTTTTTAGCGGCAGCATGAAGGGCGCCTTGCCGGGCATGAAGAACTTCTCCAGGCCTGCGTCGCGGTCCGGTCCCTTGGCCACGCCGACCACAGCGATGTCGTCGACGCCCAGATCGGCCATGACGGCCAGCACCTCGGCCAGTTGGCCCGCCCCGCCGTCGATCAGCAGCAGGTCGGGGCGCTCGACCGCCTCGCCGGCTTCCTCGTCCTTCACCAGCCGTCCGAAGCGGCGGCGCATGACCTCGCGCATCATGCCGTAGTCGTCGCCGGGCGTCAGGTCTTCGCCCCGGATGTTGAACTTGCGGTACTGATTCTTGCGGAAGCCGTCCGGCCCCGCGACGATCATGCCGCCGACGGCGTTGGTCCCCTGGATGTGAGCGTTGTCGTAGACCTCGATCCGCTCGGGCCGGGCGTCCAGGCCGAAGGCCTCGCACACCTCGTCCAGAATCTTCGACTGGGCCGAGTTCTCGGCCAGCTTGCGGCCCAGCGCCTCGCGAGCGTTGGTCAGGGCGTGGTCGACCAGACTGGCCTTGCCGCCGCGCAACGGGCGGGCGATCTCGACCCGGCGCTCGGCCTTCATGCTGAAGGCCTCCTCGAGCAACTCCAGCTCGTGCGGGCGGACGTTGGACAGGATCAGGCGCGGAATCGGCTTGTCCTCATAGAACTGGCCCAGGAAGGCGGCGAGGATTTCCGGGTCGCTGTCGCTCTTGTCCACCCGCGGGAAATAGGCGCGCCCGCCCCAGTTCTGGCCCGCGCGATAGAAGAAGACCTGAACGCAGGCCTGGCCGCCCTCGGCGTGCAGGGCGAAGACGTCAGCCTCGGCCACGCCGTCGGCGTTGATGCTGCTCTCCATCGCAATGGCCGACAAGGCGCGGATCCGGTCGCGCACGCGGGCGGCGGTCTCGAAGTCCAGGTCGTCCGAGGCCGCCTGCATCTCCTGCGACAGACGGCCGATGACGGCGCGCGACTTGCCGCGCAGGAACTGTTCGGCCTCAGTGACCAGATCGCCGTAATCCTCAAGCGAGATCAGGCCGGTGCAGGGCGCCGAGCACCGCTTGATCTGGTGCAGCATGCAGGGGCGGGTGCGGGTCTCATAGACGCTGTCCGAACAGGACCGCAGCAGGAAGGCCTTCTGCAGGGTGTTCAGCGTATGGTTCACCGCCCAGGTCGAGGCGAAGGGGCCGAAATAGTCGCCAGGTATCGTATGGGCGCCGCGGTGCTTGCGGACCTGGGGCGCGCGGTGGTCGCGCCGGATCATCAGCTCGGCGAAGGACTTGTCGTCGCGCAGCACGACGTTGAAGCGCGGCTTCAGCTTCTTGATGAAGTTGGATTCGAGCAGCAGGGCCTCGGTCTCGGACGCCGTGACCACCAGCTCCATCGAGCGGGTCAGCGACACCATCAGGCCGATGCGCTGGGTATGAAACCGGCCTTGCGCATACTGGACCACCCGCTTCTTCAGCGACTTGGCCTTGCCGACATAGAGGCAGGCGCCGTCCTCGCCGTACATGCGATAGACGCCGGGCTTGTCGGGCGCGCGCCGGGCCTCGTCCGCGATCAGCTCGGCGGCCTGAAGCGGAAGGGCGTTCGCCTGCGAGTTGGGCGTTTCCGGAGTATCGGGCGTCGGATCGGTCATCAGCCGGGATATAGGCTCAGCCGCGCCGGACCAGAAGCACCCCGCCGATCACCAGCGCCACCCCGGCGATGCGGGTCAGGCTGAGCGGCTGCTGGGGCACGCCCATGACGCCGAAGTGGTCGAGGATCAGGCTCAGCGCCAGCTGGCCCGCCACCATCAGGGTGATGGTCAGCGCCACGCCGATCTTGGGCACGCCCCAGGCGGCGGCCACCACGAAGACGCAGCCGTACAGCCCGCCCATCCAGGCCCAGGCGGGCAGAGCCTTCATCGCCTGCGCGTCCGGCCGCGTCTGCAACGCCATCGCCAGCAGCCCCAGCGCCACCGTACCGACGAAGAAGGAGACGAAGGCCGCATTGACTGGCGACCCGACCGCGCTGGCCAGTCGCGCATTGGTCGGCCCCTGCAGCGCGGTGGCGGCGCCGCCTAGCACCATGGCCAGCAGGGCGAGGACGGGAAGCTGCATAGGCTGTCTCACCAGTTCGGGTCGGGCGCGGCGCCGCCGAAGATCTCGGCCAGGCGGGCGCGAGTGGCGCGGGTGGCGTCGTCGGGCAGGGCGTGGGGATGGAACCAGCCGATCTCGGCGATCTCGCCGTGGCTGGTCCGCTCGGTCAGGTCGAAGGCGTCGATGCGGAAGACCAGCACATGGTCCCCCGGAAAGAAGCGTTCATTGGAGTGGACCGACAGCAGGCGCGGCTCGCCCCTGACGATCAGCCCGGCCTCTTCGCGCAGTTCGCGGATGACGGCGGCCTGCGTCGTCTCGCCCTTGTCCACCCCGCCGCCCGGCAGCCACCAGCCCTCCAGATAGGTGTGCTTGACCAGCAGCACCCGGCCCTCCGCGTCGACCGCCGCGCCGCGCACGCCCAGCGTCATGCCCCGGCTCATACGCGACCAGGCGAAGAACAAAGGCCGGGTGAAGGGTTCGATGCGCGTGCGCCAGTTCGCCATGCGCGCACGATAGGCTGCGGTCGGGCGGCTTGAACAGGGGCGCGCTTGCCCCTATTCGGGGACAAAATCAGGAGCTGCACCATGCTGGCCATCGCCACCATCTTCGTTTTCATCGCCGCCATCGCCGCCGTCAACTATTACGAGTTCGGCCGGGTTGACTGAGTCCGGGCGCGCTGACGCCCCTTCGCCGCCCTTGTCGAGAGGCGCAGCGCTGGTCACCGCCGCCTCGGGCCGGATCGGGGCGGTGCTGGCCAAGGCGGCCGCTCAGGCGGGCTATGACGTCGTCGTCCACTATCGTTCCGACGCGGACGGGGCGCATGACGTCGTTCAGGCCATCGAGGCCATTGGACAGCGCGCGGTCGCCGTTCACGCCGAGCTGACGGACCCCGGCGCGCGCGCCGCCCTGATGGATCAGGCCTTCGCCTTCGGGCCGCTGCGGGTGCTGGTCAACAACGCCTCCCTGTTCGTCTATGACCAGCTGAAGACCTTTCAAGAGGCGGATCTGCGCCTTCATCACGAGGTCAACGTCCTGGCGCCGCTGGCCCTGATCCGCGACTTCGCCGCGCGCCTGCCCGAGACGGACGAAGGCGTGGTGGTCAATATGCTGGACTATAAGGTCACGGCGCCGAACCCCGACTTCTTCTCCTATACCGTCAGCCGCGTGGGCATCGCCCACATGACCGGCGCCCTGGCGCTGGCCCTGGCGCCGCGCATCCGGGTCTGCGGCATTGCGCCGGGCCTGACCCTGCCCTCGGCCGGGTGGCCCGAGGCCGACTATCAGGCCGGGGCCGAGGCCACGCCGCTGAAACGGCCCGTCCAGGTCGAGGATCTGGCCGCCGCCCTGACCTTCATCCTGACCGCGCGCAGCCTGACCGGACAGAATCTGGTGGTCGACGCCGGGGCGTCCCTGACCCGCCGCGACCGCGACCTGGAGTTCGCCTGAGCCGTCAGCGGCGGCGTCGTTCGCCGCCACATGACCTTTATTTGCCGATAGGTTGGTGCTTTAGCTGCCGCCGTTCATCCTGAGACCTTCATGCCCGCTGTCCGTTTCACTCGCCGCTTCTCGATGGCGCACCGGCTGATCGCCGATGCGGGGTCGAAGTGCGCCGTACCGCATGGGCACAACGAGTTCGTGACCGTGACGCTGGAGCCGACGGCCGAGATCGATTTCGGCGGCGCCAACTATGCGGCCTCGTTCGAGCGGCTGAAGGCGCGCTGGCACGGCTTCGTCGACCGCAGCCTGGACCACGCGTTCCAGCTGAACCGCGCCGACCCCTTGCTCGGCTGGTTCCAGCAGCATGAACCGCACAGGCTCAACCAGGTGCTGACGGTCGACGGCGACCCGACGACCGAGGCCCTGGTCATCGCCCTGTGGCGCAAGCTGGAAGCCATCCTGCAAGCCGAGGGCCTGCCGTTCCGCCTGGCCGAGCTGGCCATCGAGGAAACGCCGACCAACACCGTCCTGACGCGAGGCCTGACTGAGGCGGAGCGGACCTGGGCGATGGGCGCCTGGTGCGACCGGGCCGATTTCAGCATCAATGATCTTCTGCCGCCGGAGACCTGGTCTTGAGCGCCGTCGTCACCCCCCTGCCCTCCGCCGAGCCGCGCCGCCTGGGCCTGAAGGTCATGGTGCGGGCGCTGAAGGTCGAAGCCTCCATCGGCTTCTATGACCACGAGCATGGACGGCTCCAGCCTCTGGTCGTGGAGGTCGAGCTGGACCTGGGCGACGCCCCGGTCGAGCGGTTGGCCGACACCCTGGACTACGACGGCGTCGCCCGCATCGTGCGCGAACTGGCGTCCGGACCGCACATCGCCCTGATCGAAACCTTCGCCGAACGCACGGCGGTCGCCTGCCTGGCCGATCCCCGCGTGCTGGGCGTCATCGTGCGGGTCGAAAAGCCAGGCGCCATTCCCGACGCCGCGGCCGCCGCCTGCGAAGTCGCCTATTCGCGCTGAGGCTGGTTGCGCGGGGCCCTCCGTCCCGCCATCATCTCGCTCTGACAAGAGGTTCCGATGGTCCAGTCCGGCGATTACACCAGCAACAGCGGCGGCGAGGTTTCGGCTGACCTGTCCGGGCTCTATGTCGGCTATGCGCTGATCCTGCTGGCGGCGCCGACCTTCGGCGTGGCGGCGGCGGTCGGGCTGCTGCGGGTCTGGCGCCGTTCCGCGCCGGTCGATCCGATTCTGCGCAGCCATTTCATCTTTCAGCAGCGCACCCTTTTCGCCGCCGTCTGCGCCATCATCGCCGGCGCGGTGTTGATCCTGGTCAACGTCGGCGTCTTCGTCCTGTTCATCATGGCCGTGTGGACCATCGTGCGCGGCGCTCTGGGGCTGAAGGACCTGCTGAACGGACGCCCTATCGCTGAGCCCCGCCGCCTCTTCTACTGAAAGGACCGCCTTAATGAGCGAGCAGAACCCGGCCGCCCCCATTGCGGGCCGCGACGGCGCCATCGTGGCGTGGATCCTTTACATCCTGTCGATTCCCAGCGCGAACGTGCTGGTGCTGGTCGGTCTGGTGGTGGCCTACATCACGCGCGGCTCGGCCACGGGTCTGGCGGCCCAGCATGTCGAGGCGCAGATCAAGCTGTTCTGGTCGGTGTTCTGGATCAGCGCCATCCTGTGGGTGCTAGTGGCCGTCAGCGCCGTGGCTTCGGCCTTCCTGATCGGCATTCCGTTCCTTCTGCTGTTCGGACTTCTTTTGCTGCTGGTGTCGATCTGGTTCACGGTGAAAAGCGTTCTGGGTCTGCTGGCCCTGTTGAACGATCGGCCGGCCTGATCTGACCCCTTCAGGAGGAGCCTTTCGTGTCCGCCTTCAAAGACCACGCCGCCGACCACCGCTTCCAGCAGACATTCGCCGACTCTGACGGGACCGAGCATCCCGTCTGGGCCGAATACGCCGTGCGCGGTCATGCCCGCATCATCCTGCACGTCGAGGCCCACCCGGCCCTGCGCGGCACGGGCGCCGCCGGCCGCTTCATGCAGGCCCTGGCCGAACACGCCCGCGCCGAAAAGCTGACCCTGATCCCCCACTGCAGCTACGCCGTCGCCTGGCTGAAACGCCATCCCGAGTACGAAGACGTACTCGGTTCTTAGTGGGCTGCGTCAGAAGGCCCCGCCTTCTCGACCCGACGCAGCCTGGCGCTTCGCGCGCTCAAGCAGCGAGCCGCCGCGCGGCGAGCGGTAGCGCCCTTAGATCAAGGATGACTCTTGGCGACGATGGCCTTCATCGTCTCGGCCTTGGAAGGCAGGTCCGCAACCAGGCGGGCGGCCAGTTCGCGGGCGCCGACCGGATAGGCGTCGCCGCCGTCGGCGATCTCCTTGGCCATGTCGGCGGCCTTGCACAGGGCGGCTTCGAGCGCCTCGACCTGTTCAAGGGCGAGGGCGCGGGCTTCGGCCTGCAGGCGCTTGACCCGTTCGGCGGTGGTTTCGGGCGCGCGCATCAGGTCATAGACCTCGGCTTCCGGCGAGGAGACCACGCGCAGGGCGGCGCGGGCGTCGGATTCATTGCTGGACTTGGTCATCGCATATTCTCCTGGCGACAGCATGCCTCATTTTCGCCTTAGGGTCGCATCCCATCTGCAGCCAAGCTGCAAGGACGGCGCCGCATGTTGCGCCAAGGCCGCATCAATCACGACCGCCGCCAACGGTTCCGCTTGTGTTACGCTCTTTGACACTGTGGTCCAGCCGCGCTTTGCTGTCGCCGCACAGGGAGACGCTGATGAGACAGACCGTTCCGCCGCCGAAGCCGCCTCAGGGAGAAGCAGGCGAGTGGACCCTTCTGCAAAGCCGGCTCGACCGCACCTTCTGGCAGTGGGACCGGCGTCCCGAGCCCGCCGCCCCCGTCCTGACCCGCTTCGTCATCGTGCGCCCGCCCGAACGCCTCGACTACGACACCTTCGATGAGGCCGAGGCCATGTTTGAGGCGATGGAAGACTAGAGGCCTTCAGTCCGACGCCGCCTCACCGCCCTGAACAATGCGGACCACGGCCAAGTCGGCGGTGACGTTGCCGAGGGTGCGGAAGATATCGGGCACGACCTCGACCGCCAACAGCAGCGGCAGCAGCTCCAGCGGCACGCCCATGGCGATGCAGATGGGGGCGATGGAGGCGAAGAAGCTGGCCTGGCCGGGCAGGCCCACGGTGCCGATCGAGATCAGCACCGCCGTCAGCATGGCCGCGAACAGCTGGCCCGCCGAGGGCTCCAGCCCGAACAGGTGGGCGCAGTAGATGGCGACCCCCAGATTGGCGACCGGGCTGGTGATGCGGAACACCGCCACCGCCAGCGGCAGGACCAGGCCCGCCGTCGCCCGCTTGACGCCCAGCTCGTCGACCGCCCGCTCGACCATGACCGGCAGGCTGGCCAGCGACGACTGGGTCGAGAAGGCCACCACCTGCGCCGGCGCCGCCGCCCGCGCGAACCGGCCCAGCGACACCCGGCCGAAGATGACCGCCAGCGGATAGAAGATCAGGCCGATGCCGATGCAGGCGATGGAGATCAGCGCCACATAGTGCAGCAGCACCCCCGCCGCGCTGGCGCCCGCCGTGAGCCCCACCCCGATCGACAGGGCGAAGACGCCCAGCGGCGCGACGCTCAGCACCCAGCGGACGATGACGATCATCGTCTCGCCCACCGCCTCGAAGAAGGTGATCAGAGGCGCGCGCAGCCGCTCGGGCAGTCCCGAGGCCGCAAAGCCGAAGAAGACGGCGAACACCACCATGCCCAGGATGGCGTCCTCGGCCGCCGCGCGGATCGGGTTGGACGGGGCGATGGTCTTCAGAAACTCGCTGAACGGCGCGCCCGCGCCGAGGCCTTCGGCGCCTTCCGGCTTGATGGCCAGCAGCAGGCGCGCGCCTTCCGGGTCGATCGGCCACACGGCGTGCAGCCCATAGGCCGCCGCGACGGCGTACATGGTCGCAAAGACGATCAGCCCCCCGAACCAGGCCACCGCCTTCAGCGCCAGCCGCCCGGTCCGCGCCGCATCGGCGATGGACGCGATGCCCGTCACCAGCAGGCTGAACACCAGCGGGATGATCGTCATCCTCAGCGCATTGAGCCACAGCTGGCCCAGCGCCTGGATGAGGTCGGCCGTCACATGCCCGCCCGGCAGGCCCCAGCGCTGCGCCGCCGCCCCGGCGACCAGGCCCAGCACAAGCGACAGCAACACAAGCGTGCTGAGAGAGGTCAGAAAGGAACGCGCCGATTTCATCCGGCCACGCTAGCAGCCGCCGCGCCGTGCGCCAGCGGAAATCGGCGACCGCCTCCTGCCTTAATGCGGCGTGCCTGAATTGGCCGGGTCCAGCGGCAGGCCCGCCGCCTGACGCGCCTTCATCACCCGCAGCCAGCCGTGCATGGCCTCTGAATCCAGCCCGTGCATCATCAGCCGATAGCCCGCCTGCAGCGTCGACAGCGCCACCAGCGGGTGGCCGTTCTTGACGAAGGCCATGTGGTAGCTCGTGCCCAGGATGCGGGCGATGTAGATGGCGATCACTTCATCCAGTTGCAGCGAACTGGACGCCCGCACGAAGTCGTCGCGCGGCAGCATCAGGGCGTAGATCGGGGTGTAGAACTCCACCGCCGTCTGCACGTCGACGAAGTTATGCCATTTGCGCGGAAACTCCTCGAAGGGCGGAAACTCGTCCGAGATCATGGAGAAGTCGATGCGTTCGGGCGGCGTCAGCTCTCGTCCCTCGGCGCGCAGGGCGGCGTTCAGCTCGATGACGAAGTTGAAGATGTTCAGATCGTGCTGAAGGAACAGGTCCGGCTCGATGTCCTTCAGCCGCGTCGGCGTCAGCGGCCACTTCGTCACCTTGTCGCCTACGCCCGCGTTTTCGCGCACGAAGGCGGTCAGCTCGGACCCGACGTGGAAGTGGCGCAGGATCACCCGGTTGGCCTCGGGCGTGGCGAAGGTCCGCAGGCCCCAGTGGATGGTTTTGTGCAGCAGGCCGTTCAGGTTCGGGTATTTCGGCGAAATGACCCGCAGCACCTTCACCAGGCAGAAGAAAAGCAACACCAGCGGCCGCGCCACCGGGAACAGCCAGCGCCGCGAGCGCGACCGCGCCCCCAGCAGCAGGTCGCGCTTGGCCCCGTCGTCGATCGGCAGGCTGTGGTCCAGATACAGCGCCATCCACGGGTCGGGATCCTTGGGATCGAACCGCGCCGGGTCGAACGGATCCTCCCCCGGCTTGTAGTATCTCACGCCGCGATCTCCTCGATCTGCAGGGCGTAGAGGCGGGCCGTCACCCTGGCCGTCGTGACGATGCGTTCGGCGATGAAGGGATCGGGCAGGACCATGCCCAGCATCTCCTCGAACTCCTTCATGTGCTCGGCGTCGTTGTCGCCGTGATACAGCAGGAAGCGCACCGCCTCGTCGGGCAGGGCCAGCCGCTCCTGCACCTTCAGGCCCCACGGCCGCGCCTTGATCGAGCCCAGCCCCTCGATGATGAACATGGCGCCCAGCAGGCCGAAGGGATCGGGCTTGGACGCCTCATGGAACATCCACGCCGACAGGGCCTCGGACCCCACATTCTTCGGCGCCGACTGAATATCCTCCAGCGCCCCGCCCGAGGCTGTGAAGTCGGCCTCCAGCAGGCGGAAATCGCGATGCTCCGTCACCGCATGGCGCATCAGGGTCGAGCGCAGCTCCAGATGATCCTCGCCGATGTTCGACGCCGCCCGGCTCATCCACAGCGCCCCGTCCTTCACCTGCTGGCGCAGGTTGATCAGGAAGGCGTGGTAGTCGGCGACCTCGAACCGCCCGCGCGTCAGCTTGCGGATCAGGGGCGTGGCCTCCAGCCGCTGCTCGAAATCGGCGAAGACAACCGCCAGCTTCCTCAGAGTATCGGCCACCGCCGCCTCGGCTTCGCGTTCCGCCATCACACAATCTCCAGCATCATGAAGCCGATCATCGCCCGCCCGCTCTCGGGCACGATGCACAACACCCTGTCTCCGCGCTTTCCGCGTCCCGACTTCAGGAAGGCGTCCAGCATGACCCAGATCGAGGCCGAGCCGACATTGCCGCTGTCGGCCAACGTCGTGAACCACTTCTCCTCCGGGATCATCGCCGCCGTGCTTTCCAGCAGGCCGACAATCTCCTGACGCAGCGACCGCGCGGAGTAATGGCACAACAGGTGGTCGACCTGATCCGGGACGATCCGCCCGGCGTCCACCTTCTCCAGCCAGACGCCGATCCAGGCGCGGATGACGATCTTCAGCAGCTCGAAGTCCTGCAACAGGGCCACCGCCCCCGCCGCATGGGCCGCCGCCGGTCCCGCATGGCTCCAGGCGCTGGTCATGTCGGCGCGCGCTTCCGGCGTCGATCCGGCCCACATGCAGGGATCGAACCGACCCGCCAGCGAGGTCATGTCGATCCATTCGACCTTCAGGCTCAGGCCGTCGGGCTTCGGCCTCGGCTCCATCACCACGGCGCCGGCCCCGTCCGACAGGGTGAAGCGCAGGAAGTCCGCCTCGATCCGCGCCCGCCCCTTCTCGTCCACCAGCGCCGTGCCCTCATAGAAGGCGGGCCGGAACCAGCGCGAGGAAAACTCGCCCGCACACGCGGCGGCGACATCCGCCTCGCCCGCGCGCACGCTCAGCCACGCCCCCTTGGCCGCCATCAGGGCGCTGGCGCAGACCGACTGATAGCTGAACGCCTCCAGCGGCCCCGCGCCCAGTTCGGCCTGAACGGCGCTGGCGTGGCCGGGCACCAGATAGTCCCCCTGCGTCGCCGCCGCGCCCAGATGCTGCAGGTCGCCCAGGCTCAGCCCCGCTGCGTCCAGCGCCGCCCGCACCGCCTCGGCGCACATGGAGGCGTTGGAGTGCAACGGCGCCCCGTCTTCGTTCAGGGCGTAGTGCCGCCCTTCGATCCCGTTCCAGCGCAGGGCGCGGCGCCCGACAGCGGACGGCCGCCCGCCGATCCGGCCGATGAAATCCTCCATCCGATCGTTGCCGATCCGCTCGCCGGGCAGGACGGCGCCGGTCCCGGTGATGAAGACGTCGCGAAGCTCACTCATGGCGCGGACCTTGGCGATACGGCCCCAATCGCACAACCGGGAAATCGCCGTTTCAGACGCCGCCCTTTATCGAAATCGCCGTTCCGCTCGCCCTAGCGTCGCGCAGGCGCAGGCATTACCTTGATGTTCATGGCCCGTTCTCCCGCGACACCGTCCCCGAAGCTGACCAAGCCCGTGCACACGCCCAATCCCGGTCTCAGCGAGGCGCCCGTCGCCTTCGATCACGGTCGTACGCCGATGTTCGCGCCGGTGAGCGGTCCGCGCCTGACGCCCGAGGAAGCGCCCGCCGCGCCCGCCGACTGGGTCCCTCACCGCCCCGACCGGCCGACCAACAAGAAGCGCATCCCGTTTCGGCTGGAAACGAAATACCAGCCCGCGGGGGACCAGCCCTCCGCCATCGCCGAACTGGTCGCCCAGGCGAACGACGAGGAACGCGAACAGGTGCTGCTGGGCGTCACCGGCTCGGGCAAGACCTTCACCATGGCCAAGGTGATCGAACAGACCCAGCGCCCGGCCCTGATCCTGGCCCACAACAAGACGCTGGCGGCCCAGCTCTACTCCGAGTTCAAGGCCTTCTTCCCGGACAATGCGGTCGAGTATTTCGTCAGCTACTACGACTACTATCAGCCCGAGGCCTACGTCCCGCGCACCGACACCTACATCGAGAAGGACTCGTCGATTAACGAGCAGATCGACCGGATGCGCCACGCCGCCACCCGCGCGATCCTGGAGCGGGACGACGTCATCGTCGTCGCCTCGGTCAGCTGCATCTACGGCATCGGCTCGGTCGAGACCTACACCGCCATGACCTTCAACCTGAAGGTCGGCGACCAGATCGACGAGGCCAAGCTGCGCGCCGACCTCATCGCCCTGCAGTACAAGCGCAACGACCTGCATTTCGAGCGCGGCATGTTCCGCAAGCGCGGCGACACCCTCGAAATCTTCCCCGTCCACCTGGAAGACCGCGCCTGGCGCATCAGCCTGTTCGGCGACGAGATCGAGGCCATCGACGAGTTCGACCCCCTGACCGGCAAGAAGACCAATGCGCTGGACGAAGTCACCGTCTACGCCGCCAGCCACTACGTCACCCCGCGCCCGACGCTCAATCAGGCGATTACCGGCATCAAGGCCGAGTTGAAGGAGACGCTCGACTGGATGGTCGAGAACGGCAAGCTGCTGGAGGCCCAGCGCCTCGAACAGCGCACCCGCTTCGACCTGGAGATGATGGAGGCCACCGGCTCCTGCGCCGGCATCGAGAACTACAGCCGCTGGCTGACCGGCCGCGCGCCGGGCGAGCCGCCGCCGACCTTCTTCGAATACATCCCCGACAACGCCCTGCTGTTCGTCGACGAGAGCCACGTCACCGTGGGCCAGATCGGCGCCATGTATCGCGGCGACTACCGCCGCAAGTCGACCTTGGCCGAGTACGGCTTCCGCCTGCCGTCGGCCATCGACAACCGGCCGCTGAAGTTCGAGGAATGGGACGCCATGCGGCCCCAGACCGTCTTCGTCTCGGCCACCCCCGGCGCCTGGGAGCTGGACAAGACCGGCGGCGTCTTCGTCGAACAGGTCATCCGCCCAACCGGCCTGATCGACCCCCCGGTCGAGATCCGCCCCGTCTCCGGCGCGACCCGCAACCAGGTCGACGACGTCATCGACGAGGTGAAGGCCACCAGCCGCGCGGGCTACCGTTCCCTGGTCACCACCCTGACCAAGAAGATGGCCGAGGACCTGACCGAATACATGCACGAACAGGGGGTACGCGTCCGCTACATGCACTCCGACGTCGACACCCTGGAGCGCATCGAGATCCTGCGCGACCTGCGCCTGGGCTCGTTCGACTGCCTGATCGGCATCAACCTGCTGCGCGAGGGCCTCGACATCCCCGAATGCGGCCTGGTCGCCATCCTCGACGCGGACAAGGAGGGCTTCCTGCGCTCCGAGACCTCCCTGATCCAGACCATCGGCCGGGCCGCGCGCAACGTCGACGGCCGCGTCATCCTCTACGCCGACCGCATGACCGGCTCGATGGAGCGCGCCATCGCCGAGACCGACCGCCGCCGCGAGAAGCAGCAGGCCTACAACCTCGAACACGGCATCACGCCCGAGACGGTCAAGCGCGACATCAAGGAGATCCTCGACAGCCCCTATGAGTCGCGCGACCTGGACCGCCTGACCCGCCCCGGCGTCGCCGAGGAAGCCAAGCCCTTCATCGGCTCCAACTTCCAGGCCGCGCTCAAGGATCTGGAAGGCCGGATGCGCGAAGCCGCCGCCAACCTCGAGTTCGAGGAAGCCGCCCGCCTGCGCGACGAGATCAAGAAGATGAAGCTCCTCGACCTCGAATTCGCCAACGAAGCCCTCACCGGCGCGGGCGAGGAGGTCGACAAGTCCGCCCCCAAACGCTGGCGCAGGGAAGCGGCGGCCGAAAAGGCCGAGGCGTTCAGGAAGGGGCGCTGAGGCCCCTCCCCTTCATCCGCTTCAGTTCCCCTTGGTCCCGGAAGTGTGGGCCGGGCCGCGGAAGACGGCGTTGAGGAACAGCGGCTTCAGCCCTTCCAGGAAGGCGCGCATCGTCACGTCCTGGGTGAAGGCGACGACCTGGCCGCGCCCGACTTCGGACGCCATGGCGACGGGCTTGTAGGCCAGCTGGCGGCGGTTCTCGGCCCACAGCTGCCCGGACGCCAGCACCTGATCCGGTCCGGCCAGACGCACGACGTTGGTCCCCTGGTCGCGGGCCAGCGGGGTGTAGATGTCCGAGCCGCGCACCATGACGCTGAGGGTCGGGGCGACGCCCGCGCCCAGCCAGTGTTCGTTGTCGACCACGGCGCTGGCCAGGACCCCGGCGACAGGATCGGGCGCGCCGCCGTGGTGGCCGGTCAGGGCCAGGTATTCGGCGTCGGTGGCGATCTCGCTGCCGCCGTCCTTTTTGTCCTTGTCGCCCTCGCCGGAGACGGCGCTCTCGCGGCGGCTGTCCAGCAGCTTGGAGTCGGGATCGGTCAGCAGGCGGCTGGCCGAGCCGACGCCGATCAGGACGCCGCCCGCCTGGACCCAGGCGCGCAGGTTGGCGACGCCGCTCTCGCCGAGGATCTGCTTATAGTCGCCGCCCGAGGGCAGGATCAGCACCTGGTAGAGGGACAGGTCGGCGTTCGCCAGGCGGCGGGTGCGCACGGCCGTGACGGGCCAGCCGTATTCGCGCTCCAGCACATGGCGGATGGATCCGGCCGATTCCGGCTCGGTCGGGTCGTCCCAGGCCATGGCCACGCGCGGGGCGGCGATGAGCGTCGCCTTGTCCGAGCCGACGTTGGGACCGCTGGAGACCCACGATGTCGCCAGGGGCGTCACCTGGGCGCCGCTGCCGGCGGCCAGGCGGCGGACGCGCTCGTCCAGGTCGGCAGGCGAGCCGGCGCGCGGCACGATAAAGGTCCCGCCCGGATAGGCCCGGCCGTCCAGGGTGAAGGGCTCCTCGACCGAGCGGACCGGCAGCTTGTCGGTCAGGGCGGCCGTCAGGAAACGCATCCCCGCCGTGCCCGGATGGATGGCGTAACCGTAGGTCGCGTCGCCGGAGGCCACGGCGGCGGGACGGATCAGTTCAGGGCCGACGGCGGCCGTCTGGACCGACGGGGCGCCGGTGCAGCGCTGGCTCGGCACATTGAACAGCAGGGGCAGCGACCAGCCGGTCAGGTCATAGATCTCATCGCCCAGACCGCGCGCGCGGCGGGCCTCCTGCTCGGCCAGGAATTTCGGGTCCAGCGGCACGTCCTTGGCCAGCAGGGTCTCGGCCATGCGGCGCTGCGGCTGGGACAGGTTCACGATGTAATCGCCCGCCTGATAGGTCTGGCCGCAGGCGGAGAAGGATGCGGTCGCGCGTCCGACCTCCAGCCCCGAGCGGACCAGCAGGCCCGCCAGCTTGTCGGCGGCGGCCGGATCGGCGGCGGCGGAGCGCGACAGGACATAGGCCCCGCGTCCGCCTGAAATCCCGTCGCGATGGAAGGCGTAGAAGTCGCTGAGCAGCTTCTCGCGGTCGCGGGCGGCGGTCTCGATGGTCGACAGGGTGGCGGTCAGGTGACCCTTGACCGTATCGGCGTAGGTCAGCATCTCGCCCGACGAGCGCCGCGCGAGCAATCCGCGCGACGAGCCCTGCTCATAGGTCATGGAGACGGCGCCGAAATAGGCGGGCCAGCCGTCGCCGTAGCCGGGGTAGAAGGCGTCGAAGGTCTCGCGGGTGAAATAGTCGAGCCCCGCCTGATCGAAGCGCCCGGCGGTGTTGCGGCCGAACCGCTCGCGCGCGTCCAGGATCGGCGGATAGATCCACGGGTTCAGCGGCTGGGCCTCGGGCGGGAAGAAGAAGCTGGAATCCGTGCCCATCTCGTGGGAATCGACCACCACCTGCGGACGCCATTCGCGGATCAGGGCCGAGTGGCCCTGCGTCTCCGGCTGGGACTGGATGAACCAGTCGCGGTTCAGGTCGAACAGATTGTGGTTGAAGCGGCCCGACGGCCAGGGCTCGGCCCGCTCGGCCGACAGAGGATCGCCGTTGGGCTGGGCGCCCAGGCCCGCCTCGAAGCTGTTGATGAAGCGCTCGCGCCCGTCAGGGTTCTGGGTCGGGACGAAGACGACCACGACGTTCTCCAGCCAGCCCTGCGCCTCGGCGTCGAGGCTGTCGGTCAGGCGGCGCGCGGCGGCCAGAGCGGCGTCGGCGGGGCTGATCTCATTGCCGTGGACCGAATAGGCCATCCAGACGATGGCCGGTGTGTCGTTGATCAGGGCGCGGGCCTGCTCGGGCGAGGTCTTGCGCGGGTCGGCCAGGGCGTTGGTCGCGGCCTTGATCGCATCCAGCCGGGCGATGTTGCGCGGCGAGCCGACGGCGGCCCAGAACAGGGGGCGGTCCTCCCACGACCGGGCGTAGTCGCCCATGACCATGCGGTCGGGATTGGCGGTCCGCAGCGCCTCGAAATAGCGGCGCACATCAGCCGAGCGGGTGATGCGCTCGCCGCTGTCATGGCCGACGACGGCCTGAAGCGCGGGCGGCGTCTGTTGCGCCAGTGCAGGCGCGGTGCCCAGGGCCAGGCTGAGCGCCAGCAAGGAACAGGCGACGCGGCGACGATACGACATTCAGAATACTCCCCCTACGGAGCGGCCAACTTAGCCTTGCGGGTCGCGTGAAGGAAGCGGCTGGACATCCTGTATTGACTATGGCGCACAGTATGTCGCATACACTGTGTGTCACACACTATGTGGCGACAGGTGAGGCGACGGCGTGGATCGGGAACTGTTCGAGACGATGCGGCTGGAGCTGCGGCGCGGGACGCTGGTCCTGGCGGTGCTCGCCTGCCTGCGGACCGAACGCTACGGCTACACCCTGCGTCAGGCGCTGGCGGCGGATGGGCTGGAGATGGAGGAATCCACCCTCTACCCCCTGCTGCGGCGGCTGGAGGGACAAGGGCTGCTGACCAGCGAATGGCGCGAGGAGGAGAAGCGAAAGAAGCGCTTCTATGTCCTGTCGCCGGGGGGCGAGGCCATGCTGGCCGCCCTGACCGAGGAATGGCGCGGCATCAACGCCTCGCTGGAACGAATTCTCTGAAGGGACGGGAGAGGGCGCGATGGACATCATCGAACGCTATTTGGAGGCCGTGGCGGCGCAGCTGCCGACCGAGGACCGCGAGGACATCGTCGCCGAGCTGCGCGACCTGATCCTGAGCCGCGTCGAGGCCCGCGAAGAGGAGCTGGGCCGGGCCCTGAGCGACGAGGAGAAGGAGGCGATCCTGCACGAGATCGGCCATCCGCTGATCGTCGCCGCCCGCTATCGCAAGGGTCCGGACAGCCTGATCGGGCCGGAACTGTTTCCCTATTGGCTGTTCGGCGCCAAGGCGGGGCTGATCGTCATTGCGGCCGTTCAGGCGCTGGGGCTGTTGGTCAGCGTACTGGGCGCTCCGGCTGATTTCGGACGCGCGATCAGCCAGGCCTTCCACGGCTTTTTCTCCGGGGGGCTGACCCTGCTGGGAGCGCTGACCCTGGCCGGCGCGATCCTGGAGCATTATGACATCAAGCCGACCTGGCTGACGAAATGGCGGGTGCGCGACCTGTCGGCCTTCGGCCTGGCCGATCCGGCGAAGTGGGGCGCCTCGCTGTCGGGCTCTGAGAAGGCCAAGGCGGAGTGGTTGCCGAAGGGCGCCCGCATCTGGGGCGTGACGGCGAACGACAAGCCAGGGCTGGAGGCGCTGGCCTCGCTGATCGTCGGGGGCGTCTTCGTGATGTGGTGGATCGGCGTGATCCGCTTTCCGGGCCTGGGCGAGTTCTCCTTGAGAAGCGGCGCGGTCGGGATCGAGGCGGCGCCGGTGTGGGCGGCCCTCTACGGCCCCATCCTGGCCCTGGCCGTCGGCGGCATGGCGGTGGACGCGGTCAGCCTGATTCGCGGGCGCGAGGGGCGGTTGACCTTGCTGCTGAAGATCCCGCTGGCGGGCGCGGCGCTCTGGGTGCTGTGGCGACTGTTTGATGCGGGCTGGTGGCTCACCCTGACCCAGGGCGCGGCGAGCGCCCGCGTCGAGGGCGGGGCGACGAACATCAGCCTGGACGCCCTGCGCGCGGTGAACGATGCGGGCCGCGATCTGGAGGGGACGGCCCTGACGCTGGGTACGGTGCTGACCTGGGTGTTCGCGGTGATGGCGATCAGTTTCGTCGTCAACATCGCGACCTATGTCTGGCGGCTCGCGACGACGCGCGAGGTGTGATCTGCCGAGCTGCGGCGCCGTCATGTCCGAAAACCGCGAGACAGGCCCTGATCTCAGGCGCAAGGTGCGGGCATGGACAACGCCCGCGACACGCTGGATCAGAAAGCCTGCTATCGGGCGGTCCTGACGCGCGACCCGCGCTTCGACGGGCGTTTCTTCACCTGCGTGAAGTCTACCGGAATCTATTGCCGTCCGGTCTGTCCGGCGCGGACGCCCAAGCGTGAGAACATGCGCTTCGTCATCAGCGCGGCGGCGGCCGAGGAGGCGGGCTTCCGCGCCTGCCTGCGCTGTCGGCCGGAAACCGCGCCCGATATGGGCGCGTGGCGGGGGACGTCCAACACTGTCAGCCGGGCGCTGAACCTGATCGAGGCGGGGGCGCTAGATGAGGGCGACGTCGACGCCCTGGCCGCGCGGCTGGGGGTAGGCGAGCGACACCTGCGCCGCCTGTTCCGCCAGCACCTGGGCGCCGCCCCGGTCAGCGTGGCCCAGACCCGCCGCGTCCTGCTGGCCAAGGCCCTGATCCACCAGACCGACCTGCCCATGGCCGAAGTCGCTATGGCGTCCGGCTTCGGCAGCGTGCGCCGCTTCAACGAGACGTTTCAGGCCCTGTATGGGCGGCCCCCGTCGGCGCTGCGGGCGCGGGCCGAGCGGCCTTGGGATGGGGGCGTGCGGCTGAGCCTGCCCTATCGCCCGCCCTATGAGGTCGAGGCCATGCTGGCGGCCCTGAAGGCGAGGGGCGAGACGGTCGAGGAGCGCCTCTGGCGCCGCGTCCTGACGCCCGCGACGGACGGGGCGACGGGGGAGGTCTCGGCCCGGTTCGAGGACGGGAACCGCCTGGCGGTCACGGCGGCGCTGGACGACCTCAAGGCCCTGCCAGGCGTGCTGGCGCGGGTGCGGCGGCTGTTCGACCTGTCGGCCGACCCCGAGGCCATACGGCGCGACCTGTCGCTCGACCCTGTTCTGGCGCCCTTGGTCCAGGCGCGGCCCGGCCTGCGCCTGCCGGGCGCCTGGATCGACGATGAGGGCGACATGGCCAGCGACCGGCTTGAAGATCACAGGCTGGCGGCGCGGGCCGAGCGATGGCGGCCCTGGCGGGCCTATGGCGCGCTGCACCTGCGCGAGGCAGGCGTAGACGGCGCGGCGATCATGGAGAGCGACGATGAAAAAGACGCAGCCTGAAGTCTTCACCCTGGACCGCATCGCCACGCCGATGGGCGAGGTGCTGCTGGTCACGGACGCGGAGGGGGCTGTGCGCGCCTTCGACTTCACCGACTATGAGGCGCGGATGATGACGCTGCTGGCCCGCCACTACGGCGAGGTTCAGCTGACGCCCGGCCGCGCGCCTGAGGCGGTGCGGGACGCCGTCGCCGCCTATTTCGACGGCGACCTGACGGCGCTGGACAGCCTCGCCGTGAAGACCGGCGGCACCGACTTCCAGCGCGCGGTCTGGGCGGCGCTGCGCACCATTCCGGCGGGACGGACCTGGAGCTACGGCCAACTGGCGCAGGCCATCGGCAGGCCCGCGGCGGTGCGCGCCGTGGGGCTGGCCAACGGAGCCAATCCGATCGGCGTCATCGTGCCCTGCCACCGCGTCGTCGGCGCCAAGGGAACCCTGACCGGTTACGCGGGCGGGCTGGAGCGCAAGCGCTGGCTGCTGGCGCACGAAGCGTCGCAGCTTGGCCCTGATGATGGAACGGGACAGGGGGCGTTTGCGCTGGACTGACAGCGCCCTTTCCTTTCGGCGCTTATATGTGGAGTCTGATATGAACCTGCCCAACGGGGCTCTGGTCGCCGTCGCCGACGGCGAGAAGCTGAGCCTGTTCCGCAACACCGGCCACAACCTCGACATCCAGCTCAAGCCGATGGCGACTCCCGAAATCCCCGAGCGCCTGTCCGGCGCGCCGGGCCGCCGCTCCAGCGACGCCAACCCCGACAACGACACCCAGGCCGAGGACGGCTTCGCCATGGGCGTGGCCGAGGCGCTGAACCACATGGCCCTGACCAACAAGTTCGAGGCCCTGGCCGTCGTCGCCGCGCCCAAGACCCTGGGGCAGTTGCGCAAGCATTGGCACAAGACGCTGGAAGGCCTGCTGGTCGGCGAAATCGCCAAGGACCTGACCGGCCGCCCGGCCGATGAGGTGGCCGAGGCGATCAGCCGGGCGTGACATAACGCCCGTCATCCCGGCTGCGGCCGCGCTGGCGAGGCGGAGAGCCGGGACCGCCCAGACCTCGGTCCCGGACAGCGGCTGCGCCGCGTCCGGGACGGCGCCGGTGGTCAGGCCGCCCCGTCCAGGAACAGGCGGCAGGCCGGGTTGTCCGTCTCGTCGACGTACGGATAGCCCAGGTCGTCCAGCGCCTTCGTCAGAGCCGCCGCCTGATCCGGCGGGACGCTGACGCCCGCCAGCACCCGGCCCGCGTCGTCGCCGTGGTTGCGATAATGGAACAGGGTCAGGGCCCAGGCGGGCTGAAGGCTGTTGAGGAAGCGCAGGAAGGCGCCCGGCCGCTCGGGGAACTCGAAGCGCAGCAGCCGCTCATGCGGCAGGCCGATGGTGCGTCCGCCGACCATGTGGCGGACGTGCAGCTTGGCGGTCTCGTTGTCGCTCATGTCGACGACGGCATAGCCGTCGGCGGTCAGGCGACGCAGAAGGCTTTCACGCTCGGCGGCGCCGTCGCGCAGGGCTACGCCGACAAAGATCTGCGCCGTGCCGTCGCCGGACCAGCGATAATTGAATTCCGTGATCGAGCGGCCGTCCAGGCTTTGCAGGAAGCGGTGATAGTCGTGCCGCCGATCGGGCATGGAGACCGCGAACAGGCCTTCCGCGCCCTCGCCGATCTCGGCCCGCTCGGCGACGTGGCGCAGGCGGTCGAAGTTGACGTTGGCGCCCGAGTTGATCGCGACCAACGCCCCCGATCCGGGGTTGCGCGCGGCCCAGGCCTTGAGGCCGGCAAGCGCCACGGCGCCCGACGGTTCGGCCACCGCCCGCACGTCGTCGAAGATGTCCTTCACGGCGGCGCAGATGGCGTCGGTGTCGACCAGGACGATCTCGTCCAGCAGGTCGCGGCACAGGCGGAAGGTCTCGTCGCCCGCGCGGCGCACGGCCACCCCGTCGGCGAACAGGCCGACCTGATCCAGATCGACGACGCGCCCTGCCTCAATGGCGCTTTTCATCGTCGGGGCCTCGGCCGGTTCGACGCCGATCAGCCGCGTCTCGGGACGCAGGAAGCGGACGATGGCCGCCACCCCCGCCGCCAGCCCGCCGCCGCCGATGGGGATGAAGACGGCGTCGATCGGATCGGCGTGCTGGCGCAGGATCTCCAGCCCCACCGTCCCTTGCCCGGCGATGACGTCGGGGTCGTCGAAGGGGTGGACGAAGGTCGCGCCGGTTTCCTTTTCCAGCGCGCGGGCGTGGGCGTAGGCGTCGTCAAAGCTTTCGCCGTGCAGCACGACCCGGCCGCCCAGCCCCTGAACCGCCGCCACCTTGATGCCGGGGGTGGTGGTCGGCATGACGATGGTGGCCGACGCGCCGCGTTTGGCCGCCGCCAGCGCCACCCCCTGCGCGTGATTGCCCGCCGAGGCGCAGATGACCCCGCGCGCCAGCTCGGCCTGGCTGAGCGCCGCGATGCGGTTGTAGGCGCCGCGGATTTTGAACGAGAAGACCGGCTGCAGGTCCTCGCGCTTCAGCAGGGCGGGGCGCCCGATCCGCCCCGACAGCCGCTTCAGCGGATCGAGGGGGGTCTCCTCGGCCACGTCATAGACGCGGGCGGTCAGGATGCGGCGGACGGTGTCTTGCACGATGATCTCGATCAGGCGGCCACGGGAGGACGAAGCGTGTGCCCGTCTAGGACAGACAAAACCTTATGAGAACGAAAATTGCGCCCTCCCCTCCTGATCTAAAGCGCCTTCTCCAGAACCACGAAGGCCAGGTCGCGCGTGCGGGGCAGGCCGAAGCGGGGGTCGTCCAGCGGGAAGGGGCGGGTTTCGCCGGTCAGGCGATAGCCGCGCCGTTCGTACCAGGCGATCAGCTCGGCGCGCTGGCGGATGACGGTCATCTCCATCCTCGTGGCGGCGAAGCGGGCGGCGGCCTCGGCCTCGGCGACCTCGATCAGCAACCGGCCCAGACCGCCCGCCTGACGCGCCGGGTCGACGGTCAGCAGGCCCAGATAGGACAGACCCTGCCCCTGATCCGCCACCTGAACGCAGCCGATCAGGGCGCCGTCGACCTCGGCCAGCAGGATGACCCGCGAGGCGTCGGCGAGGATGTCGCGCAGTTCGGCCTCGTCGGTGCGCTGGCCCTCCAGCAGGTCGGCCTCGTGGGTCCAGCCGGCCCGGGCAGCGTCGCCGCGATAGGCGCTTTCGATCAGGGCGCGCAGCGCCGGAACATCGTCCGGCGCCGCGGGGCGGAAGACCGGGGCGCTCAACGGCGCGCCCGACGCGGGGCGGCCTTGGGCGCATCCACGCCCAACTCCTTGATCAGGTGGTCCATGCCGTAGACGTCGCGCAGGGCCGTGGTCACGGCCTGGGTGGTGACGATGACGCTGCGGTTGACGTTGCGGTCATAGCCGTAGGCGTTGCGCTGGGTCAGGACGGTGGAGTCGAAGTTGGCCCCGATGATCTCGCCCTTGGCGTTCACGGCGGGCGAGCCGGACGAGCCGCCGATGGTGTCGGACGAGACGGCCATGTTCATCACCGCGTTCGGGTCGATGCGGTCCTTGGCGGCCAGCAGCTTGGGCGCGACGTTGAACGGCTCGGCGCCGGTCGCCCGGTCCCACAGGCCGGCGAAGGTGGTGAAGGCGGGGATGCGCTGGCCCGGCACGTCGGTCCCCTCGACCCGGCCGTAGGTCAGGCGCAGGGTGCCGGTGGCGTCCGGATAGACGGCGTCGCCGAAGACGGCGAAGCGGGCGGCGGCCAGCTGTTCCGAGGCGCGGTCGGTCGGCGCCTTGACCTTGTTGTCCCAGTCAGCGCGCACGGCGCGGGCGTCGGCGTCGATGGCCAGGACGTACTGGATCAGCGGATCGGTGGAGGCCTGAACGGCGGGCAGGCCGCCTTCCCACAGGGCGCGGCGCACGGCCGGATCGGCCAGCTTGGTGCCCTCGACCAGACGGGCGGACAGGCCCTCGGGGCTCTCCTTGCCCAGCAGGGTGCGGACGTAAGGGCTGTCGACGGTCAGCCATTCGCGCGTCTTGGACAGCCACCATTCCAGACGGATCTGCTCCAGCTCCGGATAGGTCGGGCGGGCGGCGAACAGGCTGGACTGCACGCCCGGCAGGCGGCTGTCGGCGAACTCGGGCAGGCGCTGATCCGACGGCTTGGCGCGCTCCTGCGCCCCGCGCACGATGGCCCGCGCCCAGCTGAACAGGGGCGAGCCGCCCGCCACCGAGGTGGTGCCCATGCCGGTGCCGCCTTCCAGCAGGGCCATCGGGGCGTAGAGCTCGCGCGCGATCGGCTGGACCTGCGCCAAAACGGCCCAGGGATCGCCGACCTCGGCCGACAGGGCCTCGTTCTCTGCCACGCCGCGTCGGAAGACGGTTTCCTGCCCGGCCAGCTGATCCATAAAGGCCGGGTCGATCAGAGCCGCCATCCGGCCGCGCCCGCGCTTATAGGTGTTCTCGACGCCCGACAGCGGGTCCATGGCGATGAAGGCCTGATCCTCGCCCTCTTCCGAATAGCGGATCAGACGCCCGCGCAGCTCCGACGCGATCAGCTGGTCCAGCGGCAGGACCACGTCGCGGATGGTCATCAGCTGGGCCTGCGTCAGCAGACGCTGGGTCGAGCCGGGGTTGCCGGTGACGAAGACGGGCTCGCCCTCGGTCGGCTTGTTCGGGTTCCAGGTGAAGTGGGTCGGGGTCGCGGCGGGCTTGCCGTCTTCATACAGGCGGATGAAGGCGGCATCGATAGCGAAGCGCGGGAAGGAGAAGTTGTCCAGGTCGCCGCCGAAGGTCGCGGCGCGGTCTTCCGGCGCCCAGGCCAGACGCACGTCGGAGTATTTGCGGAACTTGTAGAGTTTGAACTGGCCGCCGCGATACAGGCTGACCACCTGACAGCGGATCTTGGCGTCGTCGCCGCAGGCTTCGGTTTCGATGCGGCCGGCCTCGGCCTCGCGCGCCTGGGTGTAGGCCTGACCGTCCAGACCAGCGCCCGCCTTCTGGACCCGCTCGGTGACGTCGGTGATGTCGGTCAGGATTTCCGCCGAGGCGCCGGGGCATTGCAGCTCTTCCTCGCGGCTCTTGGGGGTGAAGCCGCTCTCATTATACTGAAGCTGGGGCGTCGACAGGTTGGCGACGCAGGACGAGACGCAGTGGTTGTTGGTCATCACCAGCCCCTCGGCCGAGATGACCCCCGCCGAACAGCCGCCGAACTTCACCGACGACAGGCGCACGCGGTCCAGCCAGGCCTGATCGATGTTCGTGCCCAGCGTCTGATTGGCGCGGGCGATGGGGAAGTTGTCATAGGTCCACATGCCCTCCTCGGCCTTGGCGGAAGAGGCGGCGGCGAAGGCCAGGACGGCGGCCGAGGCGAACAGCATGTGACGCATGAGAAGCTCCTGATTCAGACTCCGGCGAGGAAAAAACAGAGTCTAATTCGTCTGAATAGTCTGAAATCGGCAGGAAGAAAGCTAGTAGGCCGATGCGTCAGACGGGGGCGTAACCTTTCCTCCCTATCGCATGGCGATGGGGAGGTGGATCGGCGGCGAAGCCGACGAGACGGAGGGGCTGCTTGGTTCTGCTGTCGCAGGCCCCTCCACCACTTCGTGGTCCCCCTCCCCACGATGTGGGGAGGAGAAAGTCGCCTTATTTAGCGACGCACGCCCAGTTCGCGCAGCAGGCGCGGCTGGTTGTAGACGTTGCGCAGGGCCTCGGTGACAGCGGCGGTCGAGACGCTGACCGTGCGGTTCAGCTCGCCGTCATAGCCGAACGAGCCGCCCAGCGAGTGGATGTTGCCGTCGAAGGCGGCGCCGATCACTTCGCCCTTGGCGTTGATCACCGGCGAGCCGGAGTTGCCGCCGATGATGTCGTTGGTCGAGACGAAGTCGTAGACCACGTCCTTGTTGATCCGGTCCTTGGCGGCCAGGAAGCGCTCGGAGGCGTTGAACGGCTCGGCGCCGGTGGCGCGCTCGTACAGGCCGCCCATGTAGGTGAAGGACGGCACGGTGACGCCGCGATAGGTCCAGCCCTTCACCTGGCCGTAGGACAGGCGCAAGGAGAAGGTGGCGTCGGGGTACAGGTTGTCGCCGTAGACGGCGAAGCGGGCCTGGGCGACCTTTTCGGCGGCGCGGGCGGTCGGGGCGTTGACCCCGGCGTCCCACTGGGTGCGCACGGCCTGTGCGGCGTCGTCGTTGGCCAGGACGAAGGCGATCATCGGGTCGCCCGAAGCGGCGAGCTGCTCCGGCGTCATGGCCAGGGCCTGCGCGCGGAAGGCCGGGTCGATCAGGCGGCTCTGCACCAGGCGCGCGGCGATGGTTTCGGGCCTTTCGGCGCCCAGCATGGCCTTCACATCGGCGCTGTCGACCGTCAGATATTCGCGGGTCTTCAGCATCCAGTGCGACAGCTGGATCTCCTCGACGCCGACCGGGATCGGGGCGTCCGAGGCCAGGCGGCGGCCCAGGGCGGCGATGTCGCTGTCGGCGTAGCCGGCGCGGCGTTCGGCGGCGGGCTTGGCGCGCTCCTTCGACGCGCGGACGATGGCGCGGGCGTAGGAATACAGGGTCGAGCCGCCACCGGCGTTCGCCTCAAGCTGGCGATAGGGCAGATAGAGGTCGCGGGCCGTCGCCTGCACCTTCTCAAGATCGCCCCAGGGGTCGCCGATGCGCTCGGCCACGGCCGGGTCGGCGGCGACGCGCTGGCGCAGCTCGGCCTCTTCCTGGCGCTTCTTGGCCATGAAGGCGGGGTCCGTCAGGGCGCCCTGCTGGCCGTAGTAGACCTTGAAGCTGTTCTCCAGACCGAAGATGGGGTCCAGCGCGACGCGCTTTTCTTCCTCGCCCAGGGTCGAATACTCGACCAGACGGCCGCGCAGTTCGGCGCTCTGGATCAGGGTGATGGGGATCTGCTGGTCGCGCAGGCGCTCCAGCTGGCTCATGGTCAGCAGGCGCGAGGTCGAGCCGGGGTTGCCGGCCACGAAGGTCGGCTCGCCGTCGGTGGGGGCGTTGGGGTTCCACTTCAGGTGGTTGGGCGAGGCGACCGGCTTGCCGTCCTCATAGGCGCGCAGGAAGGCCGCATCGAGGGCGTAGCGCGGGAAGTTGAAGTTGTCCGGGTCGCCGCCGAAGAAGGCCGCCTGGAACTCCGGCGCGAAGGCCAGACGCACGTCCTCATACTTGCGGAACTTGTACAGGGCGTATTTGCCGCCGCGATAGAAGCTGATGACCTGACACGTCAGCTTGCGGTCGTCGCCGCAGGCTTCCTTCTGGATCTTGTCGATCTCGGCCGAGCGAGCGGCGACGAAGGCGGCGCCTTCCAGGCCCGAGCCGGCGCCCAGGACGCGGTCGGTGACGTCGGTGATGTCGGTCAGAACCTCGGCCGTCTGGCCGGGGCAGGTCTTCTCTTCCTCGCGCG
Organism: Brevundimonas sp. M1A4_2e; assembly: GCF_053345555.1. Taxonomy (NCBI): domain Bacteria; kingdom Pseudomonadati; phylum Pseudomonadota; class Alphaproteobacteria; order Caulobacterales; family Caulobacteraceae; genus Brevundimonas; species Brevundimonas sp. M1A4_2e. The sequence continues at coordinate 132,047 of NZ_JBKFAI010000002.1, read as the reverse complement.
TGGCGGGCATCCAGCCGTTCTTGACGTAGTCGTTCTGGGCCGTCGACAGGTCCTGGACGCACGAGATGACGCAGTGGTGGTTGGTCAGGATCAGGCCTTCGCCCGACACGAAGGAGGCCGAGCAGCCCTGCAGGCGCACGGCGGCGTTGCGGACGCGGTCCAGCCAGGCCTGGTCGATGCGCGTGCCGTACTTCTCATTGACCGTCTGGATCGGGAAGGTGTCGAAGGTCCACATCCCCTCGTCGGCGCGCGCGGCCGAGGCGGGAGCGTTGACCACCACGGCGGCCATGCCGAGGGCGGCCAGCGAGGCGGTGAAGGAAAGGGTGCGGCGAACCGACATAGGCGTCTCCGAGAGGCGGGACACCACGCCCACGCCTTGCTGTTGAAGTCGTCACTAAACCCGCGAGGGGCGCCCCCTCAAGCCCCGTAACAAATCCGGCGGAGCCAGCCTTACCCCGATTTAACTTGGCCAAGCGCGGCCAGAGCGTCAGATAACAGTGCAAGTCAGGGGAATGAATACGCGTCATGTCGCTCGCGCTATCCACGCTGCTCTTTGAGTGGCGCCGCTATATGGCCGCCGTCATGGCGCTCGCCCTGTCGGGGCTGCTGGTTCTGGCCATGACCGGGGTCTTCATCGGCATCGGCAAGGGATTCACCGCCGCCATCGAGCGCTCCAGCGCCGACATCTTCATCATGCAGCCCGGCGCCAAGGCCCTGTTCAGCGGGCCGATGGGCATGCCGCGACGCTTTGTCCCGCTGGCCTACAACCATCCCGAGGTGGTCGAGGTGAAGACGCTCGACATGTCGGGCGGCAATTTCCAGAACATCAAGAACGTCGACCCGACTGCCACGGCCGCCGATCGCGCCAAGCAGGGCGCGCCGCGCCAGAAGAGCGTCCTGGTCAACATCATCGACACCGCGCCCGGCTCGGTCACCATCCCGCGCGACTATTCCGACGAACTGGTCGAGGCCCTGCGCCAGCCCTTCACCGTGGCGGTGGACGAGACGGCGCTGACGCCGCTGGGCGTCAAGCTGGGCGACAAGGCCCTGTTCAACGGCCAGACCGTGACCGTGGTGGGCGTCCTGCGCGGCTATCCCAACATGATGCAGCCGACGATCGTCATGTCGCGCGACAGCTTGCGGATGTTGGGCCAGGCCTTCGAGGGGCCGCGCGTCGGCCCGCTGATGCTCAAGATCAAGGACCCGGCCCGCGCCGAGGTCGTGGTCGCCCAGCTGAACGCCATGGGCAACGGCCAGTGGAAGGCCTGGACCCGCCAGCAACTGGCCGACGCCAACGCCGGCGCCATGTTCGAGGAAGGCATCCTGGTCATCATCATCGGCGGCTGCGTCGTGCTGGGCATCATCATCGGCGTGGCCATCACCTGGCAGACCCTGCGCGGCGCCATCATGGCCAACATCAAGGAGTTCGCCTCTCTGCGCGCCCTGGGCGTCGGCATGGGCAGCTTGCGCCGCATCGTCATGGAGCTGAGCTTCTGGGTCGGCATGGTGGGGGTCGGCGCGGCCATCCTGCTGACCTGGCTGCTGTCCCTGCTGGCCCTGTCCAACGCCGTCATCATCGCCCTGCCGCCCATGCTGCTGATCGTGGTCGGCGGCGGCCTGATCGCCATCTCCATGCTGTCGGGCTTCCTGTCGATGGGCATCCTGAAGAAGAGCCAACCTGCGGACCTGCTGCGATGAACAAACATACGAAAGTTCAAGGCAGGCACGGCGAGTTCGCCCTGGAAGCCAAGGGACTGGTCAAGCGCTTCAAGTCCGGCCGGTCCTATGTCGAGGTGCTGAAGGGCGTGGATTTCGACGCCCGCCACGGCGACCTGACCATGGTCATGGGCCCGTCGGGCTCGGGCAAGTCGACGCTGATCGCCGCCCTGTCCGGCCTGTTGCGGCCCGAGGAAGGGCGCGTCGACGCCCTGGACGTGGACGACCTGTGGAAGCTGTCGGGCGGCAAGATCGACAAGTTCCGGCTGGATCACTGCGGCTTCATCTTCCAGGGCTTCAACCTGTTCCCGGCGCTCAGCGCGCTGCAGCAGGTGACGACGGTGCTGAAGTATCAGGGCCTGTCGCCGGAGAAGGCCAAGAAGCGCGCCGCCCTGGCGCTGGAAGAGGTCGGTCTGGGCCATCGCCTGCACCAGCGCCCGGCCGCCCTGTCCGGCGGCGAGAAGCAGCGCGTCGCCATCGCTCGCGCCCTGGCCAAGGACCCGCAGATCCTGTTCGCCGATGAGCCGACCTCGGCGCTGGACGGCGAGAACGGGCAGGTGGTCATCCGCCTGCTGCGCCGGGCGGCCACCGAACACGGCGCAGCCGTCATCTGCGTGACCCACGACCCGCGCCTGGAAGCCTGGGCCGACCGGGTGATCCACATCGAAGACGGCGTGATCATCGACGATCAGCGCCGCACCCCCAATCCCGAAGCCATCCTGGCGTCGCACTGACCCCGATCCCCTTGAGGACCCCCATGCCCGCATTCCTGAAAAACAAATGGCTCTGGATCGGCCTGGCGCTGGTGATCGCCATCGTCATCGGCCTGAGCCTGATGCAGAAGGCCGGCGCCGCCAAGAAGGCTGAACTGGCGCAGGCCGCCGACAAGAAGGTCGAAAGCCCCTACTCGGCCATCGCCAACGGCAAGATCGACATCGAGGGCGGCATCATCCAGATCGCGGCGCGCCGCGGCGGCGTGGTGCGCGACGTCCTGGTGCAGGAAGGCGACCTGGTGAAGGCCGGTCAGATCCTGGCCCGTCAGGAGGACGACGAGCCGCGCCTGTCGCTGCAGACGGCGGCGGCCGATCTGGCACAGGCCGAAAGCCAGCTGCGCATGATCAACGTCGACATCGCCACCGCCCAGCGCGAGCACGACCGGCTGCAGAAACTGGTCGCCACCAACTTCGTCGCCGCCCAGCGCATGGATCAGGCCCGCGACGCCATCGCCCAGGCGCAGGCCCGCCTCGCCTCGCAGCAGGCCGCCGTCCAGACCGCCCGCGCCCGCCGCGATCAGGCCGCCTATAACGTCGAGCTGACGGTGATCCGCTCGCCCGCCGACGGCCGCATCGTGCGCCGCTACGCCAACCCCGGCGCCGGCGCCTCGACCCTGAACGTGTCGAACATGTTCGACCTGGAGCCCGCCGCCCCGCGCATCGCCCGCGCCGAGATCGTCGAGGCCGACATCCCCAACGTCAGCGTCGATCAGGCCGTCGAGATCACTCCCGAAGGCGATCCGACCAAGGTCTATGTCGGCAAGGTGCTGCGCCGCGCCGCCGTCTTCGGCGCCCGCAAGCTGGCCTCGGACGACCCGTCGCAACGCACCGACGAGCGCGTGGTCGAGGTGGTGGTCGCCGTCGACGAGGCCCCGCTGCTGATCGGCCAGCGCGTGCTGGTCAAGTTCATGAAGCCCGGCGAAACGGCGGGCGCCAAGCGCGACAACGCCTCGACCGGCGTGCCCGCCACGCGCGCCATGAAGGCCCCCGCCCGGGCGTAAGGGCGGATCGGGATGAAGACGGAAAAGGGGCCTCGCGAGGGGCCCCTTTTTTGTTGGCGCATACTCTCCCGCTCATCCCGGCGGACCCGGGATCCAGTCCTTTGGCCTCAAGCGCGATGACAAGGATCGCAGACCTTGTGCACGCGGCTCTCACTGGGCCCCGGCGTCCGCCGGGGTGAGCGGAAGAGAGGAACTCAGTTCCCCGTAAATTCCCCTGCCCGCTTCTCCAGCACCGCGCTCACGCCTTCGATGTGGTCGTCGGTCAGGTGGGCCAGGGCCTGCATGGCGGCGGACAGCTCCAGCATCTGGTCGAAGTTCATGTCGCGGCCCTGACGCAGCAGGCTCTTGGCCATGCGCAGGGCCTGGGGCGGCTGGGCGGCGATCTGGTCCGCCGTCTGCATCGCCTCGTCCATCAGCGCCTCATGGGCGACGACGCGGTTGACCAGACCCCACTGCTCGGCCGTCGCCGCGTCGATCGAGCGGGCGGTGAACAGCAGTTCGGCGGCGCGGGCGTAGCCGATGTTCCGAGGCAACAGCCATGAGCCGCCGTCGCCGGGGATGATGCCCAGCTTCATGAAGGGCACGCCGAAGCTAGCGCGCTCGGAGGCGATGCGGATGTCGCCCAGACCGGCGATGTCGCAACCCAGCCCCATGGCCGGACCGTTGACGGCGCTGATCAGCGGGACCTCCAACCCATAGAGGGCGCGCACGATGCGGTGGACGACGCGGCGATAGCGTTCGCGGATGGCGGCGCCGGAGCCCTCGAACAGGTCGCGGCGGTCCTTCATCGCCTTCAGATCGCCGCCGGCCGAGAAGGCGCGTCCGGCCCCGGTCATCACGACGCAGCGGATCGAGGGGTCGGCGTTGACGGCGTCGCAGGCGGCGGCGAAGGCCTCGCCGTCTTCCAGGTCCGGCAGGGCGTTCAGCCGGTCGGGCCGGTCCAGCGTCCAGACCATGACCGCGCCTTTGCGCTGTTGGACGATCAGACTCATGGCGGGCTTCCTCCTTGCCGGTGAAGCCGTCGGTTTCGGCCAGGGCGCGCGGCGATGGCAAGGGCGGAATTGAAAAACCCCGGTCGTTCTGACCGGGGCTTCTGGCTGGATCATCCAGTCTCGCGACTACGCGCGCGGCCGTTTGATCGTTATGGGTACGAAGTTGGACGGGTGGCTGACCACGCGGTCGCCGGCGCCGTTCATCTGCTTCGTGTTCACCAGCATCCCGCCGAATAGGGCGAAGGACATCATGGCGTGCTGGAGATTACGCTCTTTGTTTTCGTTCATTTTTGGCGTCTCCTTTCGTTGAACGATGAAAGAAGACACGTCGTGCTTTTTGGGACTCTCACCCTGTCAGTCGTTTCGCGTCGACGGTGAATATAGCCGCCTGGCGCGAAAAGTCAAGAAATTATAGTCCGTCCTCGGACTCATTGTTGCGATACCGTCACGAACCATGTCCCACGCCCCCGCCCCGCTCCATCGCCAGCCCCTGCGTCATGGTCTGCACCGTCGACGGCGCCTCGGGCCTGTGCCTGGGCTGTCTGCGCACGCTGCAGGAGATCGCGACCTGGAGCCGGATGACGGACGAGGGCCGCGCCGACGTCATGGCCGACCTGCCGGGCCGCAAGAGCCGGATCGACCCCAGGCTGTTGGGCGAGTGAGCCGGCGGCGATCAGCGGTCCGGCGTCAACCTTTCGTTCGCCACGTCGCTTCACCGCATGGGAAGACCCCGGCGGCATAGTCGCTTTCATGATCCGCTTTGACCCGCGCTCTGCTGTCGTTTTCGCCGCCGCCCTGGCGTCGGCCTGCGCCTGCGCCGGCGCCCTGATGTGGTGGGAGGGGCCGGCCAAGGCCTACGCCGCCGTAGCGCTGAAGGAGGCGCCGTCGGTGACGCGCGCGGCCGATGGTCACTACTGGGCCGAGGCGACCGTCGAAGGGCGGCCGATGCGGATGCTGGTCGACACCGGCGCCAGCGCGGTGACGCTGAGCCGCGCCGACGCCGAGCGGCTGGGCGTGCGGCTGAAGCCGCATGACTTCAACCAGACCCTGAACACCGCCTCGGGCCAGACGCCCGCCGCGCGGGTGCTGCTGACGTCCGTGTCGGTGGCGGGGGTCGAGCTGACCTCGGTCGAGGCCCTGGTGATCGACCGCGACATGCCCGCCGCCCTGCTGGGGATGAGCTTCCTGGGCCGGCTGTCGGCCTTTGAGGCGCGGCCCGACGGGCTGATCCTGAAGGGCTGATCCTGAAAGGCAGCTTGGGCCTCAGCCGCGCGGGCCGAACGGCACGACCTTATTGTCCCGGTCATGGCCGATGTCGGCGGCGCCCAGATAGGGGATGCCGGAGCGCACGCACCAGTGGCGCACGATCTCTTCGGCCGTCAGGCCGAACTCGGGATCATTGGCCGTCACGTCCGACACCCGACCCAGACGGATGCCGGCGATGCGGCGGATCGAGGCCTGGCCGGTCAGGTGGAACATCATCCGATCGACGCGGTAAAGCGCCTCGGACACCTCTTCCAGCATGACGACGTGGCCGGTCAGATCCGGCTCGATCGCCGTGCCGACCAGTTCGTTGAGGATGGTCAGGTTGAAGCCGACGGCGGGCCGCAGGTCGCTCCGCAGGGACGGCTCCAGCGAGGCCGGGTCGCCGTGCCTCAGCCAGTTCACGGCGCGCAGGCCCGTGGCGTCATGGCGCGACCCGTCCGAGGCCATCGGCCCGTGCGCCACGTGGGGAAACCCGGCGCGATACAGCGCCGCCAGCAGGCTGCCGGCGTCCGAATAGCCGAGATAGCGCTTGGCCCAGGCGTGGGCGGTCAGCTCGGGGATCACCGCCTCGGCGATGCGGCAGGCGCCGTAACCGCCGCGCGCGAACCAGACGGCGTCGATGTCGGGGTCGTTGGCCGTCTCGACCAAGGCGCGGGCGCGGGTGGCGTCGTCGCCGCCGAAATGGCCGTGGACGTCATACAGGGCCGGGTGCAGCACCAGTTCGACCGCCCCGTCCGGCCACTGCGCCGCCGCCCAGGCCCGGATCGCCTCGCCCCGCGCCGGTTCGAGACGGGAGCTGGCGTTGACGACGCCGATTCGGAACGGTCTGGTCTGCATGGACGGGATGGCCTTGAGCGTCTTGCGTGCTAGTCAGGCCGGACCTTCCCCGGTTTCCCGCATTGAAATCAAGCCGATGAACAAAGACTACTTCTTCTGCGGCGTCGGCGGCTCGGGCATGATGCCGCTGGCCATGATCGTTCAGGCGCAGGGCGGCCGCATCTCAGGCTCCGACCGGGCGCTGGATCAGGGACGCACGCCCGAGAAGTTCGACTGGCTGCGCGCCCACGGCGTCGCCCTTCACCCGCAGGACGGATCGGGCGTGGTCAGCGCCGATCAGGTGGTGGTCGCCACCGGGGCGGTCGAGGACACCGTGCCCGACATCGGCGCGGCCAAGCGGGTCGGCGCCGTCATCAAGACCCGGCCCCAACTGCTCAGCGAACTGTTCAACGCGGCCCCGACCTCGATCGGCGTGGCGGGCACCAGCGGCAAGTCGACCATCACCGGCATGGTGGCCTGGATCCTGGATCAGGCCGGGCGCGCGCCGACCGTGGTCAACGGGGCGGTGATGAAGAACTTCGCCACGCCCGACCAGCCGTTCGCCAGCGCCCTGGTCGGCGGTCCCGATCTGTTCGTCGCCGAGGTGGACGAGAGCGACGGCTCCATCGCCCGCTATGACCCGACGGTCGCGGTGGTCTCCAACATCTCGCTGGACCACAAGTCGATGGAGGAGCTGCGCGACCTATTCGGCGGCTTCGTCGGCCGGGCGGCGACGGCGGTGCTGAACCTGGACAATCCCGAGACGGCGGCGCTGGCGCAGACGCTGGCTCCCGACAAGGCGATCACCTTTGCGCTGGGCGAGGAAGAGGCGGACCTGTCGGCGCACGACCTTCAGCCTCTGCCGACCGGCATGACCTTCGAGCTGCGGGTGCGCGGCGAGGCGGCGCGGGCGGTGACGCTGACCGTGCCGGGCGCGCACAATGTCGCCAATGCTCTGGCGGCGCTGGGCGCGGTTCGGGCGCTGGGCGTCGGCCTGGATCAGGCGGTCGCGGCGCTGGAGACCTTCAGCGGCATCCGGCGGCGGCTGGAGGTGGTGGGAACGCAGGGCGGCGTCACCGTCATCGACGACTTCGCGCACAACCCGGACAAGATCGCCGCCACCCTGAAGACCCTGCACGCCTTTGACGGGCGGCTGCTGATCCTGTTCCAGCCGCACGGCTTCGGCCCGCTGAAGCTGATGCAGCAGGAGTTCGTCGAGGGCTTCGCCGGGCTGATGCGGCAGGACGACGTGCTGCTGATGCCCGAGCCGGTCTATTACGGCGGGACCACCGACCGCAGCGTCGGCAGCGAGGACATAGCGGCCGGCGTGCGCGCGGCGGGACGTCGGGCGCAGGCGCTGGCGACCCGCGCCGACTGCGGCGACCGCATCGTGGACATGGCCCGGCCCGGCGACCGGGTGGTGGTCATGGGCGCGCGCGACGACAGCCTGTCGACCTTTGCGGCCGAGCTGCTGGCGCGGATCTGACTGTCCGCCGTCGGACCATCCGTCAAATTAGCCTTGTAAAACATTCATTTCCGGCAAAGCGGCTGTTAAGCCGCCTCGCCTAACCCTGCTCCGGCAAGAAGCAGGAGACGGCTGGGAAATGGCCCGGATAGGAGATTTCGTGGACGCCTCGGCGCCGATGGCGCCCGACGCCCTGGGCGCAGAGGCTCTGGCCCGGTTCGAGGCCGAGCCGGAAACCCTGGTCATCGCCGTGGCCGACGCCGAGGGGCGCCCCGTCGGCCTGATCGAGCGCAACGCCTTCACCCTGAAGCTGGCGGCCGAGTTCGGACGCGCCCTGTATGTCCGGCGCCCGATCTCGGCGCTGATGGACGCGGCGCCGATGGTGGTGGAGGCCGACGCCTCGGCCGACATGCTGTTCCAGTCGATGGACGCGGCCGGGCTGGGCGCGCTGCTGAAAGGCTTTATCGTCGTCTCGCGCGGCCGTTACGTCGGCGTGGGGGCGGGCCTGCACGTGCTCCAGGCCGGGGTGGCCATCCACAAACGCCGCGCCGAGGCCATGGCTGATCTGGCCCAGGACCTGGTGAGGGCCGAGGCCGAAGCCCGCGCCTCCAGCCGGGCCAAGTCCGAATTCCTGGCCGTGATGAGCCACGAGATCCGCACGCCCCTGAACGGCGTTCTGGGGGTGGCCGCCCTGATGGAGCGGCAGCTGACGCAGGACGACCTGCGGCCCCACGTCCGCACCATCCTCGATTCGGGCGCCAGCCTGCTGCGGCTGCTGACCGACGCGCTGGATATGTCACGGGCCGAGGCGGGGATGTTGACGCTGGAGCCCGCTCCGCTGGACCTGCAGTCGGTGGCCGCAGACCTGTCGGCCCTGTGGAGCCCGCGCGCCGAGGAGAAGGCGCTGGAACTGCAGGTCGAGGCGGAGCTGACGGCCGCGCGATGGGTCGTCGGCGATGAGATGCGGCTCAAACAGCTATTGAACAATCTGATCGGCAACGCCCTGAAGTTCACCGAGGCCGGATCGGTCGCGGTGCGGCTGGCGACGGCGCTGGATGATGGACGAGTGCGCCTGTCCGCGACCGTGGACGACAGCGGCCCGGGCGTCAGCGACGAGGCCGCGCGCGCCATTTTCGAGCCGTTCAACACCGGCGAGGCGGGGCGACAGGGCGCCGGCGCCGGGCTGGGCCTGGCCATTTGCCGCCAGATCGTGGAACGGATGGACGGCGCGCTGACCGTGGAGCGTTCGCCGCAGGGCGGGGCGCGCTTCGGCTTCGAACTGCATCTGCCGCTGGCGGAGCGCGACGCTCGCCGCGCCGAGGATCGTCAGGCGTCGCCGACGCTGCATGAGACCCTGCACGTGCTGGTGGTGGACGACCACGCCGCCAACCGCTTCGTCGCCGGCAAGGTGCTGGAGCTGTTCGGCTGCACTCACGAGACCGCCGAGAACGGGCGCCAGGCGGTGGAGCGCGCGGCCGCCGCGCCGTTCGACCTGATCCTGATGGATGTGAAGATGCCGGTGATGGACGGGGTGGCGGCGACGCGGGCGATCCGCGCCCTGCCCGGCCCCGCCGCCGCCCTGCCCATTCTGGCCCTCACCGCCAACGCCGATCCGCGCGACGAAGCGGCCTATCTGGCGGCGGGCATGGACGGCGTGGCGCAGAAGCCGATCCAGCCCGACGCCCTGCTGAACGCGATCCGGCTGGCCCTGTCGCGCGGCGAGGCGGCGAAGGCGGCCTGAGCGCGCCGAGGCGTCACACCTCGGACCAGCGCCGCAGCAGGTTGTGATAGACGCCGGTCAGTTCGATCACGGCCGCATCCTTGGGCCCCTTGTCCAGGTTCACGCGCTGAATCGCCACGTCGAGGCGAAAGAGGCTTTCGCGGTCGGCGTCGTCGCGAATCAGGCTCTGCAGCCACATGAAGCTGGAGACGCGGGCGCCGCGCGTCACAGGCGTCACCCGGTGCAGGCTCTTGGACGGATACAGGACCAGGTCGCCCGCCGGCAGCTTGATCGACTGGGCGCCGTACATCTCTTCGATGATCAGCTCGCCGCCGTCGTAGTCCTCGGGCTCGGACAGGAAGAGGGTGGCCGACAGGTCGCTGCGGATGCGGTGCGCGCCGCGTTGTCGGATGGCGTTGTCGACGTGCAGGCCGAACTCGCCGCCGCCCTCATAGCGATTGAACAGGGGCGGAAAGATCGTGTGCGGCAGGGCGGCCGAGACGAACATCGGATTGGCGTTCAGCGCCTGAACGACCAGGGCCGAGACCTCGCGCGCCTGTGGGCTGTCCTCAGGCAGTTGCCGGTTCCTCTTGGCCGTCGCCGACTGATGGCCCGAGGTCATGTTGCCGTCCGCCCAGGGACCGGCGTCCAGGGTCTGGCGCAGCGCCTTCACCTCGGCCTTGGTGAAGACGTCGGGGATGTGCAGCAGCATGGCTCTCTCACCGTCTGGAGACATATCGGCCCCGCGACTTGTGAAAGCGCGGGGCCGACAGGATGACGCGAAACGCGGCCTCTTAGTAGCGGACGTTCAGCGTCAGGATCGCCTGGCGCGCCGGGGCGACGTCGGCGTGGTGCACGCCGTTGGTGCGGATGATGTAGTCCTCATCCCCGGCGTTCTGGACGTTCAGCTGCAGCGAGGCGCGCTCGTTGATGTCGTAGGACGCGAACAGGTCGACGCGCGTGTAGTCCGGCGCATAGACGCGATTGGCGCCGCCGCCGGCCCCGCCCTGGTTGCCGCCCCAGGACTTGGACACGTAGTAGACGCCGCCGCCCAGGCTGAGCTTCGGCAGGACGCGATAGGTGGTGAACAGGCTGGCGCTGTGCTCGGGCGTATTGGCCAGAGGATCGCCCACGTTGATGCTGTTGTAGGCGCCGCGCACCAGCTCGGAGTCCATCCAGGTGTAGCCGCCGAACACCTGCCACTTGTCGGTGATGTTGCCCGAGACGCCCAGCTCCAGACCCTGCACCCTGGCCTCGCCCGCCTGCTCATAGCGGTCCGGCGCCACAAGAATGGCGGCGTTCTTGCGGGTCAGGTGGAAGAGGGCGCCGCTGAGCGCCAGACGGTCGCCGAACAGATTGGCCTTGGCGCCGATCTCGAAGCTCTCGGTCTCCTCAGGGTCGAGAACGGTGGCGACGAAGTTGGCGCTGCCGTTGGTCGTGCCCGTGTTCTGATCGCCGGCCGAGATGGTCGGCGGCGTCGAGGCCGTCGACCAGGCGGCGTAGACGCTGCTGTTCGCCGTCGGCTTATAGACCAGGCCGACCTGATAGTTGACGAAGTCCCAGTCGCCGCGCGTGGCGGTATAGACCGGCGCCGCCACCGTGCCCGAGGCGTTCTGCCCCTCGACCGAATAGTCGTCCCAGCGCAGGCCCAGGTTCAGGATCAGCCGGTCGCTGAGGTGAATGGCGTCAAAGGCGTAAACGCCCACGGAATCGGTGTCGGCCTGGCTGACCAGACCGCGCGTCTTCGTGCCCGTCCACGGGTCGTTCGGATTGGGCGCATAGACGGGGGTGCAGTCCAGCCCCGTCAGCGGCGCCGGGCAGGCCGTGCCGGTCAGGGTCGTGACCGTATAGGAGGCGTTGCGGTTCTTCTCGCGCGATAGCTCCACGCCGACGTCGAAGTCGTGCTTGATCGAACCCGTCAGGAAGGACCCGTGCAGATCGGTGACGTTGGCCAGGGTCTCGGCCGGGTTCCAGCGCGACTTCAGGCCCCGCTTCATCCACCAGACGCCGTCGATCAGCTGCGCCGCGCCGCCGTCGCCGGGGTTGGTGACGACGTAATCGTTCAGCGTCTGCGAGTAGCGGGTGACGTTGCGCAGGGCCAGATTGTCGCTGAAGCGGTGCTCGACCTCCAGCGTCAGGCTGTCGACCGTATTGTTCAGATAGTCGCGCGCCTTCAGGCCGTAAAAGCTGTCGGAGGGGACGTCCAGCACGCCCGAGGCGTCCGGACGCGGCGCCGTCGCCCCGCCCAGCTTGGTGTAGAGCGGGACGCCGTAGTCAGGCAGCTGATTGCTGTCGAGGTGGTAGTAGCTGGCCGTGACGGTCGTCGGCGTGCCCAGACCCGCCGCGATCGACGCCCCGACGCCCCATTTGTCGAAATCGGCGCCGTTGCGGCCCGGCACGTCGCCTTGCGAGGCCATGAGGTTCAAGCGCATGGCGGCGGTCGGCCCGACCTGCCAGTTGGCGTCCACCGTGCCGCGCAGATAATCGTCCGTGCCCGCCCCGGCCGAGCCGTGGACGAAGTTGGTCAGGCGCGGCGCCTTGGACGACAGATTGATGCTGCCGCCGCCCGAACCCCGGCCGGAATAGACGGAATCGGCGCCCTTGATGACCTCGACCTGCTCCAGGTTGAAGACCTCGCGCTGCTGGCCGCCGGTGTCGCGCACGCCGTCGACGAAGATGTTGTTGCCCGAGGCCTGGCCCCGGATGAACGGCCGGTCGGCCAGGGGCTGGCCGCCCTCGCCCGCGCCGAAGGTGATGCCCGGCGAGGTGCGCAGGATGTCCTGCAGCGAGGTGGCCGCCGTCTGTTCGATGATCTGCTGCGGGATCACGGTCACGGCGCGCGGCGTGTCGACCAGGGGGGCGACGAACTGCGGGTCCTTCGGCTCGCGCTTCACGCGATGGCCGTTCACGTCCACCGTGCCCAGGTGGGTGGCGTCCTGACTGATCACGCCATCGGCGGGAGCGGCTTCGTCGGCGGCGGCCGCCATCGCGGGCGCCGCACACAGCATGCCGGCGGCGCTGGACGCGAACAGGAGCGCCTTGAGAGCGGCGGAGCGAGTGTCAGGGCGAGCGTCGGACATGGGGGAGGAACCGATCTATGATTGAGACCGGCTCGCATTAGCACCATTTAGGGGTGCGACAATCTGACTCCTGCGACTAAATCGCACTTGCGACTTCAATGTCACACGCAGGTCACGCCTGAGTCTTGGCCACCGCCTTGATCGAGACCGCAGGGTCGGCCAGCAGAACGTCGTCGACCGGCGCCCCTTTGCTGATCAGCAGGCGCCCGCCCATGAAGTCGGCCGGGGCGTTGACCGCCTCCACCGCCACGATGCGCTCTCCCGCCAGATGGAAGACCGAGAAGGCGCCGCTGGCCGGATCGCCGCGCACCAGTTGGCGGTCTGCGTCGAAGGGCACGCCCGCGATCTGCAGCTTGACGTCGTACTGGTCGGACCAGAACCACGGCACTTCCGGCGCCGGGGCGGCGCGGCCGACGATGGCCGAGGCCGCCTGTTTGGCCTGTTCAAGGGCGTTGGGCACGCTCTCCAGCCGGTGCATGACGCCGCCATGGACTGGGATCGGCCGCCGCGTCACATCGCCGATGGCGTAGATGAAAGGGTCGCGGGTGCGGGCGGTCTCATCCACCACTACGCCGTTTTCGCACGTCAGTCCCGCCGTGCGCGCCAGAGCCTCGCAGGCGAAGGCGCCGACGCCGACCAGCACCGCATCCGCCGCGATCAGCGTCCCGTCGGCCAGACGCACGCCAGCATCCTCGAACCCCGCGACCTCGGCCCCGGTCAGAATCTCGACGCCGTGCTTCTTGTGCAGGTCCGTGAAGAAGGCCGACAGGGGCTGCGAGGCCACGCGCGCCAGCACCCGGTCCATGCGCTCGATCACCACCGCCTCGGCGCCCAGGGCGCGGGCCGAGGCCGCCGCCTCCAGCCCGACATAGCCGCCCCCGACCACCGCCAGCTTCTTGCCCGGCGCCAGAACCGCCTTCAGCCGCTCGGCGTCCTCCAGCGTGCGCAGCTCCAGCAGGTCCGGCCGATCCGCGCCGGGGATGGCCAGCTTGCGCGCCGTCGAGCCGGTGGCCAGGATCAGCACGTCGTAAGCTTCGACCGTCCCGTCAGCGAAGGTCACGGTCTTGGCGCCCGCGTCGATGGCGGTCGCCGTGACGCCGGTGCGCAGGACGATGTTCTGTTCGGCGTAGAAGCTCTCGGGGCGCAGCAGCAGGTCTTCCAGACCCGCCTCGCCTTTCAGCCAGGCTTTCGACAGGGGCGGTCGCTGATAGGGCGGCGCGCTCTCCTGCCCCGCCAGGACGATCTCGCCCTGGAAGCCATACTGCCTCAGCAGCGCCGCCGCCGAGCCCCCCGCGTGTCCCGCGCCGATGATCAGAACCTTGGTCATGGCGGACAGATAGAGCGGCGAGCGGCGAGTGGCGAGTGGCGAGTGGCGGTCAGGCTTTTCCTCCCCATGACAATGGGGAGGGGGACCACGAAGTGGTGGAGGGGCTCTCTACCGCCCCGTTGCGTGAAGCAGGATCACGGCCAGAACCCCGTCGAGATGATCCCGAACATCCGTGGACCGGATGCGCAACACCTCAATCCCATGCGCCTTCAGCCATGCGGTTCGCCGCGCGTCGTGAGCGATTTGATCGAGGGCGTCGTGCGTTGCGCCGTCGATCTCGACCGCCAGGCGAGCAACGGCGCAGTAGAAGTCGAGGATGTATGGGCCGACCGGATGTTGGCGGCGAAACTTCAGGCCTTCGAGGCCGCCGCCTTTGATCTGCGCCCATAGGCGGGCCTCGGGCGGCGTGAGAGCGCGGCGCATTCTGGACGCGCGGCGATAGGCTTCGACGGTCGGCGGCATGGCCCCTCCACCACTTCGTGGTCCCCCTCCCCATTGTCATGGGGAGGAAAGACGGAGGTCAACTTCCCCCCCTTGACCGTTCCATTGTTACAGCATAATGGAACGCGCCATGAGCACCGACGCCGCCAAGACCGCCCTGCTGGACGCCCTGCTCTCGCTGAAGACGCGGGAGGAGGCGGACGCCTTTCTGGCCGACCTGTGCACCCCGGCCGAACTGCGCGCCATGGCCGAGCGGTGGCAGGTGGCGCGGATGCTGGACGCCGGGGACAAGACCTATCGCGAGATCGCCGCCGAGGCGCCGGCCAGCCCCACCACCGTGGTGCGGGTCGCGCGCTCCCTGAAGGACATGCCGCACCAGGGCTATCGCCTGGTGCTGGACAGACTGAAAGCCTGAGACGACATCATGAGCACGGTTCAGGGGCGGCTGCGCATCGCCGTCCAGAAATCCGGCCGCCTGGCCGAACGCAGCCTCGACCTGGTCCGCGACGCGGGCCTGCGCGTGGTCAAGGGCAACAACGACCTGCTGTATCGGATCGAGAACTATCCGATCGACCTGCTGCGGGTGCGCGACGACGACATTCCGACCTTCGTGGCGGACGGGGTCTGTGATCTGGGCATCGTCGGCGAGAATGTGCTGGAAGAGGTCAGGAACGGCGGGCCGAATGCCGAAGTCGTCATGCCGCTGGGCTTCGGCCGCTGCACGCTGAAGATCGCCACGCCGCCGGCGCTGGACTACGCCGGGCCGTCGTCGTTGCAGGGCTTAAGGATCGCCACCTCATACCCGAAGATTCTGCGTCGTTTTCTGGATGAGGCGGGGGTGGACGCCGACATCGTCACCATGCGCGGCGCCGTCGAGGTGGCCCCGCGGCTGAAGCTGGCCGCCGCCATCTGCGATCTGGTCTCGACCGGGGCGACGCTGGAGGCCAACGGGCTTATGGCGCGCGACACCGTGCTGGACAGTCAGGCGGTGCTGATCAAGGCGCCGACGCCGCCCGAGGCGGGGCTTCAACACCTGCTGGACTCCATCGTCGAGCGGATGGCCGGCGTGGTGTCCTCTCAGGGCGCCAAATACGTGATGCTGAACGCCCCGCGCGCGGCGCTGGATCGGATCACCGCCCTGTTGCCCGGCGCAGGGTCGCCGACGGTCATGCCCCTGTCGGGGCGCGACGACGCCGTGGCTGTCCACGCCGTCTGCCAGGAGGCCGTCTTCTGGGAGACGCTGGAGAAACTGAAGGCCGAAGGGGCGTCGGCCATCCTGGTCCTGCCCATCGAGAAGATGATGTGATGAAGCGTATCGACTGGAACCAACTGGACACCGACGGACGCAAGGCCGCCCTGGCCCGCCCGCAGCGCCGCACCGAGAGCTTTGTCGCCAGCGTGGTGCGCGAGATCTTCGACGACGTGCAGGCGCGCGGCGGCGAGGCCGTGACCGACTGGGCCACGCGTCTGGACGGCGCCGCGCCGCGCCGCATCGAAATCACGGAAGCCGCTGCGACCAAGGCGCGTCGCGACCTGCCGCCCGCCGCCGCCCGCGCCCTTCGGGTCGCCGCCGACAATGTGCGCGTCTTCCATCAGGCGACGAAACCCGAGGACACGCCCTTCATCGAGACGACGCCCGGCGTGAAGTCGAAGCTGGCCTGGCGGCCCATCGGCTCGGCGGGCCTCTATGTTCCGGGCGGGACGGCGCCGCTGTTCTCGTCGCTGCTGATGCTGGCCATACCGGCGGGCGTGGCTGGCGTGGGGCGGCGCGTCGCCGTCACCCCGCCGTCGAAGGACGGCTCGGTCCACCCGGCCATGATCGCCGCCGCCGCCGAGGCGGGGCTGGACGAGCTGTGGCTGCTGGGCGGGGCGCAGGCCATCGCCGCCCTGACCTTCGGCGCCGAACTGGAGGACGGCGTCATCGCGCCGGTCGACAAGCTGTTCGGTCCCGGCAACGCCTATGTCGCCGAGGCCAAGCGCTACGCCGCCTCCCTGCCCGGCGGCCCGGCGCAGGATCTGCCGGCGGGTCCGTCGGAACTGCTGGTCATCGCCGACCGCGACGCCGATTTCGAGATCGTCGCGGCCGACCTGCTCAGCCAGGCCGAGCATGACGCCGACGCCCAGGTGATCCTGGTGTCCGACAGCGGCACGGCCCTGAGCGAGATTATCGCCGAGGTCGAACGACAGGTCGAAAGCCTGCCGCGCGCCTCCATCGCCCGCGCGTCGCTGGCCGAGGCCCGCGCCATCCGGGTGCGCGACATGGCCGAGGCGTGCGAGGTCGCGAACCTCTATGGTCCCGAACACCTGTCGATCCAGACGGAAGAAGCCGAACGCTTGGTCGAGCGGATCAGCGCCGCGGGCGCGGTCTTCGTCGGGCGCTGGGCGGCCGAGACGCTGGGCGACTATGCGGCGGGGCCGAGCCACGTCCTGCCGACCGACGGCGCGGCGCGGACGCTGGGCGGGGTCGTCACCGCCAGCTTCATGACTGCGATGTCGGTGCAGACCGTCACCGAACAAGGCGCCGCAGCGCTGGCCCCCGTCGCCGCCGCCCTGGCGCGGCTGGAGGGGCTGGAGGCCCACGCCCGGGCGGCCGATCTGAGGAGCGCGGGATGACCAACGATTTCTTCCTTCTCCCCTTGAGGGAGAAGGCGGCCTGCGGAGCAGGTCGGATGAGGGGGACGTTGGCTTCGCCCTCATCCGTCTCGCGCGTGGACACAGCCCCCTCATCCGAGCGCCTTCGGCGCCCACCTTCTCCCACGAGGGGAGAAGGGTCATGAGCTTGCCCGCCCCCTATCCGCCGCTCGTCTCGGGCGGCGACGGCCTCGAGCGCTATCCGGCGGAGCCCGCTGCGCTGGCGGCCCGCATGGCCGCGCTCTATGGCGTCGACGCCGATCAGGCGCTGCCGACGCGCGGGCTGACGCACGGGCTGGAGCTAGTCTGGCGCCTGGCCGCGCGCGACGGGCTGAAGGTGCAGGCGCCCGACGCCGAGCCCTATGCGCAACTGGCCGCCCTCTACGCCCGCCCGGCTGCTGACGCCGGGACCGCCGCCGTGGTCATCCGCGCCCTCAGCTCGCCCGAGGCCGTAGCCGAGATGGCCGCGCGCGTCGCCCCCGCCCTGCTGGTCGTCGATGAAGGGATGGTCGAGTTCGCCGAGGCGCCCTCGGCCGCCGCCCTGGTGAAGGACCACGCCAATCTGATCGTGCTGCGCAGCCTGTCGCTGGCCTATGGGCTGGCCGGGGCGCGGGTCGGGGCCGCGGTCGCGCAGGCGCAGACGCTGGCGCGGCTGGCTGAGGCGCTGGAGCCCTACGCCCTGCCCGAGGTCTCGGTGCGGCTGGCGATGCAGGCGCTGGACCCGTCGCGGATGATGGAGACGGCCGAACGCATCAGCGGCGTGCGCCGCGAGCGCGTCCGCGTCGCCGAGGCCCTGTCGCGCATCATGGCGCTGGAGGCCGGCGTGGGACCGGTGATCATCGCCAGACCCTCCGATCCGGAGGGCGCGCTCGAGGCCCTGCGCCGCTACGGGCTGGCTGCCGATCTTGCGGGCGACCGGGTGCGCCTGCCCGTCTCGCTGAAGCCCGAGGTCAACGACCGCCTGCTGGCAGCGCTCGGCGCCGCCGCCCCCGGCGCGCGGCGCAACCGCACCGGTCAGGCCATCCGCGACACCAAGGAGACGCGCATCGTCTGCGCCGTCGATCTGGACAGCGCCGGGCCGGTGACAATCGAAACCGGCGTCGGCTTCTTCGACCACATGATCGAACAGGTGGCGGCGCACGGGGGGTTCGCGATCCGTCTGGCGTGCGAAGGCGACCTGCACATCGATCCGCACCACACCATCGAGGACTGCGCCATCGCCCTGGGCCAGGCGCTGAAACAGGCGCTGGGCGAGCGGCGCGGCATCGGCCGCTACGGCTTCGTCCTGCCGATGGACGAGGCCGAGGCGTCGGTCTCCATCGACCTGTCGGGACGGCCCTATCCGGTGTTCGAGGGGACGTTCGCCACGCCGATGCTGGGCGGCTATCGCACCGACCTGACGGCCCACGTCGTGCGCTCGCTGGCCGAGAACCTGGGCGCGGCGGTCCACGTCCGCGTTACCGGCGACGACGACCACCACAAGACCGAGGCCGTGTTCAAGGCCCTGGGCCGCGCCCTGCGTCAGGCGATCCGGGTGGAAGGTGATGTGGTGCCGTCGACCAAGGGGGTGCTGTAATGGCGGCCGCCGCTTTCCTTCTCCCCTTGGGGGAGAAGGTGGCTCGCGGAGCGAGACGGATGAGGGGGACGTCGACGTCACCCTCCGCCCTGTCGCCTGCGGAGGCAGCCCCCTCATCCGAGCGCCTCCGGCGCCCACCTTCTCCCCCGAGGGGAGAAGGGAACTACGGCGGGGGAGAAGGGCGATGAACGTCACCCTGATCGGTTATGGGGCGGGCAATGTCGCCTCGGTGCGGTTCGCGCTGGAGCGGCTGGGCGCGCGGGTGCGGATCACCGACGATCCGGCCGATGTGGACGAGGCCGAGCGGGTCATCCTGCCGGGCGTCGGCGCGGCGGGCTATGCGATGCAGCGGCTGGAGGCGCTGGGTCTGGTCGAGGCCTTGCGCGCTTTTCCTCGCCCCCTGCTGGGCGTCTGTCTGGGCCAGCAGCTCTTGTTCGAGACCAGCGACGAGGACAGGGGCGCCGACCTGCTGGACCTGATCCCCGGACGGGTGGGGGCGATCGCGCCCGCGCCGTCGCGTCCTTCGCCCCATATGGGGTGGAGCCGGCTGAGCCTCCGTCGGCCTGATCCGCTGCTGGAAGGGATCAAGGACGGCGACTGGGCCTATTTCGTCCACGGCTATGTCTGCCCTGACGGCCCCGCCACCATCGCCGCAGCCGACTACGGCCTGCCCGTGCCCGCCGTGGTCAACAGCGCCAACCGCTGGGGCTGCCAGTTCCACCCCGAGCGCTCGGCGGCCGCCGGAGCGCGTATTCTGAAGAACTTCCTGGAGTTGCCCGCGTGATCATCTATCCCGCCATTGACCTGATCGACGGCCATGCGGTTCGCCTGCTGCACGGCGATTTCAATCACGTGACCCGTTACGATTCCCATCCCGCCAACCGGCTGGCGGCCTTCACGGCCGAAGGGGCCGAGTGGATCCACGTCATCGACCTGGACGGGGCGCAGGCGGGCGAGGCGCGTCAGTATGCGCTGATCGGCGACATGGCCCGGGCCGTGGACATCAAGGTCCAGTCCGGCGGCGGCGTCCGCTCGGAAAAGGATATCGAACACCTGCTGGGGGCCGGGATCAGCCGCGTCGTCGTCGGCTCGCTGGCCGTCACCGATACGGATCTGGTGCTGAAGTGGCTGGAGCAGTTCGGCCCCGAAGCCATCGCCCTGGCCCTGGACGTCCGCTATGAGGACGGCCTGCCGGTGCCCGCGCTGAAGGGCTGGACCCAGTCGTCCGGCGTGGATCTGTGGAGCGTGCTGGAGCGCTATCCGGCGGGGCTGCTGCGCCACATCCTGATTACCGACGTCGGTCGCGACGGCGCCCTGACCGGCCTTAACCAGGACCTTCTGTCCGAGGCCGTTCGCCGTCGGCCTGAGCTGGAGATCCAGGCCTCGGGCGGGGTGGCCGACCTGGACGACCTGAGGGCGGCCAAGGCCATCGGCTGCGCGGGGGCCATCACCGGCCGCGCCCTCTATACCGGCCGCTTCACCGTGGCCGAGGCGCTGAGAGCCGTCGCGGGATGACCGCCCATTTCTGCATAGGGGCGGTCCGATGACCGCCCGGCGCATCATCCCCTGCCTGGACGTCAAGGACGGACGGGTGGTCAAGGGCGTGCGGTTCGAGGGCCACGTCGACATGGGCGACGCCGCCGAACTGGCCGCGCGCTATCGCGATCAGGGGGCCGACGAATTGGTCTTCTACGACATCACCGCCAGCCCCGAAGGACGCACGCTGGACTATGGCTGGGTGCAGGACATCGCCCGGCTGCTGGACATTCCCTTCTGCGTCGCCGGCGGCATCCGCACGGTGGAACAGGCGGCGCGCTGTCTCGACCACGGGGCGGACAAGGTGTCGATCAACTCCCCCGCGCTGGAGCGGCCCGAACTGATCGGCGAGATGGCCGCGCGGCTAGGACGCCAGTGCGTCGTCGTCGGCGTCGACAGCGCCTTTCAGGACGGCGAATGGCGGGTGCATCAATACACCGGCGATCCGAACGCGCGGCGCGGCGCCGGGCGGCTGACCATGGACTGGATCGTCGAGGCGCAGGGGCTGGGCGCGGGCGAGATCGTGCTGAACTGCATTGATCAGGACGGGGTGCGCAAAGGGTATGACGTGGCTCAGCTGGCCGAGGCGCGGCGGCGGCTGACCGTTCCGCTGGTGGCCTCGGGCGGGGCCGGGGCGGTGGAGCATTTCAGGGACGTGTTCGTGGAGGCGGACGTGTCGGGCGCGCTGGCGGCGAGCGTTTTCCACTCGGGCGCGATCTCGATCCCGGATTTGAAGCGTTATCTGGACGCGCAAGGCGTGGAGGTCAGGATATGACGACCATCGATTCCCTTCTCCCCTCGAGGGAGAAGGTGGCTCGCGCAGCGAGACGAATGAGGGGGCTGCCTGCCTCATCCTCCACCGTCTCGCGTGCGGACACAGCCCCCTCATCCGAGCGCCTTCGGCGCCCACCTTCTCCCACGAGGGGAGAAGGAAAATGACAGTCGATCTCTCCCAGATCGACTTCGCCAAGGGAAACGGCCTGATCCCGGCCGTGGTGCAGGACGCCGACACGCTGCAGGTGCTGACGCTGGCCTATATGGACGAGGCGGCGCTGCGCGAGACGCTGGACAGCGGGCAGGCCACCTTCTTTTCGCGCTCGCGCGGCGGGCGGTGGAGGAAGGGCGAGACGTCGGGCGACTTTCTTAACGTCGTCTCGGTGACGCCTGACTGCGACGGCGACGCTGTGGTGGTGAAGGTGCGCCCGGTCGGCAACGCCTGCCACCTGAACCGCATCAGCTGCTTCGGCGAGGAGGACGCCCCCGGCCTGGGCCGCATCGGGCGGCTGGAGCGCACCATCCATGTTCGGGCTCAGGCCGATCCGAACGACAGCTGGACCGCCCGCCTGATCGCGCAGGGCCCCAAGCGCGCGGCGCAGAAGGTCGGCGAAGAGGGCGTCGAGACGGCTCTGGCCGGGGCGGCGGGAGATAATGCGGAACTCGCCAGCGAGGCGGCGGATTTGATCTATCACCTGCTGGTGCTTCTGCACGCCCGTGACATGGTGTTCCAGGACGTGCTGAACGTGCTGGCCCGGCGGGCGGAACCGGCTGAAGATCAAGGCTGACGGCCCGCTGTGCGGGTCGGCCTGAAGCGAAGGAGACCTGAATGGCGGCGCTGATACTGTTCGGAGGCGGGGGCGACCTCGCCCTGCGGATGCTGCTGCCGTCGCTGTACTTCCTCGATCACGACGGCCTGCTGCCGGACGGGCTGACGATCATCGCCGCCGCGCGCACCGAAGAGACGACCGAGGCCTATCTGAAGAAGGTGCGCGAGGCGGTGCAGCCGCGCGCCGAAGCCGACAACGCCTGGAGCGAAGACAGCTGGCGGCGATTGACTGAGCGGCTGGAATACATGGCCGTAGACGCCACCGACGCTGATAGCCTGAAGCCGCTGAAGGCCCGCGCTGGCGAGGGGCCGATCACGGCCTTTCTGGCGGTGTCGCCGTCGCTGTACGGCCGCATCGTCACAGCCATGAAAACGGCCGGTCTGGCCGGACCTGACGACCGCATCGTGCTGGAAAAGCCGGTCGGGCGCGATCTGGAGAGCTTCCGCGAAATCGACGACGCCGTGGCCGACGCCTTTGACGAACGGCAGGTGTTCCGCATCGATCACTACCTGGGCAAGGAGACGGTGCAGAACCTGATCGCCCTGCGCTTCGGCAACGCCATCTTCGAGCCGCTGTGGAACAATCTGACGATCGACCATGTGCAGATCACGGTCGGAGAGACGGTCGGCGTCGGCGACCGCTGGCCCTATTACGACGAATACGGCGCCCTGCGGGACATGGTGCAGAACCATATGCTGCAACTGCTGTGTCTGGTGGCGATGGAGCCGCCCAGCGACCTGGACCCCGACTCGGTGCGCAATGAGAAGGTGAAGGTGCTGCGCTCGCTGCGCCCCATCATGGCCGAGGACGCCGAGCGCGTGACGGTTCGCGGCCAGTATAGGGCCGGAGAGGTCGAGGGCCGGTCGGTCGAGAGCTATGAAGCCGAGCGCGGCCAGCCGTCGGACACCGAGACCTTCGTCGCCATCCGCGCCGATATCGACAACTGGCGCTGGGCCGGCGTGCCCTTCTTCATGCGCACCGGCAAGCGGCTGGCCGAGAAACGCACTGAGATCGTCATCCAGTTCAAGCCGGTGCCCCACTCCATCTTCGGCCATGGCGAGCGGGGGGCCATCTACGACAACCGGCTGGTGATCGAGCTGCAGCCGGACGAGGACATCTCCCTGTCGGTGATGAACAAGAAGCCGGGGCTGGAGCAGCGGATGCAGCTTCAGCCCATCCAGATGAGCCTGTCATGGGGGCAAGACGGGAAGGACGGCGCGGCTCCGCGCCGCCGCATCGCCTATGAGCGGCTGCTGCTGGACGCCCTGCACGGCGACTCCACTCTGTTCGTCCGCCGGGACGAGGCCGAGCAGGCGTGGAAATGGGTGGACGAGGTGGCGGACGCCTGGTCGTGCCGGGAGTGGCCGCTGGAATATGAAGCGGGAAGCTGGGGGCCGGAGGCGGCGGACCTGCTGCTGTCGCGCACTGGGCGGAAGTGGAACGTGCGATGAGAAACGCCAACACTCTTCCTTCTCCCCTCGGGGGAGAAGGTGGCCTGCGAAGCAGGACGGATGAGGGGGCTGTGTCCGCCCGCTCGACCTTTGAAGTTGCGTCTGCATCCGGCGTCCCCCTCATCCGAGCCGCGCTGCGGCCCACCTTCTCCCCCCGGGGGAGAAGGAGCGTGACGGCATGATCCAGAACTTTCCCACCCGCGAGGCCTGGGCCGAGGCCGCCGCAGACCGGCTGGCCGAAGCGCTGGCGGAGGCCCTGGCCGCCGACGGGCGCGCGCTGTTCGCCGGGTCGGGCGGATCGACGCCCTCGCCTATCTACGCCCAGTTGGCGCAGGCCGATCTGGACTGGGCCAGGGTCACGGCGACGCTGGTGGACGAGCGCTATGTGCCCGAGGCCTCGCCGGATTCGAACGCGGCCCTGCTGAAGCGCGCCCTGCTGACCGGCCCGGCCGCGGGCGCCCGGTTCGTCCCGCTCTATAGCCCGGCCGTGACGGTGGATCGCGCAGCCGCCCTCGCCTCTCAGGCTCTGGCGGCCGAGGGGCGGGCGCTGGACGCCGTACTGCTGGGCATGGGCGAGGACGGGCATATCTGTTCGATGTTCCCCGGCAGCCCGATGCTGACCACCCTGCTGACGCCGGGGCTGAAACCGGCCGTCTATGGCGTGCCGGCCGGGCGCGACGGCGCGGCGCCGCCGCAGGAGCGGCTGACGCTCAACCTGCCGTGGCTGGCCAGGGCTCGATGCGTGGTGCTGGCCCTGACGGGCGCGAACAAGCGCGCCGTGTTCGAGCGCGAGGCGGCGAGCGATCCCGCCGTAAACCCCATCGCCGCCCTGATCGCGGCGAACGCTCCCCTTGAAGTGCTCTGGACGGAGGCCGAGTGATGGCGCTCAATCCTGTGGTGGCCGAGGTCACCGCCCGTATCGTCGAACGCAGCCGACAGACCCGCGCCGACTATCTGCGCCGCATGGACGCCGCGACAGGCACAGCACCGGGCCGGGCCAAGCTGTCCTGCGCCAACTGGGCCCACGCCTTCGCCGGCCAGACCGTGGCCGATAAGCTGACGGCCCTGACCGGCGCCCAGCCGAACCTCGGCGTCGTCACCGCCTATAACGACATGCTGTCGGCGCATCAGCCGTTCGAGCGCTTCCCCGAGATCATCCGCCAGGCGGCGCGCGAGGCGGGAGCCACGGCCCAGGTGGCGGGCGGAACCCCGGCCATGTGCGACGGCGTCACCCAGGGGCGCCCCGGCATGGAGCTGAGCCTGTTCAGCCGCGACGTCATCGCCATGTCGACCGGGGTGGCGCTGACCCACGACGCCTTCGACGCGGCCCTGATGCTGGGGGTGTGCGACAAGATCGTGCCGGGCCTGTTCATGGGGGCGCTGGCGTTCGGCCATCTGCCCGTCGTCTTCGCCCCGGCCGGGCCGATGCCCAGCGGCATCCCCAACGCCGAGAAGGCCCGCGTTCGGGCTGAATACGCGCAAGGGCTGATCGACCGCGCCGAACTGCTGAAGAGCGAGATCGCCAGCTACCACTCTCCCGGCACCTGCACCTTCTACGGCACGGCCAACTCCAATCAGATGATGATGGAGGTCGCCGGACTGCATATGCCGTCGACGGCCTTCGTCCACCCGGACACCGGCCTGCGCGACGCCCTGACGGCGGCGGCGGCGAAGCGGGCGATCGAGCTGGCGCGCGAGGGGCGCGGCCGGATGGCCGACGTCGTGTCGGAAAAGACCATCGTCAACATGATCGTCGCCCTGCTGGCCACCGGCGGGTCGACCAATCACGCCATCCACCTTGTGGCCATGGCCCGGTCTGCGGGGGTGCTGATCGACTGGACCGACATGGACCAGCTGTCGTCGGTCACGCCGCTGCTGGCGCGGGTCTATCCGAACGGATCGGCCGATGTGAACGCCTTTCAGGCGGCGGGCGGGGTGGCCTTCGTCACCCGCGAGCTGGTCGAGGCGGGGAACCTGCATCCCGACGTGACGACCATCATGGGCCAGGGGCTGGAGGCCTATTTCAAGGAGCCTCGGCTGGAGGACGACGAACTGGTCTGGCGCGACACGGTGCGTGAGAGCCTGGACCTGACCATCCTGCGGCCCGCCACGGACCCGTTCGACCGCGAGGGGGGTTTGCGGCTGGTGCAGGGCGACCTCGGCCGGGCGGTGATCAAGATCTCGGCGGTCAAGCCTGAGAACCGCATCGTCGAGGCCCCCGCCGCCGTGTTCGAGACCCAGGAAGACGCGCTGCAGGCCTTCAAGGATGGAAAGCTGGACCGCGACGTGGTGGTGGTGCTGCGCTTTCAGGGGCCGCGCGCCAATGGGATGCCGGAACTGCACAGCCTGTCGCCCGCGCTCAGCGTGCTGCAGGACAAGGGCTTCAAGGTCGCCTTCGTCACCGACGGCCGCATGTCGGGCGCCAGCGGCAAGACGCCCGCCGCCATCCATGTCAGCCCCGAGGCGCTGGCGGGCGGGCCGCTGGCTTATGTGCGCGACGGCGACGTGATCCGGCTGGATCCCGAGGCGGGGGTGCTGACCACCGTCGGCGCCGGCGACCTGAAGGCCCGTCCTGCGGCCGCCCGCTCACGCGCCCACGCAGAGGGCTCGTCCTGGGGTTATGGGCGCGAGCTGTTCGGCGCCTTCCGCCAGGCGGTGTCGACGGCCGAGCAAGGCGCCAGCGTCTGTTTCAGCGCCCCCATCGGCGCCGACGGCCATGACGACGGCCCGCCCGATCCGAACCTGGTCGATCGCGCGGTGGACGCATGACGCAGGAAAGCATGACCTCTGCCCCGCTTCTGGTCGGCGACGTCGGCGGCACCAACGCCCGGTTCGCCCTGGCCCGCATCGTCGAGGGCCGCACGGTGCTGGAGCATTTCGACAGCTTTCCCGCCCGGACCTACCCGACCTTTCTGGAGGGCGTGGCCGCCTATCTGGACGGGTGCGAGGTTCGGCCCAGCGGCGGGGTGATCGCCGTGGCGGGGCCGGTCGCGCACGGCGCCATCGACATGACCAACTCGACCTGGCGGGTGTCGGAGCAGGAGCTGCAGACGCTGGGCCTCGATCCGGTGCGGCTGATCAACGACTTCGAGGCCCAGGCCTGGGGCGCGCCGGTCGTGCCGCCGGATCAGCTGGCGTCGCTGGGCGGGCCGGACGAGGGCGATCCGCACGCGACCATCGCCGTGGTCGGGCCCGGCACGGGCTTCGGCGTGTCGGCCCTGGCGCGCGACGCCCAGGGGCGCGAGACGGCGCTCGCGGGTGAAGGCGGCCACGCCTGTTTCGCCCCCGGCGACGCGGTCGAGGACGAAGTGCTGCGCATCCTGCGCCGCCGCTATGAACGGGTGTCGATCGAGCGGCTGATCTGCGGGCCCGGCCTGCTGAACCTGCATCGCGCCCTGGCCGAGATCGACGGCCGCGAGACCCATATCGACGACCCCGCCCAGATCACCGCCCAGGCCCTGGACGACCCGAACAGCCCGTGCGGCGCCACCCTGGCCCGCTTCTGCGCCATGCTGGGGGCCGTGGCGGGCGACATCGCCCTGACCACCGGCGCGCGCGGCGGGGTCTATATCGCCGGGGGCATCGTCCCGCGCATCCTGCCCTTCATTCAGGCCAGTCCCTTTCGTCGCCGGTTCGAGCGCAAGGGGCGGTTCCAGGACTATATGGCCGCCATCCCGACGAAGGTGATCCTGCACGAACACGCCGCCCTGCTGGGGGCCGCGCGCGTCGCGCTCGCACAAGAGCGATAAAAATGATCACAGGGGCGTGAACCGAATGTGAGGACGAGGCGTTACTCGGGCCTCAACCTTTGGAGGAACACCATGCGTAAACTGGTTCTGACCGCCGTCTCCATCGCCGCCTTCGCCGGCCTGGCCGCCTGCGGCGAAAGCGCCGCCGACCGGGCTGCGGAACAGAAGGCCGACGCCCTGGAAGCTCAGGCCGCCGCCACGCCGAATGAAGCCGAAGAGCGCGCCCTGAACGCCGAGGCCGACCGCATCGAGCAACAAGCGGGCAACGCCGACGGCGGCATGACCACCGAGAATACGCCGAACACCTCGCCGAGCACCAATCCGCCGGCCCCGTCGAACTAAGAGACGGTCCAGAATGATCAAGCCCCCACCGCGCTGGCGGTGGGGGCTTTTTCTTGCCTAGAGTTCAGGCTGGAGCGCCAGGCCTCAGCCGGCCGCGCCCTTCTGGAACCCGGTCCAGCAGTCGTCGTAATCGAGCTGCATCAGCGGCGTCTGTTCAGCCCACTGGGTCGTGCGGATCGGCATCCGCGTCTCGAACATGAAGGCCAGGGTGTTCTCGATCTTGTGCGGCTTCAGCTCCGCCTTGGTCGCGCCGTCCCAGCTGGCCTGGTCGGGGCCGTGGCCGCTCATGCGGTTGTGCAAGGAAGCGCCGCCCGGCGCGAAGCCGCCCGCCTTGGCGTCATACTCGCCGAAGATCAGCCCCATGAACTCGCTCATGACGTTGCGGTGGAACCACGGCGGACGGAAGGTGTCCTCGGCCACCATCCAGCGCGGCGGGAAGATGACGAAGTCGCAGTTGGCGGTGCCTGGCGTATCGCTGGGCGAGGTCAGGACGGTGAAGATCGACGGATCAGGGTGGTCGAAGCTGACCGTGCCGATGGTGTTGAACCGCGCCGTGTCATAGCGGCAGGGGGCGTAGTTGCCGTGCCAGGCGACCACGTCCAGCGGGCTGTGATCGAAGGTCGTGGCCCACAGCTGGCCGCCGTATTTCTGAACGCACTGGGTCGGACGGTCCACGTCCTCGAACCAGGCGACGGGCGTCTCGAAGTCGCGCGGATTGGCCAGGCCGTTGGAGCCGATGGGGCCCAGGTCCGGCAGGCGGAAGGGCGCGCCGTAGTTTTCGCAGACATAGCCGCGCGCCTCGCCGTCCACCTCGACGCGGAAACGCACGCCGCGCGGAATGACGACGATGTGGCCCGGCGCCGCCTCGATGAGGCCCATCTCGGTGACGAAGCGCTGCGCCCCCTGCTGCGGCACGATCAGCAGTTCGCCGTCGGCCGAATAGAAGACGCGGTCGACCATCGAGCGGTTGGCGACATAGAGGTGAACGCCCACCCCCGTGCCGGAATCGGCGCAACCGTTGCCGCCATAGGTGGTCAGCCCCTCGACCCAGTCGGTCGGCTGGTCCGGCATGGGCAGCGGGTCCCAACGCATCCGGTTGGGATTGGGCGGCGTCTCGGTGAAGGGGCCGGAGCGCACCCGGCCTTGCGCGAACGGCTGGTACGGCCCGTGCTGGGCCGAGGGCCGCAGGCGATACAGCCAGCTGCGCAGATTGTGGTCGCGCGGCGCGGTGAAGGCGGTGCCCGACAGCTGTTCGGCATAGAGGCCCAGCGCCGGGCGCTGCGGCGAGTTGCGCCCGACCGGCAGGGCGCCGTCCACGGCCTCCGTGGCGAAGTGATTGGCGAAGCCGCTCTGATAGGCGGGCGCGTTGGATCGCGTCATATCGTTTCTCCCTTGGCGAGAGATGTAAGCGATCCGCATCGCAGCGTCACCCCGAGGGGGATGACTTTGCCTTGGATCAAACCCGCCCCGGCATCATCCTTGTGCGAACAGGGATGAAGACGGCGGGCTCGGCCGTCAGTCCTCGTCCATCTTCAGGGCGGCGATGAAGGCTTCCTGCGGGATCTCGACCTTGCCGAACTGACGCATCCGCTTCTTGCCCGCCTTCTGCTTCTCCAGCAGCTTCTTCTTGCGGGTGGCGTCGCCGCCGTAGCACTTGGACGTTACGTCCTTGCGCAGGGCGCGCACCGTCTCGCGGGCGATGATCTTGCCGCCGATGGCGGCCTGGATCGGGATGGTGAACATGTGCGGAGGGATCAGCTCCTTCATCTTCTCGACCATGCCGCGGCCGCGCGTCTCGGCGCGGGCGCGGTGCACCAGCATCGACAGGGCGTCCACCGGCTCGGCGTTGACCAGGATCGACATCTTCACCAGGTCGCCGACCTTGTAGTCGGTGATCTCATAGTCGAACGAGGCGTAGCCCTTCGAGATCGACTTCAGCCGGTCGTAGAAGTCGAACACCACTTCGTTCAGGGGCAGCTCGTAGACCACAAGCGCGCGGCTGCCGACATAGGACAGCTCGATCTGGCTGCCGCGACGGTCCTGACACAGCTTGATCACGCCGCCGAGGTATTCGTCGGGGGTCAGGATGGTGGCCTTGATCCACGGCTCGCTGATGGTCTCGATCTGCATGACGTCCGGCAGGTCGGCCGGGTTGTGCAGGTCGATCTCGGTCCCGTCGCGCAGGCCGATCTTGTAGACGACCGAGGGCGCCGTCGCGATCAGGTCGAGGTTGAACTCGCGGCTCAGGCGCTCCTGAATGATCTCCAGGTGCAGCAGGCCGAGGAAGCCGCAGCGGAAGCCGAAGCCCAGGGCGGCCGAGCTCTCCATCTCATAGGTGAAGCTGGCGTCGTTCAGGCGCAGCTTGCCGATGGCGGCGCGCAGGTCCTCGAAGTCGGCGGCGTCGACCGGGAACAGGCCGCAGAAGACCACCGACTGGACTTCCTTAAAGCCCTTCAGGGCTTCGGCGGTCGGCTTCTTC
The DNA here is from genome assembly GCF_053345555.1 of Brevundimonas sp. M1A4_2e. Classification (NCBI taxonomy): domain Bacteria; kingdom Pseudomonadati; phylum Pseudomonadota; class Alphaproteobacteria; order Caulobacterales; family Caulobacteraceae; genus Brevundimonas; species Brevundimonas sp. M1A4_2e. Next base: position 102,082 of record NZ_JBKFAI010000002.1, on the reverse strand, counting down.
TCGTCGGTGATGGTGTCGCCGACGGCGGCGTGAGCGACTTCCTTGATCTGGGCGGTGATGAAGCCGACCTCGCCGGGGCCAAGCTGCTCGACCGGGGTGTTCTTGGGCAGGAAGACGCCGACGCGGTCGACCAGGTGCGACGAGCCGGTCTGCATCATCTTGACGCGCATCCCCGCCTTCAGCACGCCGTCGAACACGCGCACCAGCAGCACCACGCCCAGGTAGGGGTCATACCAGGCGTCGACCAGCATGGCCTTCAGCGGGGCGTTGACGTCGCCCTTGGGCGCCGGCAGGCGCGCGACGATGCCTTCCAGCACGTCTTCGATGCCCAGACCCGACTTGGCCGAGCATTCGATGGCGTCCGAGGCGTCCAGGCCGATGACGTCCTCGATCTGGGCCTTGACCCGCTCCGGCTCGGCGGCGGGCAGGTCGATCTTGTTCAGGACCGGGACGATCTCGTGGTTGTTGTCGATGGCCTGATAAACGTTGGCCAGCGTCTGGGCCTCGACCCCTTGCGAGGCGTCCACCACCAGGATCGAGCCTTCACAAGCGGCCAGAGAGCGCGACACCTCATAGGCGAAGTCGACGTGGCCCGGCGTATCCATCAGGTTCAGGACGTAGTCGAGCCCGTCCTTGGCCTTGTAGTTCAGGCGCACGGTCTGCGCCTTGATGGTGATGCCGCGCTCCTTCTCGATGTCCATGTTGTCGAGCACCTGCTCGGACATTTCGCGCGCGGTCAGGCCGCCCGTGAACTGGATCAGGCGGTCGGACAAGGTCGACTTGCCGTGGTCGATGTGGGCGACCACCGAGAAATTGCGGATGCGTTCGATAGGGGGCGTCGTCATGGTCCGGCGCGCGTAGCACGGCGCGCGGCTTTGCGCCACGACGCTGACGCGCAAGGAGCCCAAGATCAGTCCGCAAGGGCCACAGGCCCTGGAGCTTCCGCTGGGGAGCCGACGAAAAACGCCGCCCGTCCCTGCATCAGGAACGGGCGGCGTCTGCTGCCTTGGCGGCGCTGGGTTAGCGCGCGCGGATGAAGGAGCGGATGTCGCTGGACAGCTTCTTCAGGTCGTCTTCACGCACGTACATCATGTGGCCCGAGTGGTAGTAGTGCCACTCGATGCGGCCGTCGGTCGGGAAGCCCGGACGGTTCAGCGAATATTCGGCGCCGAAGAAGGGCGTGGCGAAGTCGTAGTAGCCCTGCCCCACCCAGACGCGCAGGGCGCTGTTCTCGCGCAGGGCGCGGCCGATATAGGGGGCCACGTTCAGATACTCGGCGCCGCCGCGCCCGGCGGTCGGCAGGTTCCAGTCCCAGTTGCGGGTGCCGCCGATCGAGGAATAGACCACGTCGGGCGAATACTTCAGCCCTTCGCGCGCCCAGGCGTTCATGGCGGCGGTATAGGCGCCGTCGATGCCGTAGAAGCTGGGGTCGTTGTCCGGGCGGTCGCCGGCGTTGTCGTAGTCGACGCCGGTGTAGCGGGTGTCCAGACGGCCGATGGTCAGTCCCCGATCCCGCAGCAGCTCCTTGTAGAAGCGGCTGGGCGACAGGCGCAGGTTGGCGTTGCTCAGATAAGCCTGGGACACACCGGTGTAGCGCGACAGCTGCGGCAGGATGGCCGCGCGCTCCTGGGCCGTCAGGTCGTTGCCTTTCAGCAGGGCCGTGGCGTAGGGGCCGATGGCCCAGGCCCGGGCCTCGGCGACGAACTCCTCCACCGTGGCGGGCTTGTTCGGCACCTTGTCGTGATACCAGGCCGTGGCCGCCATCGACGGCAGATTGGTGACGAAGCCCAGCTCGTTGCCCTGCGCATCGGCGGCCAAGCTGAAGTCCAGGATCGACGAGATCAGCAGGATGCCGTTAATCGAAACGTCGGTGTAGCTGCCTTCCAGTTCATTGATGACGGCGGCCGAACGGGTGGTGCCATAGCTTTCGCCGCCGATGAACTTGGGCGCGTTCCAGCGCTCATGCGTGTTCAGCCACATGCGGATGAACTCGGCGATCGACTTGGCGTCCTTGGTCACGCCCCAGTAGTCGGCCGGATCGGTCTTGCCCAGGGCGCGGCTGAAGCCGGTGCCGATCGGGTCGATGAAGACGATGTCGGTGACGTCCAGCAGGGACTCAGGGTTGTCGATGATCGGAAACGGCGCCGCGCCGTCATCCTTGGCGTCCGAGGGCACGACCACGCGCTTGGGCCCGAAGGCGCCCATGTGCAGCCACAGCGAGCCCGAGCCGGGGCCGCCGTTCCACAGGAAGGTGACCGGACGGTTCGGATCCTTCGGACCTTCCTTGATATAGCTGTAGGACACCATGGCCGCGAGCGGCTTGCCGTCCTTGTCCTTCAGATAGGTCTCGCCGGCGATGGCGCGATAGGCGATGCGCTGCCCGCCGAAGACGCCGGTGTGGCGGGTCTCGGACATCACGGGCGGCGGAATGGCCGCCTCGCCGCGCTCACGCGCCGCGTCCGAGCGCGCCCCGGCCGGCGCCGCGTCCTGAGCCATGACCGGCCCGGCCAGAGCCAGCGCCGACACTGCGGCGACAAGCAGTTTCTTCATCCTCAACCCCCAATAAGCGTCACGGCTCCCCTCGAGAGCCAGGCGCGCGGACAAGCGTCGCCCAATGGGGGATTGGGCGGCAAGCTGAGCCGAATGTAAACCGGGCGGCAGCGCAATAATCCCGGACGGATCAATGGGTCCCGGGGCAATCCCCGAAGAAAACACGGCGCGAGAGAGGAAGAGATTCTGAGCTGGCGAACAACCCGCCGCAGGCCGCCAGAGGCGAATCACGCTTCAGCGAAGCAAGCCTCGCGCCGCTCAAGCCATCCAACGGCTTGTAAAGAATGGCGGCGGGCAGGCATTGAACCTTTGACCCCCACGGTGAAAACCCGGGCGCTCTATGAGTTTTCCGTAGCTTGTCGGCGCCGAAGCGTCCGAAGCGCCTTCGTCGAGCACTGATAACCGCAGGCGGCCATGCGTAAGAGTCCGGCTTCGGGCAGAAACCCGGTGCGACGGTTCAAGCTTCAATAACGATCGCCGGCTGGGTCCGTAGGTCTACGCGCTGCTGCACAGCGTGCACTGTTCTCAACAGCGACAAGGCGCCAGGACCGCTGATTCGTTGCGGATCAAACCCGCGTCTCAGCGCCAGGACTTCCAGGATTTCATTGTCTGCCGGCCCCATATTGTGGCCGCACATCGCCCAGCCGGCGAAACTTCTGGATGTCGGCGTCGCGTCCTGAAGAAGCTTGAGGTCCTGATGGCGCGGGTCTCGCCGCACCCGGCGATAGATGGCTTCAACGGCGGCAGCCGACCCTTCCAGCGCCTGGAAGAAATGGTCGCGATGGCGCAGCAGCATGCCGCTCACCGCCACGGCGGTGTTGTTTCGGACCGAGACCTCGAGGATGGATCGCAGCAAGGCGTCTTCGTCCTGCAAGCCGGGAACGACCCTGCTGACGTAGATCAGTTGTCGCATTGTGGGTTCAGGCGACTTGGCGCGCCTGTATGGGGGTCAGGGCGTCGGCGTTCACCAGGCTCTCGAACGCCGGTCGGGCCAGGGCGTAGCCCTGGATCAGGTGGGCTCCGAGATCCTCCAGCGCCCGCAGCTCGTCCTGGGTTTCGACGCCTTCGCAGATGGTCTGAATGCCCAGGTCGGCCATCAGGCCCAGCAGGGATTTGACGATCTTCTGCTTGGCCTGATCGCGGTCGATGTCGCGGATCAACTCCATATCCAGTTTGACGATGTCGGGCTGGAATTTCGACAGCAGGCCCAGACCCGCATAACCGGCGCCGAAATCGTCGATCGCCGTCTTGAAGCCCATGGCGCGGTAGGTGCGCAGGATATTCAGCAGGTGGTTGGCGTCCAGCTTCTCGTCTTCGGTGAACTCGAAGATGATCCGGTCGAGCGGAAAGCCGGTGCGCATGGCCGTCGCCAGGGTCAGGCGAATACAGGCCCGCGGCTCATAGACCGCATTGGGCATGAAGTTGATCGACAGTCGCGCGCCGTCGCGCGGCAGGTCCAGGGCGGTGGCCATTTCGATGGCCTTGACCCGGCACTGCTGGTCGAAAGCATAGCGGTTGTCGTCCGCGACCCGGCTCAGAACCGAATAGGCGCCTTCGCCGCCGACGCCGCGCACCAGGGCCTCGTGCGCGAAGATCGTCTGGTTGGCGATATCCACGATGGGTTGGAAGGCCATCGAGAAGGGCAGATCGAACCCGGCGCCGTCGCGGCAGCCCTCGCATCCCGTCGCCATCGCTCGCGCTCCCTGCTGGTTGGATATCTGCGTAGAGCCGGACCTCTTTACGAAATCTTGCAGACGGCGACGGCGCGCTGAAAAAGCGAACAGGGCGCTGATCGAGACGCCGGGCGAACGGCGCGCCGCGCTCTCCCGCCTCACCGCGCGCGAGCACCTCCGTTTCCTGCTGCGATCCGACGTGGATCACAATCTCCCTGTGGCGCGAGCCGTCGTGCAAAGCCGAGCATGCGCGCACGGCCGACAAGACCTGGATCCAATGATCGGTCTCTATGGCGATCAGGCCGGGCGCCAGGTCGGGGTTATGGCCGTCGGCTGCGGCCATGGCGTCGAGACCGTCATTCAGTTCACCAGCATCAACCGCACCGTGACGCTGCGGGTCGAGCGGTTCAACTATTCGGGGAATCTGACGACGGCGGTCACCTACGTTTATCGAGGGCCGGGGCCGAATGGGCCGTGGACGAAGGTGGCCGAGATCGACTCTCGGGGATGGGCCACGCGGTATGTCGATTTCACCGTGAACAACGGCGATTGGGTTTACTATTACGCCTATGGCGACACCTCGTCCGGGCGGCGGTGGGGGCAGTGGGACATCGCTTTCTGGAACGAAAGCGTGGGCCACGTCAGCCTGACGGGCGGCCGTCTAACGCTGACGGTTGATAACGACGACAACTACAATGTCGCCGACTATTCCCTGAACCACATGGATTTAGGGAATATCTGGTTCGATACCTACGACGGCGGTTACTACACCTATAACAACTATCAGTCGGCATCGGGCATCAATTAGCCGGTTACTGTCGCCGTTCAGATCGCCAACTACTCCGTGTCAGGTCCCATCCGCGACAGCGTTATGGCCTGCCAGACCCAGCGCGGCGATATCCTGACGACGCAGCTGTACAACGGCACCAGCTACATGACCGTTTATAACGGCGACAGCATCCGCTTCGCCGTGGTCCTGAATACGACGGGCGGCCGACGCAGCTTCGGCTTTGATGTCTACCTCTACAACCAGAACACTGGGGATTTCATCGACCACTTCAACGTGTCTGGTTACTTCGGCGCATAGCAAAGGAGCGCATAATGTCGACTACGCAAAACAATCCCGAGGGCGGTACGCCCTATCCCACGCACAACAACTGCTGGATGCCCGGAACGCCCAGGTGCAGGCCATCATCGACAAGCTGATGATCATCAGCGCCGAGGTCGTGGCCATGAAGACGTCGGATCTGGATGGGTTCGCGCTCTGGCACGGCGGCCCGCCCGACCGTCTCGCGAACAGCGGCGCGCAGGCCCGATTCCTGGCCGGGCAACTGGCCAAGAACTTCGGGCTGCCGCAGCCGCCTCAGGCGGAACCGGCCGAACCGGCTGCCTGACGAACCCGGTTCGTCTCTTCTCCAAACCCATCGCGTAGGAGCCCGCATGTCCGCAGGCGACGAGATCATTACTCCGGTGACCAAGCCGGAGGCCGTCAGCATGGCCGAAATTCATGCCATGCGCGGTCTGACCGACGCGGTGTCAGCCCTTGGCCGTCAGGTCGAGCGGATGAACGCCAAGGTCGATGACATGCGCGAGCGGGTCATCAAGCTGGAGGCGCGCGAGTACGAGCGCCAGATCGAGGCCCTGAACGACCGCCTGTCGGCCGCTTTCAAGCGCATCGACGATCTGGAGGGGACGCGGGATCAGCAGAAGGGCGCCAAGGCCCTGGTCGATTGGCTGCGTCAGACCGCGCCGTGGCTGCTGGCCGGCATCGCCGCCTTCGTCGCGGGCATCAGCATCAAGAACGGATCCGGAGCATAAGGCGCAAACCGCCCCGCTGGTGGCCTCAGGTGATCAACCTGCCGCGCACCACGACGATCCTCGCCCTCGGCTTCCTGGCCGGCAACCTGCTGTTCCTGCCGATGATCGCCTGGCTGGGCGACATGGTGGCCGAGCGCTATGCCGACGCTGTCATGCTGGTGGCGTCGATGTTCAAGGACGGGATGCTGCTGATCCTCGGCTTCTACTTCGGGCGCAACCAGAGTGGGGATCAGGCCGCCTGATGCCGCCGCTGGATCATCAGCGCCGCACCGCCAGCCAGCAAGACGCCCAGCAAAATCATCGCCCATTCGGACATGGTGGGAATGGCGGTGGGAGCGACATATCCAGGAAGAAGGAAAGTGTGGCCGTCACACTGAAATGAGTCTTGGCCCTGAAATGTCATCTTATTCAAGACGCCAGGAGGGCTCGGGAGGAATGTCAAATAATTCTTGCCGGTTATGTTATTAACACCGATATTATATCTAGTTAAATCTCTATCTACGCCGTCAATAGTAGCTAATACTACAGAAGGTGAAGAAGAAGATAGAGATTTAAATGAGCATGTTGGCCAAACATTACTCCAAGAAATCTCCCACTGTGTACCGTCATGACTTGCAACGCCCTGATAGGTTCCAGCAGCAGCGGTGCCTGCGCACGACAGTAATGCTGCAATCATGACAGTCGTCGCAAACAGCTTCTTCAAATCGCCTCTCCCCTAAGTAGACGCATCGCCTAACCGCGATTGGCGGAAAGCGCAAATCCGACCCTCACAAGCTGACCTGGAGATCATCATGGCCTATCGCCTTGGTCGCAGTCGCGCGTCACAATCAGCCCACTTGACGCCTTCGGCGTAGCGTCAAGGCCGCCCCGCCAGCCAACATCACGCCCAGCAGGATCATCGCCCATTCGGAGAGGGTGGGGACAGGGGTTGGCGGCGCTACGTAGCCGGGCAGGAGGAATGTGTGGCCGTCACATTGAAATGAGTCTTGCCCCTTGAATGTAATCTTACTCATGACGCCAGCAGGACTTGGGCCAAACGTCACTGAATTCGTGTTGGCCGAAATATTATTGAAGGTCAAATATGTAAATAAAGCTTCATCTACGCCATCAATTGTAGCTACTACTGAAGACGCGGCAGTCGACAGAGGGCTAGCTGAGCATGTTGGCGAGACATTGCTCCAAGTGATTTCCCATCGCGTGCCGTCATGACTTGCAACGCCCTGATATGTTCCTGCTGCAGCTGCCCCTGCGCACGACAGTAGCCCAGCAATCATGACAGTCGTCGCAAACAGCTTCTTCAAATCGCCTCTCCCCTAAGCAGACGCACCGCCTACCCGCGATTGGCGGAAAGCGCAAATCCGACCCTCACAATCTGAACTGGAGACCATGATGGCCTTTCGCCTTGGTGCGCAATCGCGCGCCCGGCTCGCTGGCGTGCACCCGGACCTCATCCGCGTGGTCGAGCGGGCCATCCAGCTGTCGTCCGTCGACTTCTCGGTGCTGGAGGGCGTTCGGACGCCCCAGCGCCAGCGCGAGCTTTACGCGCAGGGCCGCACGAAGCCCGGCCCCAAGGTCACCTGGACGCTGACCAGCAACCACTTCGTCAACGCGCAGACGGGCTATGACCACACCGTCGATCTGATCCCGTTCCCGGTGGACTGGGAAGGGCCGGTTCGGGTCCCGAAGTTCGACGCGATCGCCGAGGCCATGTTCGCGGCGTCGGCCGAGCTGGGCGTGGCGATCCGCTGGGGCGCCGACTGGAACCGCAACGGCAAGCCGCGCGAGCGGGGCGAGACGGACAGCCCTCATTGGGAGCTCGCGCGATGATCGCCGGCTTCATTGTCGAGGACATCGACCACCACAACGACACGCCCGGCGCGGTGGAGATCCGTTCATATCCAGACGGTAGCGTCGGCGGGATCGCCTTCATCTGCCCCTGCGGCCGCAAGCGTGAGGGATATCTGCCGGTCGAGACCAACACCATCGAGCCGCGCTGGGACTGGGACGGCAACCGTGAGCACCCGACGCTTACGCCTTCGGTCCTATTCCGGGGCGGGTGCGAGTGGCACGGCTTCCTCACCAATGGGGAGTGGCGGACATGCTGACCTTGGCCCTCGGCCTCGGCCGCGCCCTCGCCCCGACCACCTGGCTGGCCATTGCCCTCCTCACCGCCTTCCTGATCTTCGGCGGCTACTGCGCTCGCAGGGGCGCTGAGGGCGTTCGCGACCGTCAGGCGGCCGAGCAAGCCAAGGTCGAGGCGAAGGCGTCAGCCGCCCGGGAAGCGGCGGCCAGCGAGCGCCTGACCGACACCACCACGATCCGCAACCGGCAAGAGGAGAGAGACCATGCCGCGCAAGCCCTTCCTGACGGCGTGCCTGATGAGCGTGAGCTTAGGCGCCGGTGTCGCCAGTTGCGGGACGCTGGGCGCATCCCGCCCGCCTGTCGAGGACTTGAGGGTCCAGCCTAAGCCGGTCCCGCCCGACGATGTGCTGACCAGCCGGATCGCCGGCGAGTTGCACGACAACGCCATCGAGGCCTGGGGCGAGGCGGGTTGGGCGCAGGTCGGGCGCCTGTGCCGGTTCTTCGATGAGATGGGGTTGAAGGGCCTGAGTTGCCCGCCGCCGCCTGAACTTCCGCCCAGGCCTGGCTGACGGGCACGTCCCGTCTGCCAGATTGGCACTCAGACGGGCATTGAGCCGAGGCTCCTATCCTAAATGGGGCTTAGAGGCCGGATTGCAAGGCGTCGAGCCTCTAAGGCTCCGCTATACGCCCCGTCGCCCTTCACCGGGTGGCGGGGTTTTCTGCGTTTTCGGGCGTAGACTTTCGGTCGAGGAGTAAACGGCCGCTTGCGACCCGTAGCGGACTTTTCCGAGAACCGTTATTATTGGGCTATGGGTGCTGCTCGCCAAAAATCGTCAGCTTTCAGCTTCGCAGTCGGCGCGACGGCCCTGCTTTTGGTCAGTTGCACCAATGGACAGCATCAAGTCTCTGGTCATCGTTATGATGTTCCCGTCGCTTATCTAATTCCTGGGAGTTCTTTTCCGTTCTTTCTGCCTGAGCCGAAAGACGAAGGGTTCCTCTTCATTCTCAATCCTGAAGCCGATTTACGACGACGGATACTTGTCGTGGTTGAAGGCAGGGCAGAGGTATGTCGGCGGGCTAATGGAAGTGGATACGTTTCAAAAACAATTTGCAGCCCGAAGCCAATAGAATGGCAAGGCCATGAGTGGCTCAGGAATGGTGACGATACGTTCTGGACCTACAGCCCGAATACATCTTCTGGCGCGAACACCCCCTTTATAAGTTGCTTCAAGATGGAAACAGAAGGTCGCTCTGGTCTTTGTTCAGCGACACTCGGCGTTGACGACTTGGCTCTCACGATCAAATTGAAGGATGATGAAATCCCGGCGCTTGAAGCGACCTTCCAGAAGGCAATGGCAATGCTACGCTCATGGGAGTCATAGTAATGGCAGCTTTCAACCCTTGGCGGACATTTCGAACCGCCGCTTGTGATTATCAGGTTCTCGGCTCCAGGTCGCGATAGGGCGCGCCCCGCTCTCCCGCTTCCGCGCGCGTCAGCACCTTCGTTTCCTGTTGCGATCCGACCTGGATAACCATGTTGCGGTGGCGCAGCCCGTCGTTCAGCGCCGCGCAGGTAGCGCGTACTGCCGACAGCACGTTCACCCGATGGCCACTCTCAACTGTGATCAGGCCGGGTGCCAGGTTGGGGGTCGTCGCCGGCGGCTGCAGCCATGGCGTCGAGGGCGTCGTTCAACTGATCGGGTGTCATGGCGCGGCGGTGTAGCTGAATCGTGCGGCGCGCGCCCCCTACCCGTCTATCAGGCCCCCATTCCGGGGAGCATTCTGGGTAGCAGCGCTTCAAGGCTCAATTGCTACGCAGCAAGGCGGTGAGCTTAGAGCTTGTTCTATAAGGGAAAAAGAATGGTGGACGCGACAGGGATTGAACCTGTGACCCCTACGATGTCAACGTAGTGCTCTCCCGCTGAGCTACGCGTCCGCCTGTTCTGCGGCCCCTCGGCGGTTGAGCCGGTGGGCGGGAAGGCGGCGTCTATAACCCGCAGTTTGCGCAGGCTGCAAGGGGGTTCGGCGCCTTTCTTCGACTTTTCTTTCGCTTAAGCCGCGATCATGCGTTCGACCTCGGTCACCAGGTCGCGCAGGTGGACGGGTTTGGACAGGACCTTGGCCTGGGGCGAGGCCTGGGCGGCGCTGAGGGCGACGGCGGCGAAGCCGGTGATGAACATGATGCGCAGGCCCGGCTGGCGGGCGGCGGCGACACGGGCGACCTCTATGCCGTCGGCGCCGGGCATGACGATGTCGGTCAGCAGCAGGTCGTAGGGACCCTGGTCCAGGGCGTCGATGGCGTCGTCGCCGTTCTCGCAAGCCACGACCTCATGGTCGGCCCGCTCAAGCGCGCGGGTCAGGAAGCCGCGAAGGGAGTTGTCGTCTTCGGCCAGAAGAATGCGCGCCATGATCGAGTCTAAACCGTTGGAATTCAGTCGCCAGACTAGGCGGGCCGGGTAAACCGGCGATGAAGACGAACGGCGGGCTCGCCGGACGCGCCTTTGCGCGCGAAGCAGGCTATGGGCGAAGCATGGACGCGCCTCAGTCGCCCTTCTGGATCGCGCCGGCCGCCGCCGGGCGCGCGACGCCGCTGGTGTTCGCCTCACCGCATTCGGGCGACGTGTATCCGGCGGACATGAACGCATCCGCCTCGGTCCGCGCCGTGCGCAGCGCCGAGGACGCGGCGGTGGACCAGTTGATCGACTGCGGACCTGAGCAAGGCGCGGCCGTGATCGCCGCGCGGTTCGGCCGGGCCTATGTCGATCTGAACCGGACGCCGGACGAGTGGGATCCGGCCCTGATCATCGACGCGGACGACAGTCCCGCCAACGCCAAGGCTCTGGCCGGATACGGCGTGGTGGCGCGCCTGGCGGGGGACGGGACGCCTCTGTACGACCGGCGCCTGACCAAGAGCGAGGCCGAGGCGCGGGTGGCGCAGGTTCATGCGCCCTATCACGCGGCCCTGGAGCAGATGATGCAGGCGACGCGATCGCACGCCGGACGGGCGGTGCTGGTCGACTGGCACTCCATGCCTGCGCGGGCGACAGGCGGCGCGGTGGACGTGGTGCTGGGCGACCGGCATGGGAGCAGCTGCGACGCAGCGTTGACGCGGCGGCTGCGGCGGCTGTTCGAGGCGCAGGGGCTGACGGTGGGGCTGAACCGGCCCTACGCCGGCGGCTATGCGACCCAGCGGTGGGGCCGGCCGGACGAGGGCTTTGAGGCCATTCAGGTGGAGCTGAGCCGAGGGCTGTACTGGGATGAGGCCGCCTGGGCCCCCTCCCCCGGCTGGAACCGTTGCCGCTCCGCGCTGCGGCGGGTGATCGCCGAACTGTGCGCCGACTGGCGCGTCTGACTGCGGGTCCCAGGACAAAAAAAGAGCCGCGCCAAACGGCGCGGCTTTGAAAGTCTATAGGGAGGAAACGCCCAGGAAGGGCAAGACGCTCGAAAGCGTCGAAAAAGAAGTTAGTTTGCAGCGCACAAAAAAACAAGGGCCGTTTCGGCCTTATGCAATCACGGGATGTTACGGAGTTCACGGTCAGAGCGGAGCGCCGGATGGGTCGTCAGCGGCGCTTATCTCGCACCTGCGAGATAGCTAGGCCTGCTCCAGAAGACGCCGGGCCTGACGTATGGCGGAGGCGGCGGGCGAGGCCAGCTGGCGCCAGGCCAGCAGGGCGAACACCGACACTGCGCCGAGCAGCAGCCACAGCGGACCGAACAGCCAGGCCGCAGCGGCCAGGGCGAAATAATAGCCCCGCACGCCCTGATTGAAGTTGGCCAACGCAGGGTTCAGCACCCGCGCCACGGCCCGGCCATAGGCGACGCGGTCGGCTTCTTCATGGATTTCCGGCGCGGCGCCGATCAGGGCGACGGTGTAGTTCAGCTGGCGCAGCGCCCAGATGAAGTCGAGAAAGCCGCGCGCCAGGCACAGCAACACCAGGGCCAGCTTGGCCTCCATCAGGCGCGGCGTGACGGCCTCGGCGCCGACGGCGGCGAAACCGCGCAGGGCCGCCTCCCCCCCGAACAGCACGCCGGCCACGGCGGCGATCAGCAGCAGATTGGTCGAGGCGAAGAAGGAGCCCGAGTTGATCGAATGGCCCAGCAGCTGGCTGTCGATCAATCGCATCTCGCGGTGGGTCATGGCGCGCATCCAGGCGTCGCGCACCGACAGCATGTCCACGTTGAGCGAGCCGCTGCGGCGCGCTGTCAGACGCATCAGCGGGCCATAGCCCAACCAGGCGATGACGAAGACGAACAGGGCGATCCAATCAAACAGACTCATGCCTGATTGACGCCACGTCGGCCCGCGCAAGGCAAGCGTGATCGCCGCGACGCTTGCCGTAAAGACGCGCAAAGCTTATCACGCGCGTCAATTCTCCCCCGTTCGCACCTGCAATAAGAGCGTACCATGAACATCGACGCCATCCCGGTCGGCCCCAACGCGCCGTGGGACATCAACGTCATCATCGAGATCCCGCAGGGCGGCCTGCCGGTGAAGTATGAGATGGACAAGGACTCCGGCGCCCTGTTCGTCGACCGCTTCCTGCACACCGCCATGTACTATCCGGGCAACTACGGCTTCGTGCCGCACACCCTGTCGGACGATGGCGACCCCTGCGACGTGATCGTGCTGAACCCGACGCCGGTGGTGCCGGGCTGCGTCATCCGTTCGCGCCCGATCGGCGTGCTGAAGATGGTCGACGAGGCCGGCGGCGACGAAAAGATCCTGGCCGTGCCGGTCGACAAGCTGAACCCCTATTACACCGAGGTTTCCAGCTATCGTCAGCTGCCCGCCATCCTGATCGAGCAGATCGAGCACTTCTTCACCCGCTACAAGGATCTGGAGAAGGGCAAGTCGGTCAAGGTCAACGGCTGGGGCGACGCGGGCGAAGCCGCCGAGCTGATCGCCGCCGGCATGGCCGCCCACCAGGCCAAGCTGGCCGCCAAGAACGAAGCCGCCGCCTGATCGGCGAAGGCGTTTGAATAGAAGGCCCCGCTGGAAACGGCGGGGCCTTTTTTGTGCGTGGGGCTTTGCTTGAGCGCAATATAGGCGCGACGCCTCTCCCTCCCCGTCCCGGGGAGGGTGGTCGGAGCGAAGCGGAGACCGGGTGGGGAGGGCCAGGCGATCCTGGGCTCGGCGACTGAATGACCCAGCCGCACCCACCCGGCTTCGCCTTTCAGGCTCAGCCACCCTCCCCGGGACGGGGAGGGAGAGGGTCAGCCTTTCTTCCGAAACGCCGCGATCGTCTGGACTGTCTGGCGCACCTGAGCCTCTATCCCGGCCCAGTCCTTCGCCTCGATGGCGGCCTTGGTGATCAGCTTGGACCCCATGCCCGCCGCGACGATACCCGCCCCGAACCAGTCGCGGATGGAGGCTTCGTCCGGGTCGACGCCGCCGGTCGGCATGATCTTGGTCCACGGCATCGGCCCCAGCACCGCCTTGACGAAGTCCGCCCCGCCCACCGAGGCGCCGGGGAACAGTTTGACGATCTCGCAGCCCAGCTCTTGCGCCTCAGAGATATCGCGCACCGAACCGCAGCCCGGCGCATAGGCGACCATGCGGCGGTTGCAGGCCTGCGCCACCTCGGGAACCAGACAGGGGCTGACCACGAACCGCGCGCCCGAGGCCAGATAGAGGGCCGCCGTTGGCGCATCCAGAATCGAGCCGACGCCCAGGATGATGTCGGGGTCCGTGCGCGCGAACTCCTTTGACAGGGCGGTGAACGTCTCCCAGGCGAAGTCGCCGCGATTGGTGAACTCCACCGCGCGCGCCCCGCCGCGCGCGCAGGCGCGGATCACTTCGGCGCAGACCTCGGCGTCGGGGTGGTAGAAGACAGGCACCACCCCTTGCGTCTCGATGGCGGTCAGCACGGCGAGGCGGTCGTGACGCATGAAAACTCCTTACGGCCTAACGGATCGAAGCCTATTCGGCGGTCGCCAGTTCCACCAGACGCTTGACCATCGGACTGTCGGGATCGGCCAGAGGGTCCAGCACGGTGAAGTGGTCGGCGCCGTCGACGATCTCGACATGGGTGTCGGCGCCCTTGCCGCCCCAGGCGGCGGCCATCTCTCGGCTCTGGCGAACGAACTCATTGCTCTCGGCCCCGCCGACCCAGCAGTCCAGCGTCGTGCCGCCGGGCGTCGCCCCGTTCGGCGCGGGCCAGTGGATCGGCGACAGGGCGCGGGCGACCGGCGCATCCAGGCCCAGAGCGTCGTTCAGCGAGGTGTGGACCAGCGGCTCCAGATCGAACACGCCCGAGATCGCCAGCGCCGCGCGCGCCCGACCCTCGGACAGCATGGCCGCCGCCATGTGGCCGCCGACGGAATGGCCGAACACCAGCGGCCGCTTGCCGCTGCGGGCGCGCACGAACTCCGTCGCCTCGCGCATCTGGCTGATGATCTTTCCGACCGAGACGCCCGGCGCCAGGTCATAGCCCGGCACGACGACGCTGATCCCGTGCTCCAGCAGGGCGGGCGCCACCCAGGCGAACCAGCCCCGGTCCAGCGCCTGCCAATAGCCGCCGTGCATGAAGACGGCGACGGGGGCGCCGGGCCCGGCGTCGAACCATTCCATCTTCTGGCGCTCGGACGGGCCGTACTCGATCGTCTCGGGGCGCCGGGCGTCGATCACCCGCAGCGACTCCTTGCGCCAGCGGTCCAGGATGGCGGGGTGGCCCGGCACGCGGGCGCGGTTGTTATAGGCCGCCTCATAGGCCGCGGCCCGTTCGTTCTGCGTCGCCTCGGGCGACAAAGCCTTACCCATGTCGTCTCCATCCGCTAGAGACCTCCGCTTGAACGGGAGGCTTGAAGGCCATGATGACCGCCATTTTCGTCTTCATCAAATGCGAGTTGGGCTTTGCGAACGATGTTGCGGCCGATCTGGTCGACAATGTCGAGAATGTGAGCGAGGTCTATTCGACCTCGGGCCAGCACGATCTGCTGGCCAAGTTCCAGCTGCCCAAGGACGCCGACATCGGCACCTTCGTGACCAAGCAGGTGCAGACGCGTCCGCACATCCGCGACACCTTCACCGTCATCACCTTCTCGCCCTTCCTGCCCAGCAAGCGCGCCTGAGCGGCGCTTGCTCCCAACATGAACAATCGTTCATGTAACCATGTGCCGCGTTGCGGGGCGCGTTTAGGCGGCTAAGGTCCGGCCCAACATGATCCGTTGGGGACCAAACACCATGCGCCTTGCCGCCTCTTCCGTAGCCCTCGCCGCCCTTCTGGCCGTGAGCACGCCCGTTCTGGCCGCGCCCGTCGCGACCGCCGCCGCCGCGACTACAGCAACCCAGGCCCAATCCCAGGCCCAGCCTCTGCGCGGCGCGCCGGTGTCTGAGTTGATCGCCCGCGTCGACATTCCGTGGCAGCGCTTCCAGCTGGACAACGGCCTGACCGTTCTGGTGCACGAGGACCGCAAGGCGCCCGTGGTGGCGGTGTCGGTCTGGTACAACGTCGGCTCCAAGGACGAACCCAAGGGCTCGACCGGCTTCGCGCACCTGTTCGAACACCTGATGTTCGGCGGGTCGGAGAACTCGCCCTCCAGCCATATCCAGACGATGAATGCGGCCGGCGCCACGGGCCTGAACGGCACGACCTGGTTCGACCGCACCAACTACTTCCAGACGGTGCCGACCCCGGCGCTGGAATACACGCTTTATCTGGAATCCGACCGCATGGGCTATCTGCTCGGCCAGGTCAGCCAGGAGGTGCTGGATCTGCAGCGCGGCGTGGTTCAGAACGAGAAGCGCCAGGGCGACAACCAGCCCTACGGCATGACCTATTACGCCACGCTGGAAGCCCTGTTCCCGGAGGGCCACCCCTATCGCCACTCGACCATCGGCTCGATGGACGACCTGGACTCCGCCAGCATGGAGACGGTGCGCGACTGGTTCCGCCAGAACTACGGCCCGAACAACGCCGTCCTGGTCCTGTCCGGCGACATCAATGAAGCCAAGGCCCGCGAACTGACGCAGAAGTATTTCGGCTCCATCGCGCGCGGCCCGGTCAACACCCCGGCGGCGGCCCCCGTGCCGACCCTGGCGGCGCCGGTCGAACAGGTGCTGCACGACCGCGTGGCCCAGACCCGCATCAGCCGCACCTGGGCCGTGCCGGGCCTGGGCGATCCGGACTCCGTGCCGCTGAGCGTCGGCGCCTCGGTGCTGGGCGGCCTGGCCAGCTCGCGTCTGGACAACGTCCTGGTGCGCGACGAGCAGACGGCCTCGGGCGTCTCGGCCGGCAACCAGGTGTTCCAGCGCGTCGGCATGTTCAGCTATTCCGCCATGGTCAAGCCGGGCGCCGACGCCGACGCCGTGGCCAAGCGCATGGACGAGGTGCTGGCCGACCTGATCGCCAACGGCCCGACCCAGGACGAGATCGACCGGGTGGTCACGCGCTACGCCTCGCAGCGCATCCAGGGCCTGGAAATGGCCAACGGCAAGGCCTCGGTCCTGGCCGAGGGGCAGCTGTATGCCAACGATCCGGACTTCTACAAGAAGGAGCTGGCGGCCTATGCGGCGGTGACCCCGGCCCAGGTCCAGGCGGCCATGAAGAAGTGGCTGAGCCGCCCCGTCTACAGCCAGATCGTCATGCCGGGCGAGCGTGAGGCCTATGCCGAAGCCGCCGCCGCCCCGTCGGGCGCGACCCCGACCCCGGCCGAGCCGATCCAGCGCGTCGCCCGCGATCCCGCCCCGGCCATCGGCCAGGTCTCCAACGTCGTCTTCCCGGCGGTGGAGCGCGCCGCCCTGTCGAACGGCGTCGAGATCGTCTACGCCCGCTCGACCACCGTGCCGGTGACGCGCGTGGCGCTGGAGTTCGACGCCGGGGTCGCCGCCGACCGCGCCGACCGTCTGGGCGCCCACACCCTGATGCTGAACGTCATGCAGGAAGGCACGACGACGCGCGACTCCAAGGCCCTGGCCGAGGCGCAGGAGCGCCTGGGCGCCAGCGTCTCCGTCGGCTCGTCGATGGACCGCACGGTGGCCAATCTGTCGGCGGTGACGACCAATCTGCAGCCGTCGCTGGCCCTGCTGTCGGACGTGGTGCGCAACCCGGCCTTCGCCCCGGCCGAGATCGAGCGCCTGCGCGCCACCCGTCTGGCGGGCCTGGCCAATGAGAAGACGCAGCCGGCCGCCATCGCCGGCCGCGCCCTGCCGCCGCTGATCTATGGCGAGACCCACCCCTATGGCCGCTCGTTCAGCGGCACGGGCGACGAGGCGGTGATCCGCAGCCTGACGCGCGACGACCTGATGGCCGAACACGCCCGCTGGATCCGTCCGGACAACGCCAAACTGTTCGTGGTGTCCGACCTGCCGCTGGCCGAGCTGAAGCCGCAGCTGGAAGCCGCTTTCGGCAATTGGCGCGCGCCCTCGACGCCGAAGGGGACCAAAGCCTTCGACGCCGCCCTGCCCCAGACCTCGGCCCGCATCGTGCTGATCGACCGGCCGCAGTCGCCGCAGTCGCTGATCTATGGCGGCCAGGTTCTGCCGGTGGCCGGCACGGACGATCTGTTGACCCTGACCACGGCCAATACGGTCCTGGGCGCCGACTTCCTGTCGCGGATCAACGCCGACCTGCGCGAGACCAAGGGCTGGTCCTACGGGGTGCGCGGCAACGTCAGCCCCCTGCAGAACCGCTCGCCCTACATCGTCAACGCCCCGGTGCAGGCCAACCGCACCGGCGAGTCGATCGCCGCCCTGATCGGCCAGTACGAGCGTTTCCTGACCGCCGACGGCGTAACGCAGGCCGAGCGCGAGCGCACCGTCCTGGGCGATACGCGCGGCCTGTCGGGCAGCTATGAGACCTCGTTCCAGGTGCTGAACGCGCTGCGCTCGAACGCGCTGTACGGCCGTCCGGACAACTATCAGGAGACGCTGGCGGGCCGCATCAACGCCCTGACGGCCGAACAGATGGACGCCGCCGCCCGCGCCGCGATCAAGCCCGACAGCTTCGTCTGGGTCGTGGTCGGCGACGCTGCGGTGGTCAAGCCGCAGCTGGACGCCCTGGGCCTGCCGGTCGAGGTGCGCGCCGCCGAGGCGCCGAAGCCGGCCCAGTAAGCCGCTTCGATCCAGACCTGAACGAGACGGCCGGCGGGGCGACCCGCCGGCCGTTTTGCTTTGCGGTTGACCCGCAGGGCCGGGAGGGCGAGCCTTCGGTCATCGCCTTCCCTCGCTGGAGTCTGCATGCCGACCGACGCCCTGATCCCTTCCGCCCGCGCCCCGCGCCTGGCCGTGCTGATCGACGGCGAGAACGCCTCGGCCCGGATCGCCGAGGCGCTTTTTAGCGAGATCGCCACCCTGGGCGAGGCCTCGGCCCGGCGCATCTACGGCGATGCGGCCAACCCATCGCTGAAGGGCTGGATCGACGTCCTGCCGCGCTGGGCGATCCAGTGGCAGCAGAACTTCCAGAACACCAAGGGCAAGAACTCGGGCGACATCGCCCTGGTCATCGACGCGATGGACCTGCTGCATTCGGGACGGTTCGACGGCTTCTGCCTGGTGTCGTCAGACAGCGACTTCACCCGGCTGGCCGCGCGCATCCGCGAACAGGGCGTCCCGGTCTACGGCTTCGGCGAACAGAAGACGCCCGAGAGCTTCCGTCAGGCCTGCACCCGCTTCATCTATACGGAGAACCTGACGGTCCCGTCTCCCGAGACCAATGACGAGGCCGCGGCGACGCCCCCCGCCCCCGCTCGCCGCAAGCCGTCCGAAGCCGGGCGTCTGATCGCCAAGGCCATCGCCGATATGGACGAGGACGGCGACGGCTGGGTGGCGATGGGCGGCATCGGCAGTCGGCTGCGCAACGCCTATCCCGACTTCGACCAGCGCACCTACGGCCATGTGAAACTGTCGGACCTGATCCGCGCCACCGGCCGTTTCGAGGTCAAGGCCGGGCCGAACGGCGCGATGAACGTCCGGGTGAAGGCCAAGTAGGGCGTCTCGCCTCTTCCCCCCGGCGCGGCATGGTCTATGTGTGGCGCATGGCCGCCGCAGAGACCCCCGTCGAGACCTTTAAACGCGCCCTGTCGCACGCGGCGCGAGCCTTGGCCGAACAGGCCGAGCTGGAGGTGCGCTTCGGCTCGGACGGGCCGAGGCTGTCCGGCGGCGTGCTGACCCTGCCGCACCCGCCGCGCGATCCGCGCGGGCCCGAAAGCGCCGCCCTGCGCGGTCAGGCCGACCGGCTGGCGCTGCGCCTGGCCAATCACGACGCAGGCCTGGACGCGCGGCTGCGTCCGACCGACATCAACGCCGCCGAGGTGTTCGACGCCGTCGAACAGGCCCGCGTCGAGGCCGTCGGCGCGCGCGAGCTGAAGGGCGTGCGGCGCAACCTGGATTCGGCGCTGCTGACCCGGCTGGAGAAGTCGGGCGCCCTGCGCGCCCAGGCGGAGCAGGTGCCGGTGGCCGAGGCCGCCGCCCTTCTGCTGCGCGAGCGGATGACGGGCGAGCCCGCGCCCGACGGCGCCAAGACCATGCTGGACCGCGTCCGCGCCGAGCTGGAGGCCAAGGCGGGGGCGGAACTGGACGACCTGGCGGCGTCCGGCGACGATCAGGCGGCCTTCGGCGCGCGGCTGAAAGACCTTCTGCGCGCGTTGGACCTGGACCCCGGCGACGCCGACGGGGGCGAGTCGGAGGAAGACGGCGAGGACGACGCCGAAAAGCCGGATCAAGACCAGGCCGAACCGGACGAACAGGAAGAACAGGACGGCGGCGACGGGGGCGATTCTCTGGACGGCTCGGCCGACGATCAGTCCGCCGATGACGAGCGCCCCGCCCGCCCCGACGGCGCGCCGGGCGAGACGGACGGCGAGGGCCAGGAAGAGGCCCCCGAATTGAGCGAAGGCGACCGCCCGAACCATCAGCAGACCCAGGACGACGGCCGCGCGGTCGAGGTCTATCACGCCTTCACCACCGCCTTCGACGAGGTCATCGACGCGGCCGACCTGTGCGACCCGATGGAGCTGGACCGGCTGCGCGCCCTGCTGGACGCCCAGCTGTCGACCCTCGGCAGCGTCGTGTCGCGCCTGGCCAACAAGCTGCAACGGCGCCTGCTGGCGCAACAGAACCGCAGCTGGATGTTCGACCTTGAGGAAGGGATGCTGGATACGGCGCGCCTGACCCGCGTCATCACGGATCCGACCAGTCCCTTGTCGTTCAAGATGGAGAGCGAAAGCCCGTTCCGCGACACGGTGGTGAGCCTGGTGCTGGACAACTCGGGTTCGATGCGCGGGCGGCCGATCATGGTGGCGGCGGTCTGCGCCGACATCCTGGCGCGGACGCTGGAACGGTGCGGGGTCAAGGTCGAGATCCTGGGCTTCACCACCCGCGCCTGGAAGGGCGGGCAGAGCCGCGAGGCCTGGATCAGCGCGGGCAAGCCCGCCAACCCCGGCCGCCTGAACGACCTGCGCCACATCATCTACAAAAGCGCCGACGCGCCGTGGCGCCGGTCCAAGAAGAACCTGGGCCTGATGATGCGCGAAGGCCTGCTGAAGGAAAACATCGACGGCGAGGCGCTGGAATGGGCGCACGACCGCCTGCTGGCCCGGCCCGAGGCGCGGCGGATCATGATGGTCATCTCGGACGGTTCGCCGGTCGATGACTCGACCCAGTCGGCCAACGCCGCCCTCTATCTGGACAAGCACCTGCGTCAGGTGATCGAGAAGATCGAGACGCGCAGCTCGGTCGAACTGCTGGCCATCGGCATCGGCCACGACGTGACCCGCTGGTATCGCCGCGCCCTGACCATCGTCGATGTGGAGCAGCTGGCGGGCGCCATGACCGAAAAGCTGGCCGAGCTGTTCGAGGCCGAGCCCAAGGCTGTCAGCGCCAGGACGGGACGCCCCTCGCACCAGCGCGCGGCGTGAACCGGCGCCTCTATGTCGCCGCCCTGATCTCCCTCGCCCTGGCCGCCTGCGCCGGGGCGGCGGCGACCTCCCATCCCTGGACGCCCGAGGCGACGGCCGACGGCTGGTCGCCCGCAGGCGGTTCGACCCGGCAGGTCGGTCTGGGCTGGCCGGGCGGCGCCAAACTGGCCAAGGGCGTGCGCTATGCGGGCGGGGTGCAGTTGGTCGCCGCGCCCGCCTCCACCCTGCACGGCCTGTCGGACCTGAAGCTGACGGGCGACGGCGGCTTCGTCGCCGTGTCCGACTCCGGCGACCTGGTGCGCGGGCGGCTGGAGTTGGATGCGCAGGGGCGGCTGGCGGGATTGCACGACCTGCGGGTGCGGCGACTGACGCTGACCGACGGCGCACCGATCACTGAGAAACGCATGGGCGACGCCGAAGGGCTGGCCCTGACCGACGACGGCGAGGTGCTGGTCAGCTTCGAGCGCGAGCACCGCATCTGGAGCTACGGCCGGCTGGACGCCCTGCGCGAACGGCCGCAGGCGCAGCCGCACCCGGCGGCGGACTTTCCGTTAAACGAAGGCATGGAGGCGCTGGCGAGCGCGCCCGGCGGCTGGCGCGTCGGGGGCGAAGGCGGCGGCGTGTGGGACTGCTCGACGCAAGGCTGCCGCGTCGTGACCCGGCCGAACCCGCCCGCCGACAGCTGGCGCCTGACGGGCCTTGAGCGCGATCCGCGCGGCGGCGGCTGGTTCGCGGTGGAACGCTCATGGCGGCCGCCCTTCGACGTGCGCGCCCGCGTGCGCCGCATGGACGCGCAGGGCGCGCTGGGCCCGGCGCTGGTCGAGCTGAAGCTGCCGGGGCTGACGGACAATTTCGAGGGGATCGCCGCCGAGACGAGGGGCGACAGCGTGCGCCTCTACATCCTGTCCGACGATAACGCCAACCCGGCGCAGAAGACGCTGCTGCTGGCGTTTGATGTCGAGTGATCCTTCTCCCCTTGTGGGAGAAGGTGGCAGGCGAAGCCTGACGGATGAGGGGTGGCTACGCATTCGCCCTGCCGCTTGAACTCAAGCGCGCGCCCTCAAGCTTTGAACGTCGCGCCGACACCCCTCATCCGAGCGCCTCCGGCGCCCACCTTCTCCCTCAAGGGGAGAAGGACCATTCTTGGCGAACCTCTTCGTCTGTTTCGTTCGCCCGCCGCGTTTCACGAGCCGGCTCGAACCGCTGGGGCGCGAGTTGCGCCAGCGCCCAGATCGCCGCGCCGCGCACCACGGGGGCGGGGTCGTCCAGCAGGGCCTCGACCGGCGCGACCAGCGCAGCGTCCCCGGAATTGCCCGCCGCATAGAGGGCGTTGCGGATGAAGCGGTCGCGGCCGATGCGCTTGACCGGGCTCTTGGTGAACAGGGCGCGGAAGGCGGCGTCGTCCAGCGCCAGCAGGTCGATCAGCGGCGGCGACTTCAGCGCGTCGCGCGCCTGCAGCCGGGCCTCCGACGCGCTTTGGGCGAACTTGTTCCACGGACAGGCGGCCAGACAGTCGTCGCAGCCGTAGATGCGACTGCCCGTGGCGAGGCGGAACTCGCGCGGCCAGGCGCCTGCATATTCGATGGTCAGATAGGAGAGGCAGCGTCGGGCGTCGATCTGGAACGGCGCCGGAAAGGCCTTGGTCGGGCAGGCGTCCAGACAGGCGGTGCAGCGGCCGCAGTGCTCGCTCTCGGCCGCATCCGGCTCGATCTCAGCGGCGGTCAGGATGGTCCCCAGGAACAACCAGTTGCCGTGGGTGCGACTGAGCAGGTTGGTGTGCTTGCCCTGCCAGCCTAGCCCTGCGCGCTGCGCCAGGGGCTTCTCCATCAGGGGGGCGGTGTCGACGAAGACCTTGACCTCCTGACCCAGCCGCGCGGCGATCTGGCCCGCCAGGATCTTCAGCCGACCCTTGATGACCTCGTGATAGTCGTCGCCGCGCGCATAGACGGAGATGTAGCCCGCCGACGCCTCCTGAAGCTCTGGCCGGGGGTCTTCGTCAGGGCCGTAGTTCATGCCCAGGACGATGGCCGTCTTGGCGCCGTCCCACATTGCGGTGGGGTGGGCGCGGCGCTCCAGCGTCGTCTCCATCCAGCCCATGTCGCCGTGGCGGCCCGCATCGACGAAATAGGCCAGCCGTTCGCCCGCGCTCCACGGCTCAGCGGCCGAGGCGAAGCGGCACACGCCGAAGCCCAGTTCGGCGGCGCGCTGTCGGATGAAGATGCGGGGATCGGCCGCCATGAGGGCGCTTTAGCCCTGTGGGGCCTCAGAAGTCGAGGTCGGCGTACCAGGGCGCGGGGTGGACGCCGGGGAAGCGGTCGCCCAGCAGGGGGCGAAAACAGGGGCGCGACTTCAGCTTGGAATACCACAGCTTCAGCGAGGGCCAGGACGCCCAGGCGATCTCGCCGAAATAGTCGAGCACCGACAGATGGCCCGCCGCGATCAGGTCGGCCTGGCTGAGCCGGCGCCCCGCCAGCCACTCGCGACCGGCCGCCAGCGGCTCCAGGACCGTCAGGTGGCCCTTCAGGAATTCGCGGCCCTCGCGCAGCATCCGGGCGTCGGGCGGCCCCATGCGCAGCAGCGGCTTCTCCATCCGCTCATGCAGCAGGACGGCGTCGACCTCATCGGTGAAACGGCGGCTGAACCAGGTCGCCAGACGGCGCGCCTCGGCCCGCTCGGCCATGTCGGACGGCAGCAGGAAGTCGCCCTTGGCGCGGTCTTCCAGCCAGCCGAGGATGGCGTCCTGTTCGCACAGGGTCAGGCCCCTGCCCTTCTCGGTCACGCTCAGGACCGGCGGCATGCCCGAGGGATTCATCTCGAACAGGGGGCAGTCGCCCTCCCACGGCCGGACCAACTCCTCGCCGTACTCGACCTTGGCCTCGCCCAGCGCCAGCCGCGCCGTGCGCGAAGCCGGGTGAAAGGCGAAATGATACAGGACGGCGGGCGTGGACATTGTCCGCCTTCAATGCGCCCTCGCCCGTTAAGGCTCCGTTTACCGCGCGCGATTGTCGCAGGGCTCAGGACCAGGGTCCGACGCGCGCCGAAGGCGAGTCCGGCGCCTGGGGCGCCCGCGATCCAGACAGGGACGCATCGGTTGAGGGCCCTTCAGAGCGGGGTGATGGGGGCGCATCGCGATCCGGCGTCTCAGGCTGCGGCGAGGCGAAGGCGCCGCCGTGCGGCTCTGCCGCGCCCCGGGGGTCGGCGTGGATCAGAATGTCGGCGTGGGGAAAGGCCTGCAACACCCGCTTTTCGGCGTCCAGGGTGATGTCGTGCGCGGCCTTCAGGCTGAGATCGGGGTCCAGGTCGACGTGCATCTGCACCATCAGCGCCTGCCCGGCCATGCGGGTGCGAAGTTGGTGGACGTTGGCGATGCGGGCGTCCTCAGTCACCGCAGCGACGATGGCGGCGCGCTCCGCGTCCGAGGCGGCCCGGTCCAGCAGGTGATCGGCCGCGCCCTTCAACAGATTCAACGCCCCCCAGGCCAGCCAGACCGCGACCACCAGACCCGCCGCCGCATCCAGCCCGGGCGCCCGCAGCAGGGCGCCGGAGACGACGCCGATCAGCACCACGACGTTGGCGGCCAGATCGGCGGCGTAGTGGGCGCGGTCGCCCGCCACCGCCAGGGAGCCGGTCTTCTTCACCGCCTGCGTCTGCATCCACACCAGGCCGGCGGTGATGGCGATAGACAAGACGACCACGCCGATCGCCCATCCGCCCGAGGTGACGGGGCGCGGGTCGAAGATGCGCTGCACCGCCTCCCAGCCGATGAAGACGCTGGAGGCCAGCACCATGCCCGCCTGCACCAGGGAGGCCAGGCCCTCGGCCTTGCCGTGGCCATAGCGATGCGAATCGTCCGGCGGCAGGGCCGCCCAGCGCACGGCGACGAAGGTCGCCAGCGACGCGATCAGGTCCAGCGTCGAATCCGCCAGACTGGCCAGGATGGAGACCGAGCCGGACGCCCCCAGGGCGAAGGCCTTCATGACGATCAGCAGGACCGCCGTCGCCACCGACAGGGTGGTGATCCGGCGGGTGGTCTCGTGGGCGGCGTCGAGGGGAGAGACGGTCATTTCCCGACCTTGTCGCCTAAAACCGCGCCCGCGCCAATGGCGGCGCGATGCCCGGGACGCTAAGGAAGGCGGACGCGACGCCGCACGGCGCGTGCCTGACCCCCCGACCTGGCGGACAAGACGGAGAATTCATGGCGGACTGGCTGATGGCGATCCTTCTGGGTCTGGTCGAGGGATTGACCGAGTTCATTCCGGTGTCGTCCACCGGCCACCTGCTGCTGCTGGGGCATTTTCTTGGCTTTCAGAGCACCGGCAAGACGTTCGAGATCGTCATTCAGCTGGGCGCCCTGCTGGCCATCATCAGCGTCTATTTCAAGCGACTGTGGACGCTGGCGACGCGCTGGCCTTTCGACGCCGAGGCGCGGCGTTTTCTGATCGGC
This sequence comes from Brevundimonas sp. M1A4_2e, assembly GCF_053345555.1. NCBI lineage: Bacteria > Pseudomonadati > Pseudomonadota > Alphaproteobacteria > Caulobacterales > Caulobacteraceae > Brevundimonas > Brevundimonas sp. M1A4_2e. The sequence goes on along the minus strand of NZ_JBKFAI010000002.1, from coordinate 76,660 downwards.
CTGCTGGTCGCCTTCGCCCCCGCCGTGGTGATCGGCTTTCTGGCCTACGGCTTCATCAAGACGGTGCTGTTCGAGACGCCGCTGGTCATCTGCGTCGCCTTGATCATCGGCGGGGTGCTGCTGCTGTGGCTGGACCGGATGAACAAGATCCCGGCCTATCTGGACGCGGACCGTTATCCGTTCCGGGTCTATTTCCTGATCGGCCTGTTCCAGTGCCTGGCCATGATCCCCGGCGTGTCGCGCTCGGGCGCCACCATCGCGGGGGGGCTGCTGCTGGGCACGGACAAGCGGTCGGCGGCCGAGTTCAGCTTCTTCTTGGCCCTGCCGACCATGGGGGCGGCGGTGGCCTATGACCTGTTCAAGAACCGCGACGTGCTGGACTTCAGCGATTTCGGCCTGATCGCCATCGGCTTCATCGCCGCCTTCATCTCGGCCCTGGCCGTGGTCCGGTTCCTGCTCGACTTCGTGTCCAAGCGCGGCTTCGGCCCCTTCGCCTGGTGGCGGATCGCGGTCGGCGTCGTCGGCATCATCGGCCTGGCGGCGACGGGGGCGCTGTAGGCCATTTCCTCTCCACGCCGTGGGGAGGTGGATCGGCGGCATAGACGCCGAGACGGGGGGGCGGCTTCGGGCCGGGCCTACCCCTCCACCGCTTCGCGGTCCCCCTCCCCATTTCATGGGGAGGAAAAAAGGCGCGCGTCAGGCGCCGCCGAGGCGCTGGAAATCAGGCGGCGGGGCTTTCGGCGTACTGGCCGCCGGCGCGATAGCGCCACAGATAACCCGGGGCGATGGCCTCGATGCCCGAGGGCTCGACGCCGAGGTCGGCCAGGCCTTTGGCGCCCGGAGAGACGACGTTGTCCGTCTCCAGCAGCGTCACCTGATCCTTGGTCAGCTGCGGCGCCAGGCCGATCATGGCCGGGATCTGAGCCAGCGAGCCGATCATGCGCGCCACCGGGAAGGGCAGCGGCAGCAGGATGTTCTTGCGATTGGTTTCGCGCAGGATGAACTTCAGGATGTCTTCGAAGGTCCAGACCGACGGTCCGCCCAGCTCATAGGTCTCGCCCACAGCCTCGGGAGCGACGGTGGCGCGGGCGATGGCCTCGGCGGCGTCGGCGACATAGACCGGCTGGAACTTCGTCTGGCCGCCGCCGATCAGCGGCAGGACCGGCGACCAGCTGGCCATGGCGGCGAAGCGGTTCAGGAACTGATCGCCCGAACCGAACACGATCGACGGACGCACGATCACCGCGCCCGGGAAGGCGGCGCGCACGGCGGCCTCGGCCTCCCCCTTGGTGCGGGCGTAGTCGGCCTTGCCGTTGGCATCGGCGCCGATGGCCGAGATTTGCGTCAGGCGCTTGACGCCCGCCGCCGCAGCCGCCTCGGCGACGTTGGTCGCGCCCTGGACGTGCAGGGTCTGGAACTTGCGGCCGCCGGTCTCGAACAGGATGCCGACCAGGTTGATCACGGCGTCGGCGCCGCGCACGGCCTCCGCGACGGCGGCCTTGTCGGTGATGTCGCAGCGCACGACCTGAACCTGGCCGACGTCGCCGGCCATGTGCAGCACGGGCGCGCTCTTGGCGTTGCGGGCCGCGACGCGCACGCGCCAGCCGCGACGGGCCAGGGCGCGCACCACCTGGGTCCCGATGAAGCCCGAGCCTCCGAACACAGTGACCAGACCGGGGGCGAAATCAGCCATCTCAGACGCTCCAAACGCCAAGCCCCGGCCGCAGACCCGGCCGGAGATAAAATCCTATGCGCGGGGCTTAACCGAAGCGGCCACGCCCCGCAACGAGAAGGGCGGGATTCCGCGCGATCAATCCCTCCTAGTCGGCCCGGTGGACGATCTGTCCGTCGACCACCGTCAGCACGGCCCGGCCCTTGGGAATGTCGGCGGCGGGGACGGTCATCAGGTCGATGTCGAAGGCGGTGAAGTCGCCGCGCTTGCCGACTTCGATCGTGCCCAGCTCATTCTCGCGGAAGCTGGCGTAGGCCGGCCATAGGGTGAACATCTTCAGCGCCGTCGACCGGTCCACCGCCTCGTTCGGGCGCCAGTCCGGCCCCTGAAAGCCGTTCAGGTCGCGGCGCGCCACGGCGGCGTAGAACTCGATCAGCGGGTCGCCGCGCTCGACCGGCGCGTCCGAGCCGCCGACCACGATCACGCCGCGTTCCACCAGCGTATGCCAGGCGTAGGCGCCGTCCAACCGCGCGTCGCCCAGGCGGTCGGCGGCGAAATGCAGGTCGCCGATGGCGTGGCTGGGCTGCATGGAGGCGATGATCGGCAGGTCGTTGAAATAGTGATAGTCGGCCGGCCGGATGATCTGGGCGTGCTCGATGCGCCAGCGCGGGTCGGCCAGCTTCCACTCGGACTTGGGCGTCGAGCGCAGGGCCTCTTCATACCAGGCGGCGACGTCGTGGTTGCCCTGGTCGCCGATGGCGTGGGTGGCGATCTGGATGCCCGTCCGCAGCGCCTGCTGATACAGCGGCATGACCTCGTCGCGCGAGGCCAGCATCAGGCCGGAGGTGTCGGGCCGGTCGGCATAGGGCTCGAACAGCTTGGCCCCGCGCGAGCCCAGGGCGCCGTCGGCGTAGAATTTGATCGCCCGGGTGATGACGCGCCCGTCGCCCGCGTCGCGCGGCCCGCCCGCCATCAGGGCGCGCGCATCGCCCATGTCGATAGCGTTGTAGACCCGCAGCGGCGCCTCGCCCGCCTCGGCCATCGCCTCCAGCAGGGGCACGTCCTTCCACGGCGCGCTCATGAAGTGAACGCCGGTCCAGCCATAGCGGGCGTAGACGCCGAACCCGGCGCGATAGGCCTCGCGCGTCGCCGCCGGGTCGGCCTCGGGCGTCAGGCCTTCAAGCAGGGTCATGGCGCCGTCGACCAGCAGGCCGGTCGGCTGTCCGTTCGCGCCCTTGAGGATTTCTCCGCCCGACGGGGTCGGCGTCGTCCCATCGATTCCCGCCGCCGCCAGGGCCGCGCTGGAGACCGCCCGCGCATGGCCGTCGGCCCGGGTCAGCAGCACGACCCGGCCGGGCGCCGCAGCGTCCAGATCGGCGGCGGTCAGGAAGCGCTTCTCGGGCCAGTGGGTCTCGATCCAGCCGCGCCCGACGATAACGCCTTCGGGGTGGGCCTCGGCCCAGGCCGTCAGGCGCGCCATGGCCTCGGCGAGCGAGGCCGCGCCTTCGAGGTTCAGCGTCATCTCGCGCCAGCCGATGCCGTCCAGGTGGGCGTGGCCGTCGGTGAAGCCGGGAAACAGCGTCGCCCCCTTCAGATCGACGACCTCCAGCCCCTCGGCGGACGGCGCGCCGTTCGCCGCGCCGACATAGGCGATGCGCCCGTCGCGCACGACCACGACCTCGGCCGTCGGCTGGGCCTCGACGCCGGTATGGATAGTCCCGCCCCGGATCAACAGGTTCTGAGCGTAGGCCGCAGGCGCGGCGGCCAGCAACAGCGCGGCCGCCAGCGGCAGGGTCGTCTTCAGGGTTCGGGTCATCAGCGCCTCCAGTCGCGGCCAAGGGAGCCGCCGCCGCGCTTGGCGTCAAGCCGCCGCCGTCGCATGATCGGCCCATGAAACTGTTCACCATCGGCTACGAAGGCTCGACGCAAGCCCAGGTTCTCGACCGGCTGAAGGCCGCCGGGGTCGAGCTCGTGGCCGACGTGCGCGCCGTCGCCTCGTCCCGCATCGCCGGCTTCTCCAAGACCGTGCTGGGCGAAAGCCTGAAGGCGGAAGGGCTCGACTATCTGCAGCTGCGCGCCCTGGGAACGCCCAAGGCCGGGCGCGACGCGGCGCGCAAGGGCGACGTCGCGACCATGCAGGCGATCTTCAACGCCCATATGCAGGAACCCGACGCCGAGGCGGCCTTTCAGCAACTGCGCCATGTCGCGGGCGAGAAGCGCGTCGCCCTGCTGTGCTTCGAGGCCGACGCCTGCGGCTGCCACCGCGCCGTCCTCGCCGACCGGCTGGCCCGCGAAGACGGCGTCGAGGTGATGAACCTATAGCTTACGGGCGGCCCACCACCTGATCGACCGAGTTGCTGGTCACCGGGTGATACAGCGGCCGGGCCTTGGCGTAGATGCGCGTGGCGATCGGCCGGCCCCAGTCGCCTTCGGCCCACAGGGTCTGGAACAGGGGCAGGACGAATTTGCGTCGGCCCTGGCTGGTCAGGAAGCGGTCAGCCACAGCCGCCGCCGGCTCGTAGCGGTTGGCCAGGGCCGCCTGCAGCCAGGCGAAGGTCAGTTCGGCGTTGCCCTCGCTGTCCAGCTTCAGCGTGCGTTCCAGATCGGCCAGTTGCGCCGGGGTCAGCCAGTCGGCCCCCGCCGCCAGCCCCTGCGGACGCCACGACAGGAAGCGCAGGCGCTGCTGGGTGTTCCAGTCCTTCCACGGCACGGCCGACGCCGGGCCCTTGGCGACGTAGAAGGCCTCGGCCGCCGCATCCACGGGCTCGAAGGCCCGCGAGACCGGCGCCTGGACGTTGGACGGCAGGCCGGGATCATAGACCCAGGCGTTCAGTTGCAGCCTTTGCTCCAGGCCCGCGTCGCCCTTGATCAGATGCGTGCGGATGTCCTCAAGGAATCGCTCCGACGTCATCGGCCGCCAGGCGTTGCGCTCGAAATAGCCGCGCAGCCAAGCGTCGAACCGCTCGCGCCCGGCGATCTGCTCGATGGTGCGCAGGAAGGCGGCGCCCTTGTCGTAGGCGATGGTGTTCATGCCCTCGTCGGGATCGCGGCCCGCCAGTTCGAGGTGCAGGCGGGTGTCGGCGGCGGCCAGCGTCTTCAGCTCGTCCTGCAGCCCGTCCCAGGCCAGCACCTGTTCCTGAACGGCGGCGTCGCGACCGTAGACCGCCTCCATGATCCGGTTCTCGAAATAGGAGGTGAAGCCTTCGTTCAGCCAGAAGTCGTCCCAGGTGGCGTTGGTCACCAGATTGCCCGACCAGGAGTGAGCCAGTTCGTGCGCCACCAGCGACACCAGCGAGCGGTCGCCGGCGATGATGGTCGGGGTGGCGAAGGTCAGGCGCGGGTTCTCCATGCCGCCGAAGGGGAAGCTGGGCGGCAGGACCAACAGGTCATAGCGGCCCCAACGATAGGGGCCGTAAAGCGCCTCGGCCGCGTCGACCATCTGGGCGGTCGGCTGAAGCTCGTGCGCCGAGGCCTGAAGCTGGCTGGGCTCGGCCCAGACGCCGGTGCGGGCGTCGAACGGGGCGAAGGCCAGGTCGCCGACCGCGACGGCGATCAGATAGGGGGGGATGGGGTTGTCCAGCTTGAAGCGCCAGGCCTTGGTCCCGGCGCCGGCCGCCTCGCCGTTCGGCGTCAGTTGCTCAGCGGCCATGACCACGGTCAGGTCGGCCGGGGCGGTGATCCGCGCGCTGTATGACTGACGAATCCCCGGGCTGTCCTGGGTCGGGATCCAGGTGCGGGTCAGGATCGCCTGGCCCTGGCTGAACAGATAGGGCTTCCGGCCGCCCGCCGTCTGCTGCGGGCTGAGCCACTGCAAGGCCGAGGCGTCGGGGCGGGTGGAATAGGCGACGACGATCTTCTGCGTCTCGCCGCCGCGGAAGGCTGGGAGGCGCACGCTGAGCGGCTGACCCTTGATCGGGTCTTCGGCGCCCAGGCTCCAGTCCAGCGGACGGCCGGCGGCGTCGGTCACGGCCTTGATGTCCAGCATCTTGGCGTCCAGCACCACCTCGGTCGCGCCGGGGCGGCCGGTCACGTCCAGCGTCGCCTTGCCCGACAGGGTCTTGGCGGCGAAGTCGGCAGCCAGGTCCAGATCCACGTGCGTCACCCGCGCCTCGGCCGGCCGCGCGTAGGAGTGGGCGTCGTTGACGTAATCGTTCGCCGGGACCGACGCGGCGGGAGCCAGAGGCGACATCGGCACAGCGTCTCCGGTCGTGGCGCAGGCGCCCAGGGATGTGGCGAGGGCGGCGGCTATAGCGAGGGCGGAAACCCGCCCGACCAGCTTCAGGGTCATCGAACGCTCCGTATTCAGATGCGCCCGAAGAGGCTCCCTCGCGGCCGAAAGATCAAGTCTCGGCGACAACCGGCGGCAGATGGCGGGCCTTGAACAGCCGCCCCTGCTCGGCCGCCAGAACCAGCGCCAGAGCCGCCACGCCCAGCAGGGCGAAGCCGACCGTCATCGGCACCGTCGTGCCGTCGAACTTCTGGCCGATGGCGAAGCCCAGCAGGGCGCCGCCGATGGAGGAGATGAAGCCCTGGGCCGAGGAGGCCGTGCCGGCGATGTGGCCCATCGGCTCCATCGCCATCGCGCCGAAGTTGCCGGCGATGAAGCCGAAGCAGAACATCTTGCAGGCCTGCATGGCGGCGAACATCCACAGGCTGTCATGGCCCAGCCAGGCGATTACGGCGTGCAGGACGCTGAAGCCGATGAAGCCGATCAGGGCGGCGTGGGCGATCAGGCGCGAGCCCAGCTTCTCGACCAGACGCGCGTTCAGGATCGAGGCCACGGCGATGCCCGCCGCCACCAGGGCGAAGACCACCGGGAACAGGCCGGGCGCCTTGAACACGTCGAAGAAGATCTGCTGCGAGGAGTTGATGAAGCCGAACAGCGCCCCGCTGATGACGGTCATGGCCAGGGTGTAGCCCATGCCCTGACGGTGGGTGAAGGCGAAGCGGAAGGCGGCGGCGATCCGGCTGACGTCGATCGGCATCCGGTCTTCGGGATGCAGCGTCTCGGGCAGACGCAAGGCCGCCCAGATCAGGAAGGCCCCGCCCGACAGGGCGAAGACGCCGAAGATCCACGGCCAGGGCGCCACCAGCATGACCAGCTGACCCATCGCGGGCGCGATGATCGGCACGCCCAGAAAGACCAGGAAGCTGAGCGACATGACGCGCGCCATCGTCCGCCCGACATAGCGGTCGCGCACAATAGACACGGCCAGCACCCGCGTCGCCGCCGCGCCGATCCCCATGCCGATCCGCGACAGGATCAGCATGTCGAACGTATGGGCGAAGGCCGCCAGAATGCTGAAGACGACATAGACGCCGATGCCCGCGAACAGGGCCGGTCGCCGTCCATAACGGTCCGACAGCGGCCCATAGAACAGCTGAGCCACGCCGAAACCGAGCAGATAGGCGGTGATCACCCACTGGCGGCTGTTCTCATTGGTCACGCCCAGATCCTCGCCGATGTGGGGCAAGGCCGGCAGCATGGCGTCGATCGCCAAAGCGTTCAGCGCCATCATCACGGCGATCAGGCAGACGAATTCAGCGAAGCCCGGCCCCTTGGACGGAGTCTTGATCGCGGGAGAAGGGGCGCTGGTCATCGGCTCCAGATGCGGCCTGCGTCAGGCTGACGCAACCCCGGACCGGCGAAGTTTTCCGCACTGCAACAAAAAGTCAGGCGCTCCTTTTGCGCCGAGTCTAACGCCCGCCGCCTAGGCCTTCACCTTGATCCGGGCCGTCACCGACATGCCGGGCGACAAGCGCTCGACGCCCTCCTGCCCCGGATCAACGGCGATGCGGACGGGGATGCGCTGGGCCACCTTGGTGAAATTGCCGGTGGCGTTGTCGGGGCGGATGACGCTGAACTCGGAGCCGGTCGCGGGCGAGATGCGCTCGACCTTGCCGGTCAGGACGCGACCGCCCAGAGCATCGACCGTGATCTCGACAGGCTGGCCGACGCGCACGTCGCGCATCTGCGTCTCCTTCATATTGGCCGTGACCCAGACCACGTCGGGGACCAGCGCCATGAACTGCGTCCCGACCGCCGCCTGCTGGCCCTGACGCACGGTCACCTCGCCCAGCCGTCCGTCGCGCGGCGCGGTGATGCGCGTATTGTCCAGATCGATCTGCGCCAGACGCACCTGGGCGCGGGCGTTCTCGACGGCGGCCTCCAGCGAGCCTCTGCCGACCACGGCCGAGGTGACGCCGGTCTGGGCCACCTCCTCGGCGGCGCGAGCCTGCGCCAGCTGGGCCTCGGCGGCGCGCAGGGCGTTCTGGGCCGTGTCCACCTGGGCCTGGGCGACCCAGCCGCCCTCGAACAGGGTGCGCACGCGCGTCGCGTCGGCGCGGGCCTTGGTCACGGCCGACTGGGCGGCGGCGATGGCGGCGCGCGTCTGGGCCACCGATCCGCGCGCCGAGGCCTGGCTCTGGGCCGAGTTGGCCAGCGCCGCCTCAGCCGCGTGCAGGGAGGCCTGGGCCTGCTCCAGCCGCTGGCGATAGATGCGATCGTCGATGGTCGCCAGAAGCTGCCCCTGCTTCACCGTCTGGAAGTCCTGCACCTCGACCGAGGTGACATAGCCGCTGACCTGGGGGCTGATGATGGTCACCTGACCGCGCACATAGGCGTTGTCCGTCGTCTGCGGCCCGCCCGAGAAGGGCGGCAGGCGCCAGGCGTGCAGGATCAGGCCGATCCCCACCACGGCCATGGCGATCAGGGCCACGCTCCACATCACGCGACGACCGTTGGACGGCGGCGGCGCGGCAGGAGTCGGCCCAGACGGAGGGGGCGCAGGAGGCGCGGCGGCAGCGGACGGCGGGGGGGCGGCGTCGGTCATGGTCTTGTCCGGTTCAATCGACGGCCGCCGCGACGGAGGCGGCGGCGTCGGAGGCTTGCGTCTGGGCCAGGCGGGCGGCGCGGCGCGCCTCCAGCCTGGGCCGATAGTGGTTCAGGGCGACCCAGGCGGCGCCGATCGCGGCGGCCCCCGAGATCAGCAGGAAGACGTCGTTGTAGGCCAGCACCTGGGCCTGCTGGCTGACCTGCTGCTGCAGCAGGCGCAGGGCCGCGCCCTGACGCTGGGCTGCGTCGCCGATGACGTGGGCGTAGGCGCCGCCCAACTGCTGCAGGCGCAGCACGGTCTCCGGATCGCCCAGGCCGATGCTCTCGGACAGTTGGCTGGAGTGAAACTTCTCGCGCAGGGTCTGGATCGTGCCGACCAGGGCCGAGCCCATCAGTCCGCCGACGTTCTGGCCGATCGAGAACAGGACAATGAAGCTGACCATGTTCTTGCCCCCGCCCTGCAGCACCTGGCCGAAGCCCAGGATCATCGTCGGGCCGATGAAGAAAGCGGCGGCGAAGGCCAGAAGCGCCTGGCTGAAATAGAGCTGGGTCGGGCGCGTCAGCACGGTGGCGTGGGTGTCGATGAAGGCGCCGACGGCGATCATGACCAGGGCGATCGAGATCGGCTTCCACAGCTTCATCGGATTGAGGGTGAAGGCGCTGACCAGCGTCCCGGCCGCCGTGGCGACCAGCATGACCAGGAACAGGCCCTGCATCTGCTGCGGGACCAGCCCCATCTGTTGCAGGAAGCCGACCGCGCCGGTGGTCTGTTCCGACAGGACGATCCGCACCAGCAGGATGGCCAGCAGCAGCCGCACCAAGTCCCGGCCCGCCAGCCACTTGAGGTCGATCAGCGGGTTGGTCCGGTTGTATTCGATCAGGGCGGCGGCGGTCAGCAGCAGGATCGCCCCGACCAGGGCCCAGCCGATCCACGCCGCCTCGGTCCACCAGACGACGCGGCCCAGCCCGAGCACCGCCGTCAGCAGAGCCACGCCCGGCGCGAACAGGGCGAAGGTGACGAAGTCCAGGCGCTCGAACACGCGCACACGCTGCGACGGCGGCATCCTGAGGGCGAAGACGGCGGGCAGGGCCACCAGCACCAGCCCCAGTTCGAACATGTAGAAGGCCCGCCACTGATCCAGATCCAGCAGGCGCATGACCCCTAGCCGCGCCAGCGGAATGGCCAGACTGGACAGGCCGACGCCGATGATGATGCCCTTCAGCCGGTGCTGCGCTGGAAAGGCCTGGATGATGTAGAGGATGCCCAGGGTCGACATCCCCGCCGCCGCCATCCCGGCCACGCCGCGCACGACCAGGGTCGAGCCGAAATCCTCCAGGAACAGATGCGCCGCCGCCGTGGCCAGGAAGACGACCAGGATGATCTCGGTGAACAGGCGCAGGCCGTATTGCATGCGGAACTTGACCAGCAGCAGGTTCATGCAGGCGTTGGTCATGACGAAGACCACGGGCAGCCAGGCCGCCTCGGTCATGGTCACGCCCAGGGCTCCGGCCAGTTGCGGCAGGTCGGCCGTCACGGCGGCGTTGCCCAGACTGCCGGTCAGGGCCACCAGCACCCCGACGAAGGCGTAGGCCAGCCGCCAGGGCGTCGTGTGATCCGGCGTCGCGGGCGAACCGGGCAGGACCGGCCGCTCGTGCGGCTTCAGGGTGGCGAGGTAATCCTCCCACGGCAGGTCCCAGTGACGGCGGCTCATGCGGCCTCGCCGCGCGGCCGCACCGCGTCCAGCACCAGGGCCAGGGACCGCAGGCTGAGCGCCTCGCGCGCCTTCGCCGGCGCCGTCCGCGACGGGGCGCCCAGCATCAGGGCCAGGACGCGGATATCCTCGACGCTCAGATCCGGCCGCACCCGCCCCGCCGCCTGGGACACGACCAGGGCCTCGGCGCCGGCGGCTTTCAGGCCCTGACGGATCGGGGCCAGAGCCTCGTCCTTCAGATCGCGGATCGCGCTGGACAGGCCCGCGCTGTCCAGCATCAGCCGGGTCATCTGCTCCAGGAACCAGATGAAGACGTCCGGATCGTCCAGCCGCGCGCGGGTGCGCCCCGCCAGGTCGTCGATCTGCTTCAGGAAAACCGCCAGGGCCAGCTCGGAGCGATCGGCGAAGTTTCGATACAGGGTCGCACGCCCCACGCCCGCCTGCTCGGCGATCAGGTGCAGCGGCGCATCCAGCCCGTCGCGCGCAAAGGCGGCCTGCGCCGCCTGAAGCAGCTTCTCACGACGTTCTGCGGCGTCTTGTCGCAACGGACGGGTCATGGCGCGCTAAGTGGACACGGGTGTCCGGTTGTTCAAGGGCTGTCTTGCCTTGAATGCGCAAGTCGCGCGCAAGCTGCGCCGCGAACGTCTTTGCGACGGAACATTTGGATATTGTCTGGAAGCCGGCTCAGGGGCCGGTGGTGCCGGTGGTCGGACTCGAACCGACACTCCTTGCGGAACCGGATTTTGAGTCCGGCGCGTCTACCAATTCCACCACACCGGCACGGCCTGGCTCAAGGCGGCGCAATCTAGCGACGGCTGAGGTCGCGTCAATCGATGAAGCGCAGCCGTCGCCAGTTTTTATCGGGTTGCTCAGGCCGGCTCGACCGTCTGTTCGATGGCGCCGAAGACGGTGCGGTTCTTGTCGTCCAGCATTTCAATGCGGACGGTGTCGCCGTGCTTGAGGAAGGGCGTCTTGGCGGCGCCGGTCTGGATGGTCTCGACGGTGCGGACCTCGGCGATGCAGCTGTAGCCCAGACCGCCTTCGGACACCGGCTTGCCGGGGCCGCCGTCGGCGTCCTTGTTCGACACCGTGCCCGAGCCGATGACGGTTCCGGCGCCCAGAGCGCGGGTCTTGGCCAGGTGGGCGATCAGGGTGCCGAAGTCGAAGGTCATGTCGACGCCCGCGTCGGCGCGGCCGAAGTCCTGGCCGTTGACCTGGACCAGCAGGGCGCCGGACAGCTTGTCGTCCTTCCAGCGGTCGCCCAGCGCATCCGGCGTGACGAAGACCGGCGACAGGGCGCTGGCCGGCTTGGACTGGACGAAGCCGAAGCCCTTGGCCAGTTCGCCGGGGATCAGGTTGCGCAAGCTGACGTCGTTGACCAGGCCCACCAGGCGGATCGAGGCCAGGGCCTCTTCGCGGCTGGCGCCCAGGGCTACGTCGCCGGTCACGACCACGATCTCGGCCTCCAGGTCGCAGCCCCAGGCCTCGTCCTTCAGCGGGATGGCGTCGCGCGGCGACAGGAAGCCGTCGGAGCCGCCCTGATACATCAGCGGATCGGTCCAGAAGCTCTCAGGCATCTCGGCGCCGCGGGCTTTGCGCACCAGTTCCACGTGGTTCACATAGGCCGAGCCGTCGGCCCACTGATAGGCGCGCGGCAGGGGGGCGGCGGCCTCGTGCTCGCGGAAACGGCCGCGCGGCACGGCTTCATGCTCCAGGCTTTCGGCCAGGGCGCGCAGCAGCGGCTCGCACCGCTCCCAGTCGTCCAGCGCCGCCTGCAGGGTCGGCGCGATCAGGAAGGCGTCCGTGAACCAGTTCAGGTCATTCGAGACGACGACGAGGCGGCCGTCACGGCCGTGCTTGAGCGAGGCGAGTTTCATGAGCTGAAGCTAATCCGAAGCAGGGGCGGAGGGAAGTCTGCGCGAGGGGCGCAGACGCGTCAGACGGTCTGGACGCCCGGCGGACTGATGACGGCGCGCGCTTCGGCGCCCGTGCGCTTGGCCGGGTCGCGCACCTCGACCTCGATGATGATGGCGCCGACGGGGTCGTGCGCCCACAGATAGCGACGCTCGACCTCGACCTCGCGACCGGACGGGGCCATGCCCTCATAGGTGTCGCCCCAGGGAGTGATCGCCTTCATCTCGACCCAGCGCAGGGCGCAGGCGGCGTCCAGCTCCTCTATGGCCATTTCCGACAGTTCGTCGGCGTGGGGTTCGGGCGTTTCAGGGCTTACAGCCATCGACGGACCTCCTGGCGATAGGCCTCGTACTCGGGGCCGAAACGGGCGGACAGATAGCGCTCCTCGCGGGCGATGACGAAGCGGTCGATCACGATCAGGCAGGGGATCAGCAGGCCCAGGGCGATCGGACTGTCCATGGCGACCGCCAGCCCCAGATAGGTGATGGCGAACCCCAGATAGATCGGGTTGCGGCTAAAACGGTAGAGGCCGCCGGTGGCCAGCACCGTCGTCGGCTTCCACGGCTCGGGCGGGGTGCCGAGGCGGCGGAAATAGCCCGCCGCCGCCCCGTCCAGCAGCAGGCCGCCCAAGATCAATACGAGGGCGAGGCCGCGCCGAACCTCTGTCGCCAGACCGAGCGACGGCTCGCCCAGCCACTGGCCCAACCCCCAGCCGCCGAGCAGGAAGGCGAAATAGATGGCGGGCGGCGGCACGACGACGCCCGAATGATCGCCCCTGCCCGGCTTCGTGGGCGTCAACGCGCGGCTTCTTCGTCGCCGTAGATGGCGACGCGCGCGGGCGAGGTCGAGGACACCGCGCCGCGATACATGCCCGAGGTGTTCATCGAGAAGGCGTGGACGCCGTCCTTGCCCATGACGATGACGCCGCCGTCGCCGCCGATCGAGCCGACCTCGGCGATCTCGGCGTCGGCCGCCTGTTGCACGGAGGCGCCCGTGGCGGTGCGCGCACAGATGTCGCGGGCCACGGTGGCGCGGATGAAGTATTCGCCCGAGCCCGTCGCCGAGACGGCGCAGCCGTCGGCGTTGGAGGCGTAGGTCCCGGCGCCGATGACCGGCACGTCGCCGACCCGGCCCCAGCGCTTGGCCGTCATGCCGCCGGTCGAGGTGGCGGCGGCCAGGCGGCCCTGGCTGTCCCTCGCCACGGCGCCGACCGTGCCGAACTTGCGCTCGTCCAGCGGGGCTTCATGCAGGTTGAAGGCCAGGGGCGCGGCCGGGCCTAGGCGGGCCGGTTCGGCCGGCGCGCCTTCCGGGCGCGGCGGCAGGGGCTGGCCGGCGTCGCGCAGGGCCTTCAGCAGGGCCTGCCAGCGGCTTTCGGTGAAGAAGAAGCCGGGGCCGACCTCTTCCAGACCCGCCGAGCGGGCGAAGGTCTCGGCGCCCTCGCCGATCAGCATGACGTGGGGCGACTTCTCCATCACCGCGCGGGCGGCGGCGATGGGGTGGCGCGTGCGGGTCAGGCCCGCGACGGACCCGGCGTTCAGGTCCGTGCCGTCCATGACGGCGGCGTCCAGTTCGTTCTTGCCCGCCGAGGTGAAGACGGCGCCGCGCCCGGCGTTGAACAGGGGATTGTCCTCCATCACCTCGACGGCGGCCTGAACCGCGTCCAGCGAGGAGCCGCCGCGCGCCAGCACGGCCGAGCCCGCGTCCAGCGCCGCCTGCAGTCCGGCGCGATAGGCCGCGTCGCGCTCAGGGCTCAGCTGGGCGCGCTCGATCACGCCCGCGCCGCCGTGGATGGCCAGCGACCAGGTCGGCGCCTCCTGAGCGAGGGCCGGCGCGGCCAGAACGGCGGCGGCCGCAGCAGCGGCGAAGGCGATGGACTTCATTTCAGGCTCCCCAGTGTGTTTCTCCTCCCCATTGCATGTGGAGGTGGATCGGACGCGTAGCGGACGACATGGAGGGGCTGCTTGGTTCCGCTGAAGAGACCCCTCCACCGCTTCGCGGTCCCCCTCCCCATTCCATGGGGAGGAGAGCAAGGCTAGCGTTTCTGATGCAGGCGTCGCCAGACGCGATAGGCCAGGATCGGAGCGAAGCCGCAGACGAGGGCGGCGATCAGGACCATCCAGAACCCGCCGCCCAGCCAGTATTCGCCCGCGAGCGCCCCGGCGCCGGCCGCCAGAAGCGGGCCGAGCCAGGGCAGCCAGTGCGGCGGCCGGAACCGCATTCAGGCGTCGACCTTGATGACGCCGCGACGGATCTGGTCCAGCTCGATCGAATCGAACAGGGCCTGGAAGTTGCCGTTGCCGAAGCCTTCATTGCCCTTGCGCTGGATGATCTCGAAGAAGATCGGGCCGAAGGTGTCCTGGGTAAAGATCTGCAACAGCAGGCCTTCCTCGTCCGAACCGTCGATCAGGATGCGGTTCTTGCGCATCCGCTCCACGTCCTCGCCGTGGCCCGGCAGGCGTTTGTCGATCAGCTCGAAATAGGTCTCGATGGTGTCTTGGAACTCGACGCCGCGCGCGCGCATGGCCTCGACCGTCTCGAAGATGTTCTCGGTCGTCAGGGCGATGTGCTGGATGCCTTCGCCGTTGTAGCGACGGATGAATTCCTCGATCTGGGAGTTCTCGTCCTGGCTCTCGTTCAGCGGGATGCGGATGGCGCGGTCGGGCGCGATCATGGCCTGGGAGAACAGGCCGGTCGCCTTGCCCTTGATGTCGAAATACTTCTGCTCCTCGAAGTTGAACACCGAGTTGTAGAAGCCCGACCAGGTCCGCATCTCGCCACGACGGACGTTGTGGGTCAGGTGGTCCAGGATCTCCAGACCGACGCTGTTCTTGCGCTCGGCCTCTTCCCAGCCCTCGATCTCGTCCCAGGCGTCATAGAGGGAGCCGGTCTCGCCATATTGGTCGATGACGTAGAGCAGGCTGCCGCCGATGCCCTGGAGCACATAGGGGTAGTCGTGCGCCAGCGCCCCGCCATGCACGCCCTCGGCGGCGCGGGCGCCGCGCGCCAGCGCGCCTTCATAGGCGGCCTTGGCGTCGGCGACGCGGAAGGCCATGCCGTTGGCCGATGGGCCGTGATCCTTGGCGAAGTCCGCCGCCTGTCCGGCGGGGGTGCGATGGACCAGCATGGTGATGTCGCCCTGCTTCAGGCGCACAACATCGTTGGCCGGGTTCACATGGGTCGGGGTGAAGCCCATCAGCTCCAGACGCGAAATCATCGCCTCGGGCTCGGGGCCGGTGAATTCGACGAACTCGAAGCCGTCGACGCCAAGGGGGTTTTCCTGGTCGAGTTTGGCGGCGTCCTGCATGACGCGTCTCCTCTCTCTTATGGTTTGGCGCGGCCGGGACCGTGATGGCGCGGCCGCTGATTGGGGCGGAACCTACTGGCGGGGCGGCATGGGGCGCAAGGCGGGTTTCAGCGGAAAGGGCGCACGTTCCGGTGTCGCAGCCGCGCCCTGACCTCTCGCCCGCATCGGCGCAGCCTGCTATCGGGCGGGATGACAAGAGGCGGGGGCCTCGATCAGGACGCCTGAATGCTGCGCAAGCTCTACGACTGGGTCTTCTCTCTGGCCCGCCATCGTCACGCCACCCGCTCGCTGGCCGTCGTCTCCTTCGCCGAGAGCTCCTTCTTCCCGATTCCGCCGGACGTGATGCTGGCGCCGATGGTGCTGGCCAAGCCCGAGCGCGGCTATTTCTATGCGACGGTCTGCACCATCGCCTCGGTGCTGGGCGGCCTTTTGGGTTACGCCATCGGCTATTTTCTGGAGCCGGTCGGCCTGCAGATGCTGGCCTGGCTGGGCAAGGCCGACACCTTCGAGACCTCCAAGGCCCTGTTCCAGCAGCACGGCGCCTGGGTCATCCTGATCAAGGGGCTGACGCCCATCCCCTTCAAGCTGATCACCATCGCCTCGGGCATTTTCCAGTTCAATCTGGCGCTGTTCATCGCCCTGTGCGTCGTGACGCGCGGCGCCCGCTTCTTCCTGGTGGCCTTCGTGCTCAAGCGCTGGGGGCCGCCGATGCTGGCGATCGTGGAAAAGCGGCTGGCCCTGTTCACCGTGCTGTTCCTGGTGCTGCTGATCGGCGCCTTCTTTATGGTCAAGCTTATCGGACACTGATCGACGCCGCCCCCGGCACGGTTTATGAGAGGCGCCCGGTTCCTGTGAGGCGCAGATGAGCGCGATCTACAAATTGCTGACCCGCTGGTGGACGGCCTTCGCCCTGGCCGCCGCCCTGGCCATGCTGGGCGCCGCCCATGCGTTCGAGCGGTTCGGCGGACTGCCGCCGTGCAGCCTGTGCCTGAAGCAGCGCGAGGTTTACTGGGCCGCCGTCGCCATCGCCGGGGCCGCCACCTTCTGGGCCCTGTTCAGCCGGGCCAGCCGGGGCACGCCGCGCATCGCCTCCTTCCTGCTGGCCGTCGTTTTCCTGACGGGAGCGATCACGGCGGGTTATCACGCCGGGGGCGAGCTGAAATGGTGGAGCCTGCCCGCGACCTGCATGGCCGCGCCCTCGACCTCGATCGACCTGTCGGCGCTGACGGCGCTGATCGACGGGACGGGCGGCGGGACGGCCTTCGTCTCCTGCGGCGACGCGCCGTGGAGTTTTGCGGGCCTGTCGATGGCGGGCTGGAACTTTGTCATCTCCCTGGCGCTGGCTATCATCAGCCTGCTGGCGGCGAAACGTCCCAAGGACGCGCGCGCGCCCAAGAGCTAAGAAGGGGCGTCATGACCCAATCCGCTGAAGACATCGCCGCCGCCCGCCGCATTCCCCTGCCGCGCCCCGGCGTGGGTCAGGACAAGGCGCGCCTGGCCGAAATCCTGCGCGTCGATCATGCGGGCGAGTTCGCCGCGGTCCACATCTACCGCGCCCAGCGCGCCGTGCTGGAAGGCCGCAAGGGCAAGGACGCCATCGCCGCCGACCTGACCGAGATGGAAGGGCACGAGGCCGTCCACCTGGCCCGCTTCGAGGCGCTGCTGACCGAAAACCGGGTGCGCCCGACGGCCATGATCCCGCTGTGGAAGCTGGCGGCCACGGCGCTGGGCGCCGGCACCGCCCTGATTTCGGAAAAGGCGGCGCACGCCTGCACCGAGGCGGTCGAGAGCGTCATCGAGAAACACTACGCCGACCAGATCGAGGAGATCCGCGAGCGCGACCCCGAACTGGCCGCCGAACTGACCAAGTTCCGCGAAGAGGAACTGGCCCACCACGATCACGCCATCGAGCACGGCAGCCGCGAGGCCCCCGCCTACCGCCTGCTCAGCAGCGTCATCAAGGTCGGCTGTAAGGCCGCCATCAAGATCAGCGAACGCATCTAGAACCCTTCTCCCCTTGAGGGAGAAGGTGGCTCGCGCAGCGAGACGGATGAGGGGTGTCGACGCGACATTCAGCAAGGATGCGGCGACGGCGTGATCAAACCTTCAGGCCGCCGCGATGACACCCCTCATCCGAGCGCCTTGCGGCGCCCACCTTCTCCCCCAAGGGGAGAAGGAAGACGCTTTACCCCATCGCCTGGCCGACGCCGCGCCCGCCGCCGGGGACCGGCGCAACGTCCAGCAGCTTGAGGCGGAACACCAGCACGGCGTTGCCGGGAATCATCGGCGGGCCGCCCATCTCGCCGTAGCCCAGTTCGGGCGGCAGGAAGAGGATCCACTCGTCGCCGGGCTTCATCAGCTGCAGGGCCTCGGTCCAGCCGGGCACCACGCCCTCGGGCGAGAAGACCGCCGGGGCGCCGCGCTTGAACGAGCTGTCGAACACCGTGCCGTCGGTCAGCGTGCCCTCGTAATCGACGCGGACGAGGTCGTTGCGGTCGGGGCTGACGCCGCCGGCCGGGCCGGAGGCCACGACCTTGTACTGCAGGCCGGACGGCAGGGCCTTCACCCCCTCTTCCGTCGCGTTCTGCTTCATGAAGGCGGCGGATTCGGCGGCGTTCTTGGCCAGGTCCTCGGGCGCGGCGGCCGGGCGGCCGCAGGCGGCCAGGGCCAAGAGGGCGGTCGCGGCGAGGGCGGCGGCGGCGGGGCGTTCAGCCCATGCGAAGTTCATAACCCTGGTCCTTCAAGGCGGCGCCGATTTCCTCGGCATGACGGGCGTCGCGGGTCTCGACCATGATGTCGAACTCGGCGCCCTTGGCGGGCACGTCCAGCGCCAGCCGGTTGTGCACGACGTCGATGATGTTGCCGCCCAAACCGCCGATGACGGCGGCCATGGCCGACAGCATGCCGGGGCGGTCGTCGCCCAGGATGCGATAGACGATCAGGCGTTTCTCGCGGACCATTTCGCGGTTCAGCACCACGGCCAGCATGCGCGCGTCGATGTTGCCGCCGGTCAGCTCGACGCCGATCTTCATGCCCTTGAAGCGCTCGGGGTTGGCCAGGATGGCGGCCAGGCCGCCGGCCCCGGCGCCCTCGGCCACCGTCTTCTCCAGCGTCGCCAGCAGGGCCACGCCCTTTTCGAAATCCGCCTCCTCGCAGACGAAGACCTCGTCGATCAGCGCATCAGCCAAAGCGAAGGGGATCTCGCCCACCGCCTTGATGGCGATGCCCTCGGCGATGGTCTGGCCGCTGCATTTGGCGGGCTCGCCGCGACGGCGCGCGGTGAAGGACGGATAGCGCGCCGCCTCGACGCCGAAGATCTTGATGTCCGGCTTGATGGCCTTGGCGGCGATGGCGCTGCCGGCGATCAGACCGCCGCCGCCGATGGGGATGATCAGGGCGTCCAGATCGGGCGCGTCCTCGACGAACTCCAGGCCGCAGACCCCCTGCCCCGCCACGATGCCTTCATCGTCGAAGGCCGAGACGAAGACGTAGCCGTGCTCGGCCTGGAGCCGCTTGGCCTCCTCGGTCGAGGCCGAGAAGTCGAGGCCGTGGATGACGACATTGGCGCCGTGGGCGCGGGTGCCGTCCACCTTCACGAAGGGCGTGCCCTCGGGCATGACGATGGTCACCGGCACGCCGAGGCGGCCGCCATGGTAGGCCAGGGCCTGGGCGTGGTTGCCGGCCGAGGCGGCGACGACGCCGCGCTTCTTCTCGTCCGGCGTCAGCTGCATCAGCCGGTTCAGGGCACCGCGCTCCTTGAAGCTGCCGGTGAAGTGCAGATTGTCGAACTTGATCCAGATTTCGGCGCCGGTCAGTTGCGATAAGCGGCGGGAATAACGGACGGGCGTGCGGTCGACCTGGCCGGCGATGCGTTTTTGCGCCTCGCGGATGTCGTCGATGGTGACGGTCATGAAGTCCCTAAAACACTGTGGCCGGCCTCTGTCGTCCGGTCTGCTGCGCCTCTTGTGGAACAGGCTGCGGCGGCGGGCAACCTTGACTCACCCCTGCGACGGGGCTCATGCCGGAACACGCCTGATCGAGCAAAGCCGGAGCCCACACACGATGACCGACCGCCCCTCGAACGCGCGCCGCCCGCGCCGCATCGCCCTCGCCGCCGTCGCCCTCGCCGGCCTGACGCTGGCCGCCTGCGCCACCACGCCGATGGGCGGCGGGACCAGCGGCCCGGCCGTGTTCACGGCCGACGACTTCGCCTGGTCCGCCCGCGCCGGCCAAGGCTCGATCAACGGCCGCGTCGAATTCATTCAGGACGGCCGCGCCTTCCAGTGCGTCGGCAATGTCGGCCTGATCCCCGACACCCCCTACACCCGCGCGCGCATGCAGCGCCTGTACGGATCGACCGATCGCGCCGCCGTGCCGGCCGCCGTGGTGCGCGCCCGCTCCGCCGGCGAACAGGGCGCGGACTATCGGTCGTTCGAGCGCGCGGAAGCCTGCACCGACAACGGGTTCCGCTTCACCCGCTTGCCCGACGGCGGCTGGTTCCTGATCTCCCCGGTCAAGGCGGGAGACGAGATCGTGGTGGTGATGCGACGGGTCCAGACCCGCGGCGGACGCGCGATCAACGTCAACCTTGGCCATTGACAACGCAGGCGAATTACAAAATCCGACCGACGTTCGCCATCCTTTGGCCTTATCGGACCGCTCTCTGACTCGTCCGCTACAGGACAGTCGGGAGCGTATTCTTGTCCCAGCATAACATCGTGGGCTCCGAGGCCTTCAGCAATCGACAGTATGTGCTGATCACGCACGTCAGATCGAGCGGTTCACGCCGCCGTCGCGCGCGCGCCATGACCGCCTATGTGGTGGTCGCGGTCCTGGCCCTGTCGGCGGGCGCCGCCGCGGCCGCCTTCGCCCTGGGGCCCTTCCTGGTGGGGACGCCGGCGAGCTCGGCTACGCTCGCGGCCGAGGCGCCTTCGCCCAGCCTGCCGACGCCGCCCGCCCCCTGATCCGAGCCCTCGCGCGGCGGACCCTGTGCGTCAGCATGTCCGATCAATGCGCTTGCAAGTGCGAGTGATTATTACTATCCCATCCATCTTGACGATGCATGGGAATGAGACGCTTGACGACCGGAGCTGCGACCCCATTGAAACCGGGCCGTCGCGCCCTTCTGCTGGGCGCGGCCGCCCTGTTTGCCGCCGGAACCGGCGCTTGCGCGCGGCGTGATGAGGCCGCGCCGTCGTCGCTGCTGACCGACCTGCGCGAGCGACCCGTGGCGATCACCCCGCCGGTGACGAAGCTGTCGATCGACGACAGCCGTTTCCTGATCGCTCTGTCGCTGATCCACCCCGATCCGGTCAGCCTGCTGGCCGCCTGGGCGGGCGACGTGAACCGACTCAGCCCGGAAATCTACGCCGCCTATCTGGAGAAATCCCCGGCGCTGGCCAGCCTGCCCAAGACGCCCAGTTCGGCCGCCGCCTTCAACGTCGAGGCGGTGCTGGGCGCCCAGCCGCAGGTCGCCCTGGTGTCGCTGGATTCCGGCCCGACCGACGCCCAGACGGCGCAACTGGAGCAGGCCGGCGTGCGCGTCGCCTATATCGACTTCTTCCAGCACCCGTTCGAGAATCAGCCGCGCAGCCTGTCGCTGCTGGGCGCCATGATCGGCCGCGAGGAACAGGCCGAAGCCTACAACGCTTTCCGCGCGGCGAAGCTGAAAACCATCTCCGAGCGCGTCGCCGGGCTGACGGACGCGCAGAAGCCGACCGTCTTCCTGGAGGCCCACGCGGGCAACGGGCCGGACTGCTGCAACTCGGTCGGGGCCGGGAACATCGGCGACTATCTGACCTTCGTCGGCGCCCGCAACATCGGCGCCGAGGTGCTGAAACAGCCGTCGGGCAAGCTGAACCTCGAGTTCGTGGTCGAGCGCGATCCCGACATCTACATCGCCACCGGCGGCCCGCACCTGGAGAAGACCGGCGGCTTCGTCGTCGGTCCGAAATACGACGCTGAGACCTCGCGCGCCTCGCTGCGCCGGGTGGCCGGACGGCGCGGCCTGTCGACCCTGAAAGCGGTGCGCGAGGGCAAGGTGCACGGCCTGTCGCACCAGCTGATCAACTCGCCCATCGACATCGTCGCCACAGAGGTGCTGGCCAAGTGGATCCAGCCCGAGCTGTTCGCCGATCTGGACCCGCGCGCGACGCTGGACGCGATCAACAAGGACTTCCTGGCCGTCCCCTATCGCGGGGACTACTGGACCGATCTGGTCCCCACTGCCTGATATTCCGCCGCCTGATTTCACCACGGAGAACCGCCATGACCACCCTGCGCCACGGCCTGATGACCGTCGCCGCCTTCGCCGCCCTGGCGATCGCGTCGACCGCCTCGGCCCAGACGATCGAGAAGACCGTCAAGGTCGCCCCCGGCGGCCTTTATGAGATCGTCTTCAACCCGGCCGACAACGACCTCTATGTCGCCGCCGTCGGCCCGCGCGGCGCCAATCAGGCCCAGATCGTTCGCCTGCAGGGCCAGAGCCTGGCGCCGGAGTCCTCGGTCGACGTCTCGGCCAATCCGCTCTACGGCCTGAACCTGAACACCCGCACCCAGGTCCTGTACGGCACCGACACCCGCGCCGGCGCGGTCACGGCCATCAACGCCCGCACGGGAGAAGTCATCTCCACCATCCGCAACGGCGACGAAGAAGGCGCTCACGTCCGCCAGGTCGTCGTCGATGAGGCGAACAACAAGGTCTACGTCAGCGTCGTCGGCGGCGAGGCGGGCGACGCCGCCAAGCCGAACCTGATCTGGGTCATCGACGGCGCGACCAATATGGTCGAGCGCACCATCACGGCCACCGTCGGCGGCCTGACGGGCGCGGCGTTCGATCCCGCGACCAACCGCCTCTACGTCACGGGCATGAGCAGCAATGAAGTCGCCGCCATCGACCTGGCCACCGGCGAGACGGTCGGCAAATGGCCGTCGCACGGCGATTCCGCCATCAACGTCGCCGTCGATTCCGAAGGTCGCCGCCTGTTCGTCGCCAACCAGAAGTCGGGCGAGCTGACGGTGCTGAACGCCGACACCGGCGCCCTGATCCACAAAGCCGCCACCGGCGCGGGCGCGTTGAGCGTCGCCTATAACGGCGCGGTCAAGCAGATCTACGTCGCCAACCGTCAGGCGGGCACGGTGACGGTGCTGGATTCGGACACCTATGCCGTGAAGGCGAACCTTGAGACCGGGACCTTCCCCCAGACCATCGCCATCGATCGCGCGACCAACGCCGTCTACGTCTCGAACAAGGCGCGCGGCCTGCCGCGCGGCGCCCCGGCCGGCACGCCGGTCCCGGTCGACCCGACCGGCGACGTGGTGACGCTGATCCGTCCCTAATCCTGAAGTGAGCCCATAAGGAAAGGCCCGGCCGCAGAAGCAGCCGGGCCTTTTTGTCGGATGACGCTGACTGGTCAGCTCGTCAGTACGTCGTCGATCATCACCTGCAGCACGCCGCGATCGCAGCGCTGGACGCGGGCCGAGACGCGATAGACCTCAGCCAGGATGGCGGGCGTGACGGCTTCGTCCGGCGTGCCGAAGGCGACCAGCCGCCCCTTGGCCATGACGGCGATCCGGTCCGAGACGCGCGCCGCCGCCTGCAGGTCGTGCAGGACGATCATCACCGTCATGCCCCGCTCGGCCGCCGCCTCGCGCGCCAGGTCCAGCACGCGCAACTGATAGTGCAGGTCCAGGGCGCTGGTCGGCTCGTCCAGCAGCAACAGGCGCGGCTCGCGCGCCAAGGCCTGGGCCAGGCCCGCCAGCTGTTTCTGGCCGCCTGACAGCCGGTCCAGACGCTGCCCGGCCAGAGCCTCGGCGCCGATGCGTTGCAGCACCTCATAGGCGCGCTCGACCGCCTGTTGGTCGGTGAAGCTGGCGCCGCCCAGCGGCGTGGCGCGGATCGAGGCGACCACCGTCTCCAGCACGCTCAGGGCCACGCCCTGCGGCAGGGTCTGGGGCATGTAGGTGACGCGCTTGGCCCGGTCGGCCAGCGACAGGCCGGTCAGCTCCGTCTCGTCCAGCCGGATCGTCCCGTGGGCTGGGATCAGACCAGCGAGGGCCCGCAGGAAGGTGCTTTTGCCCGCGCCGTTCGGGCCGACCACCGACACCACCTCGCCGGGGCTGAGCAGCGGCAGGGTGAGGCCCTCGACGATGGGGCGGCCGCCATAGCCGGCGCTGAGGTTCTGGATGTGCAGCCCGCTCATGCCCGTCCTCCGTTGCGGAAGATCAGCACCAGGAAGACCGGCACCCCAATCACGGCGGTGACAATGCCGACCGGCATCAGCACGCCCGGCACGATGATCTTGGACGCCGCCGAGGCCAGCGACATGATGACGGCCCCCGACAGGATGCTGGCGGGCAGGAAGAAGCGGTGATCCTCGCCCACCAGCAGGCGGGCGATGTGCGGCCCGACCAGACCGATGAAGCCGATAGCGCCGACAAAGGCCACGGCCGTCGCCGACAACAGGCTGACGCGCAGCAGCGACAGGAAGCGCAGGCGCTTCACGTCGACGCCAAAGCTCATGGCCCGGTCCTCGCCGAGGCGAAGCGCCGTCAGGCCGCGAGAGGACAGCAGGGAAAAGGGCGCGACCGCCGCCAGCACTAGGCCCAGCGCCCCGACATTGCCCCAGGTGGCGCGCGACAGCGAGCCCATGGTCCAGAACACCAGTTGCTGCAGCGCCTCGGCCGAGGACAGGAACTGCACCAGCGCCGTCAGGGCGTTGAAGGCGAAGACGAGGGCGATGCCGAACAGGACGATGTTCTCGACGCCCGAGCCCTTCATCCGCGCCAGGGCCTGAAGCGCCAGCACCGAGCCGAAAGCGAAGACGAAGGCGTTCAGCGGCACCAGCCAGTCGGCGCCGATGAAGCTGGCCCCCACGCCTAGCACGATGGCCAGGGAGGCGCCGAAGGAGGCGGCCGAGGACACGCCCAGCGTAAAGGGGCTGGCCAGCGGATTGTTCAGCACCGTCTGCATCTCGGCCCCGGCCAGGGCCAGGGCGGCGCCGACCATCATCGCCATCAGGGCGTAGGGCAGGCGCACCTGCCAGACGATGGCCTGCTGGGCCGTCGACAGGCTGGACGGATCGAACACGCCCTGGAGCACCGTCAGAGGCGACATCGACGACGGCCCGGTCACCACGTCCAGCAGCAGGCTGCACAGGGCCAGAGCCGCCAGCCCGCCGATGGCCAGGAACCGTAAGCGCACGTCGCGCCCATAGGCCGCGATCGCGTCGGGCGTGGCGCCGGGCGTCGCGCCGGAGGCCGCCTTGGACGCGACAGGTTCGAGACTCGCCAACAGCACACTCCATTCAGCGACTGCGTCGCAATACATCTCGGGGCCGAGATGGGCTAGGGTGAAGCCATGGATTCCGCCGCTTGCGTCTTTTCGCCCTGCGCGCCGCCCCTGTCCGGCGGTTGCCGCGCCCTGAGCCTGGCCGCCGAGGGCGAGGCCCCTGGCCTGACCCTGTGGCTGAGCGCGCCCGACGGCGAGCCGCCGGCTGAGGGCTGGCCCCTGCTGGTCGTGCTGGAGGGCGAGGCCTATTTCACCGCCGCCGCCGAGTGCGCGCGCCGCCTGGCCCGCCGCCCGCAAAAGACGCGCGTGGGGCCGATGATGGTGATGGGCGTGGCCCTGGCCCCCGGCGCCGAGCGTGTGGGGGCCTTCGCCTTTACGCCTGGCCCCGACAGGGGCGACGGCGCGCCTGCCCCGCGCGGCGCCGGCCTGCTGCGCCGACTGGTCGATGATGTGCTGCCGCTGGCGGTCCAGCATGGCGCCGACCCGACGCGCGCCGTTCTGATGGGCCACTCCATGTCCGGCCAGTTCGTGCTGGAGGCGCGCGCCCGCTCGGCGCCCTTCGCCCGCTTCGCCGCCCTCAGCCCGTCGATCTGGTGGAACCCCGCCGTCATCGACGCCCAGCCGTCGCAGGCCCAAAGCGAACTGTTCCTGGCCGTCGGCGCGCAGGAGGAGGCGCCCGGCCTGCCCGGCCCGCATCTGGCGCGGCGCATGGTCTCCAACCTGCGCGATCTGGCGGGGGCCGCCGGCGCGGCCGTCTCGGTCCTGGCCGACGAGGACCACGGATCGACGCCGTTCGCCAGCCTGCCCGCCATCCTGAGATTCGCCGCGCGTTCGCGAACTTAGACGCACGGAACTTGCGCCTTGGAGCCCAAGGGCGCATGAAATCCGCCCTCCCCTCCGCCTGATCGAGAAATCGCCGTGTCCGACGAAAAGCCCATCGCCACCCTGCCTGAAGGCCAGCCCGTCGGCCGCGTCATCGCCATGCCGGCCGACACCAATCCCGAGGGCGACATCTTCGGCGGCTGGCTGCTGGCGCAGATGGACCTGGCCGGAGCGACCCCGGCGTTCGAGCGCGCGGGCGGCCGCTGCGCCACCGTGGCGCTGGACGGCATGGTGTTCCACCAGCCGGTGTCGGTCGGCGACGAGGTGTCCACCTACGCCAAGATCATCCGCGTCGGCCGCACCTCGATCCGCGTGCATGTCGAGGCCTGGAAGCGGGCGCGCGGCCAGGCCGAGGCCCTGTCGGTCCGCGTGACCGAGGGCGTCTTCACCTATGTGGCCATCGACCAGGACCGCAAACCGCGCGAGGTGCCGCCGGCCTGAGGACGGCCGGAAGTCCCAGCGCGACAGTCGGAAATTCTTGACCTTCGGGGGCGGCGGCCCTACCTCCCCCGCATGGCCATTCGTCGCATCCTGACTATCGATAACGCCGCCGATCTGGCGATCCTGAAGACCGTCGCCGCGCCCGTCGAGGGCGGGGTGACCGACGCCGTGCGCGCCCTGATGGATGACATGCTGGAGACGATGTACGACGCGCCCGGCATCGGCCTGGCCGCGCCGCAGATCGGCGAACTGACCCGCGTGGTCGTCATGGACCTGGGCGACAAGCCGGTCGAGGGCGCCTCTGACGAGCCGCAGACCGAGGAAGAGGCGCTGGAGCGCCGCAACCCGCGCTTCTTCGTCAACCCGGAAATCCTGTGGTCCTCCGAGGAGATGTTCTCCTACGAGGAAGGCTGCCTGTCGGTGCCGACCTATTTCGACTCGGTCGAGCGTCCGGCCCGCGTGCGCGTTCGCTACCTGAACTATCAGGGCGAGACGATCGAGGAAGAGATCGAGGGCCTTTACGCCGTCTGCTTCCAGCACGAACTGGACCATTTGAACGGCGTCCTGTTCATCGACCACCTGTCGCGCCTGCGCCGCGACCGCGCGGTCGCCAAGGTCAAGAAACAAGCGAGGTTGGCCGCCTGATGTCCCGCAAGACCCGCATCATCGATCAGAGAGAGCGTCGCCGTCTGACCCGCAACGAAAAGGTCGGCGTCGCCAGCCTGGCGACCCTGGTGGCGGTCGCCGCCGTCGGCGTGGTGGCGGGCCTGATCGTCGACCGGCTGCTCGATTTCGACGACGCCCTGGATGCGGGCGGCGAGTGGGACGAAGGCGGCGGCGTCTATACCCGCTGGATGTAATCGGCCCCACGGTCTAAAGGCCTGCCCATGCGCCTAGCCTTCATGGGAACCCCCGACTTCGCCGTGCCGTCGCTGGCCGAGCTGATCGCCTCGGGGCACGAGATCGTCGCCGTCTATTCGCAACCGCCGCGCCCCAAGGGCCGGGGCCAGAAGCTGACGCCGTCGCCGGTTCACGCCTTCGCCGAGGCCATGGGCCTGCCGGTCTTCACGCCCGAAAGCATGAAGGCCCCTGAAGCCATCGACACCTTCAAGAGCCTGGACCTCGACGCCGCCTGCGTCGTCGCCTACGGCCAGATCCTGAAGGCGGAGGTGCTGGATGCGCCGCGCCTGGGCTGCTTCAACCTGCACGGCTCGCTGCTCCCGCGCTGGCGCGGGGCCGCTCCGATCCAGCGCGCCATCATGGCCGGGGATCGCCAGACCGGCGCCCAGATCATGCGGATGAGCGAGGGCCTGGACGAAGGCGCCATCATCCTGTCGGAACTGATGGACATCTACGCCGACGACACGGCCGCCAGCCTCAGCGACCGCATGGCCCATGTCGGCGCCGCCCTGTGGCCCCGCGCCCTGGCGGCCATCGAGCGCGGCGGCTTCACCGAGACGCAGCAGGCAGGCGAGCCGACCTACGCCAAAAAGATCACCTCCGCCGAAGCCCGCATCGACTGGACCCGCCCGGCGGCCGAGGTGGACGCCCACATCCGCGGGCTGTCGCCCTTCCCCGGCGCCTGGTTCGAGGTCGAGGCCGACGGCGAGCCGGTCCGCATCAAGGCCCTGATGTCGGCTCTGGCCGACGGCGAAGGCCCGGCCGGTCAGGTGCTGGACGACGCCCTGACGGTCGCCTGCGGAACCGGCGCGGTGCGCCTGACCCGCGTGCAGCGTCCGGGCAAGGCCGCGCAGTCGGCCGAGGAAATGCTGCGCGGCTTTCCCCTCCCCGCCGGAACCGGGCTGGACGGGGCGCGTCGGGTCGAGAATGCGGAGCCTTCTGAGCGCGGCCCCCAAGGATAATGCCCCGGTATCGGTTCACGGTCGAATACGACGGCTCCGCTTACAACGGCTTTCAGGCTCAGACCGACCAGCCGACCGTCCAGGGCGCTATTGAGACGGCGATTACGGCCTTCAGCGGTCAGAGCGTGCGCATCGCCGCCGCCGGGCGCACCGACACGGGCGTCCACGCCACGGGCCAGACCTGCCATGTCGATCTGGACAAGGAGTGGCCGGCGCAGACGGTGATGAACGCCCTGAACGCCCATCTGGTGAAGGAAGCGGTCGCGGTTCTGGACTGCACGCCCGTCAGCGACGACTGGCACGCGCGCTTCACCGCGACCGGGCGTAAATACCTGTATCGCATCCTGAACCGGCCCGGCCGCCCGGCGCTGGACCGGGGCCGGGTGTGGCACGTCAAGAAGCCGCTGGACGTCGAGGCCATGCACGCGGCGGCGCAACATCTGATCGGCCAGCACGACTTCACCACCTTCCGCGACGCCGCCTGTCAGGCGGCCAGCCCGGTCAAGACGCTGGACGTGGCCCGCGTCGCCAGCATCGGCGAAGAGGTGCACCTGGTGTTCGAGGCGCGCAGCTTCCTGCATCGGCAGGTGCGCTCGATGGCGGGCAGCCTCGCCGAAGTCGGCCTGGGCCGCTGGAGCCCCGCCGACCTGGCCGAAGCCCTGGCGGCCAGGGACCGCGCGCGCTGCGGTCCGGTGGCGCCGTCAGATGGGCTGTACCTGACGGGCGTCACCTATGAGACGGAAACCTGACGCCTCGCCCCTGCTCTCCGTCATCCTCGGGCTTGACCCGAGGATCGAGCCGTCGGCTCTGCAGCGGCATGTAGAGGCCCCGCACTGTCGCCCTAGCCGGCCACCGTCGAGCGGGCGGAAAGTCCGATCCTCGGGTCAAGCCCGAGGATGACGGAGAGAAAAAGGGCAGCTTCTGGCGTCTCGCCTCTACCGCTTGAACAGACCGCCCAGGGCGCCGCCGAGGCCGCCCGGCAGGTTGTTCAGAAGACCGCCCAGCATATCGTCAGCGCCGGCGGCCGCGCCGTCCGGCGTCAGGCGGTCGATGACCTGGGGCAGGACGGCGGCCAGCGTCGCGCTGGCCTGTTCCGGCGAGACGCCCAGCTTTTTGGCGAAGTCGGCGATGGGGCCGGAGCCGATCACGGCGGCGATCTGCTCGGCGCTGATCGGGGCGTTGCCGCCCTTGCCAACCCACGAGGCCGCCACATCGCCCAGCCCCTTCTGGCCGAACTTTTCCGTCAGGCCCGACACCCCGCCCTGGCTTTTCAGCAGATCGGCCACGCCCCCAGCCGCGCCGTCGCCCAGACCGCCCAGGATATTATCCAGAAGTCCCATGCTCATTCCTCCGATTGAGGCGTCACGTTAGTCGGTTTTTCCGACCCGTTCGCCGCCGGAAGGTAAAACATGGCGCCGGGCGCCGGCGGGCGCCTCAGCTCTTGGCGCGTTCCGAGCCCGAGGTGACGGCCTGACCGGCGGCGGACAGGTCGCGGCCGATGCCGGACACCGTGTTGCAGGCGGCGGTGGTCAGGGCGGCGGCGATGACGCCCAGAACGATGAGCTTGCGCATGATGAAATCCCCGTAGATCGATAGAGCGCTTCAACGTGAAGCTTGGCCGTAAGGTTGCATGGCCAACATATCCTCCGATCTGCTAACGGCCAAAGCATGACGCAAGCTTCTGACACCGCCGCCCGCCGTCTGGTCGAAACCCTGGTGATGAACGGGGTCGACAAGGTCTTCTGCGTGCCGGGCGAGAGCTATCTGGCCGTGCTCGACGCCCTGGCCGACGTGCGCGACAAGATCGAGGTCATCGTCTGCCGCCACGAGGCGGGCGCCGCCAACATGGCAGAGGCCTACGGCAAGCTGACCGGCCGTCCCGGCGTCTGCATGGTCACGCGCGGGCCGGGCGCGACCCACGCCAGCATCGGCGTGCACACGGCGCATCAGGATTCGACGCCCATGATCCTGTTCGTCGGCCAGATCGCCCTGACCGACCGGGGCCGCGGCGCCTTCCAGGAGGTCGACTATCGCGAGGTCTTCGGCGGCCTGGCCAAGTGGGCGACCGAGATCGAAAGCCCGCAGCGCACGGTGGAGGTCGTGGAGCGCGCGTTCGCCGTCGCCCAGCAGGGCCGCATGGGTCCGGTCGTCGTCGCCCTGCCCGAGGACATCCTGCACGAAAACGGCGGCCCCGCGCCCGTCCGTCCGGTCGCTCCGGCGAAGGCCGCGCTGGACTCGGCCTTCGTCGAACAGGTGCGCGAACGCCTGAGCCAAGCCGAACGTCCGATGCTGATCCTCGGCGGCTCGGGCTGGAGCGATGAAGCGACCGACGCGATTTCCGGCTGGGCCGAGCGTCTGGGCCTGCCGGTCGCCCTGTCCTTCCGCCGCAAGGACCTGATCCGCAACGACCATCCCGGCTATGCGGGCGACCTGGGCCTGGGGCCCAACCCCAAACTGGTGGCGCGGGTCAAGGCGGCCGACCTGCTGCTGGTGATCGGCGCGCGCATGGGCGAGAATCCGACGCAGGGCTACACCCTGCTGGACCGCACGAAGACGGCGCAGACCCTGGTGCACATCCATCCGGGTCCGGAGGAGCTGGGCCGCGTCTGGGCCCCCGCCCTGTCGGCGGCGGCGGACAACGCGCTGGCCGCCCTGGCCTTGGCGACCATCGAGCCGGGCCGGACCTGGCGCGATCAGGGCGCGGCGGCCCACGCCGACTTCCTCGCCTTCTCCTCGCCCATCGAGGTCGAGAGCGCCGTCAACATGAGCGAGGTCATCGCCCATCTGGCCGAGGCCCTGCCCGAGGACGCCATCATCACCAACGGCGCAGGCAATTTCGCCGCCTGGCTGCACCGCTTCCATCGCCATCAGGCCCGCCGCACCCAGCTGGCCCCGACCTCGGGCGCCATGGGCTATGGCTATCCCGCCGCGCTGGGGGCCAAGGCGACCCAGCCGGAGCGCGAGGTGGTCTGCATCGCCGGCGACGGCGACTTCATGATGAGCGCCAATGAGATTGCCACCGCCGCCCAATACGGCCTCGGCGTCGTCGTGGTGGTCGTGGACAACGGCGCCTTCGGCACCATCCGCATGCACCAGGAGCGGGAATATCCGACCCGCGTCATCGCCACCGAGCTGAAGAACCCCGACTTCGTCAAATACGCCGAAGCCTTCGGCGCCTTCGCCGTGCGCTGCGAGACGACCAGCGACTTCCCGGCGGCTCTGGCGGCGGCGCGCGAGGCGGCGGCGGGCGGGCGCCCGGCGCTGATTCACCTGATCACCGACGCCGAACAGATCGCCCCGGGACGGACGATCACGCAACTTCGCGGCGCCTGAACCCTCTCTCGGCGGAAGAGGGCGACCCCTTAGCGGCTTGCGTCCCGCCACGCTTCGCGAAAGAGTGCGCCCCTTATTGTACCGAGGGGGGTCTTTCTCATGCGTCGTCTTCTGATTTCATCCGTCGCCGTCCTGGCGCTCTGCGCCGCGGCGCCCGCCGTCATGGCGCAGGCGGCGCCCGCCGCTGCGCCCGCTGAGGCCCAAAGCGAGGACGCGCGGCTCAACGCCTTCTTCGAACAGGCCTTCGAGGCGCGCGTGGCGCTGAGCCCCCAGCGCATGACCTCGCTGGGCCGCAAGACCGACTACGACAAGCTGGACGACGTCTCCGACGCCGCCGCCGAACGCTCGCTGGCGTTGCAGGAAGCCCAGCTGGCGCAGATGAAGGCCCAGTTCGATCCGGCCAAGCTGAGCGAGCAGAGCCGCCTGTCCTGGCGCCTGTTCGAGCACGGGGTGCAGCAGGCGCGCCTGTCGAACCAGTGGCGCGACTGGGGCTTCCAGTTCGCCGCCAACGGCAATCCGACCACGGGCCTGCCGGTGTTCCTGATCAACAACCACCGCATCTCAAGCGTTGCGGACGCCGAGGCCTATGTCGCCCGCCTGAACGCCGCCGAGCGCTACATGGGCCAGGTCGCCGACACCCTGACCGCGCGCGCCGCCAAGGGCGTGGTCTCGCCGCGCTTCGTGTTCGAGCCGTCGATCGACAACACCCGCGCGGTGATCGCCGGCGCCCCGTTCGACGGCGGCGCCGACAACCCGGTCTGGGCCGACTTCCAGAAGAAGATCGCCGCCCTGGACGCCGATCAGGCGACCCAGGACCGGCTGCTGGCCTCGGCGCGCACGGCCCTGACCGGCCCTTACAAGCGCGGCTTCGACACCGTCCTGACCGCGCTGGACCAGGTGCGGACCCAGGCCGACAGCGACGCGGGCGTGTGGCGCCTGCCGCAGGGCGAGGCCTATTACAACGCGCGCCTGCAGCTCTCCACCACCACCGACCTGACCGCCGACCAGATCCACCAGATCGGCCTGGACGAGGTCGCCCGCATCCAGCGCGACATGGAGACGATCAAGACCCAGGTCGGCTTCACCGGCTCGCTGCAGGACTTCTTCGCCTTCCTGAAGACCGATCCGCAGTTCCAGTATCCGAACACGCCCGAGGGCAAGGAAGCCTATCTGACCGACGCCCGCGCCTTCGTGGCCCAGGTCATGGCCGTGGCGCCTCAGTGGTTCTCCAACCTGCCCAAGGCCCCGCTGGAGGTCCGCGCGGTGGAGCCGTTCCGTGAGGCGACCGCCTCCATCGCCTTTTACAACTCGCCCGCGCCGGACGGCTCGCGCCCCGGCATCTACTACGTCAACCTGTCCGACATGACCCAGGTGCTGAAGCCCCAGATCGAGGGCATCAGCTATCACGAGGGCGCGCCGGGCCACCACTTCCAGATCGCCTATGCGCAGGAGATGGAGCACCTGCCCAGCTTCCGTCGCTTCGGCGGCTACGGCGCCTATTCCGAAGGCTGGGGCCTGTATTCCGAGCGCCTGGGCAAGGAGATGGGCTTCTATCAGGACCCCTACTCCGACTTCGGCCGCCTCTCGACCGAGCTGTGGCGCGCGGTGCGTCTGGTGACCGACACCGGCCTGCACGCCAAGCGCTGGAGCCGCGAGCAGGCGATGGACTACTTCCGCCACAACTCCCTGCTGTCCGAGCGCGACATCCAGAAAGAGGTCGAGCGCTACATCACCAATCCCGGCCAGGCGACCAGCTACAAGATCGGCGAGCTGAAAATCGAGGAGCTGCGCGCCAAGGCCGAGGCCGCGCTGGGCGACAAGTTCGACATCAAGGACTTCCACACAGTGGTCCTGGGCTCGGGCGCCGTGCCGCTGGACGTGCTGGGCGACCTGGTCGACGCCTGGATCGCCAAGGGCGGCGGCCAGCCGGCCTAATCTGCTTCCCTCTCCCGATGGGAGAGGGATTGAGCGCACGAGAGCGTTAGCGATCGTTTGCGCGAAAGGGTGAGGGTTCGCGGCGGAAGTCGGCCAAAGGCCGTCGCGTGACGGCTGACGCCGACTGGACAAACCCCTCACCCTTTCGCCTTAGCCAATCGCTTCGCTCTTGGAGGCTCAAGCCCTCTCCCGCCGGGAGAGGGAGGCAGTCTTTTCCGCGTTTCTGGTGTATGAGCCGCCGCCATGCCCTTTACCGCCACCGTCCTGACCATGTTTCCCGAGGCCTTTCCCGGACCGCTCGGCGTGTCGCTGATCGGCACCGCATGGCGCGAGAAGGGGCTGTGGGACTTGCAGACGCTGGACATTCGCGCGTTTTCCGAAGATAAGCGCGGCTTCCTGGACGACACCCCTGCGGGTGGCGGTCCCGGTCAGGTGCTGAAAGCGGACGTGGTGGCCAGGGCTCTCGACAGCCTGGAAGGCCCGCCTAGGCCGCTTTTGTACATGAGCGCACGCGGTCGACCCCTGACGCAGGCGCGGGTTACGGAATGGGCCAAGGCCGACGGCATCGTCGTGCTGTGCGGCCGTTTCGAGGGGGTGGACCAGCGGGTGCTCGACGCCCGGGGGTTCGAGGAGGTCTCCGTCGGGGACGCGGTGCTCGCCGGCGGCGAGGCGGCGGCCATGGTGGCGATCGAGGCGTGCGTCCGGTTGGTTCCGGGGGTTCTGGGTGCGGCGGAAAGCCTGTCCACCGAGAGCTTCGAGGACGACCTGCTTGAGCATCCGCAGTACACGCGACCGCGGACGTTCGAGGGCCACGACATCCCGGAAGTCCTGTTGTCAGGCGATCACAAGAAGATCGCCAAATGGCGCCAGGAGCAAAGGGAAGCGACGACGCGGGAGCGGCGCCCGGATCTCTGGGAGCGGCATCTCGCCAACTTACAGGTAAAGAGCAAACAAGCTCCGGAGAAATGACATGAACATCGTCCAGCAGCTCGCTGCCGAAGAAAAAGCCCGCCTGCTCGAAGGCAAGACCATCCCCGACTTCCAGCCGGGCGACACCCTGCGCGTCAACGTGCGCATCAAGGAAGGCGAGCGCGAACGCATCCAGGCGTTCGAAGGCGTCTGCATCGCCCGTGACGGCGGCGGCGTGAACGAGACCTTCACGGTCCGCAAGATTTCGTTTGGTGAAGGCGTGGAGCGTCGCTTCCCGATCCTGTCGCCGAACGTCGACTCCATCGAAGTGAAGCGTCGCGGCGTCGTCCGTCGCGCCAAGCTGTATTACCTGCGCGACCGTCGCGGCAAGTCGGCCCGGATCGCCGAGCGCCAGACGGCCCGCAAGGTCGCCGTCCCGGCCACCGGAACGGTCGAAAAGGCGGGCGACGAGGCCTGATTTCAGGCTTCGGCTTCGCGCTGAAGATCAAAAGCCCCGGCGGAAACGCCGGGGCTTTTTTAGTGCTCTTCTTTGAGGGCGCTACCGCTCGCCGCGCGGCGGCTCGCTGCTTGAGCTGGTTTGGTGCGCTCCCGCTCGCCGCCCGGCGGCTCGCTGCTTGAGCGGGTGGAGTGCGCTAGCGCTCGCCGCTCGGCGGCTCGCTGCTTGAGCGCGGGCCGACGCCCGCGAGGCTGTGCTTCAACGCGCTGAGCTGATCAGAGCCCGCGCAGACCTCGCCATAGGCGCGGCGTATGCTTTCCTTGGTCGTGGCCGACAGGGCCTCGTCCGCCAGGGCCCGCTCGAACCGGCTTTTCAACTGATCCTCGCCGCGTTCGACCGTGTCGATCATTGAGACCTCGTTGCGCAGCAGGGCGTGGCTGATGTCGCTGAAGGCGCGCTGGGCCTTGGACAGGATGGACCGATCCTCCTCCGGCGATCCGCCGCGCTCGCGCACAGCCGCCTTGAGCTCTTCGGCCACGCGGCGGCGCTCGGACGCCCGCCCTTCGAACCAGTCGCGATAGGCCTCGCCGGGCGCGTTGACCGCGCCCTCATGATAGCCCTGGGCGCTGTCGATCAGCCCCTCGACCAGACCGTTGAGGACCTTGATGTCGTGACTGTTGCCGCTCATCGGAAACCTCCCTTGGCCGTTTCACAGGTTCAATCCCTGCCAGCAGCGAAGGTTGCCGACCTGCCCGCGCTCTACAGCTTGGTGCGCAGAGACCAGAGTTCCGGGAAGCAGCGGCGCTTCAGGGTCTCGACCAGGTAACCCACGCCGTCGGTGCCGCCCGTGCCCTGGCGGCGGCCGATGATGCGCTCGACCGTGACCACGTGCTTATGCCGCCACGTCAGCAGGGCGTCGTCCAGATCGACCAGCTTCTCGGCCAGTTGGTACAGGGGCCACCAGCGCTCGGTGTCGCGATAGACCTCCAGCCAGGCGGCCTCGACGCCCTCGTTCGCCTCATAGGACTGGCTGACGTCGCGGTTCAGCACCGCGTCGGGCACCGGCAGGCCCGCCTTGGCCAGCTGGAGCAAGGCGTCGTCATAAAGGCTGGGCGATTCCAGCGCCGCCTTCAGCGCCGCATGGGCGGCGGGGCGTTCGACGTGGAAGCGCAGGAACCGAGGGTCCTTCAGACCCAGCATGGTCTCCAGACGGCGGAACTGATCGCTCTGGAAGCCCGAGCTGGCGCCCAGGTCGCCGCGGAACTTCAGGTAGTCGGCGGGCGTCATGGTGGCCAGGATGTCCCAGCTCTGGGTCATCACCGACTGGATGCGGCTGACGCGGGCCAGGCTCTTGTAGGCGGGCACCAGATCGCCGGCGCGCACCAGCGTCTGCGCCAGGGCCACCTCGTGCAGGATCTGCTTGAGCCACAGTTCCTTGGTCTGGTGGATGATGACGAAGAGCATCTCGTCATGCTGGTCGGAGCGCGGCTTCTGGGCGGACAGGATGTCGTCAAGCGCCAGATAGCCGGCGTAGGTCACGCCCTGCGGCTCGTGCTTAGCCGTCTCGATAGCGTGTCCGCGAATGTCGTTTGCGTCGGTCATGAGCCAGCTATCGCCCGATCAGCCGGGCGGGGCCAGACCCTTTTTCAACGCGGCCGCGCCCTGGCCTTAGTTGGCGGCGCGGTCGTCGGCGACGGCGTTGGCGGCCATCTGGCGGCCGTTGGCGAAGGCGTCGCGGGCGCCGTTATAGATGAAGCCGTAGGTCGGATAGACCGTGGTGCCCAGATCGTTGATCGGGTTGTACCAGACCTTCACCCGGCTCCAGTCGCCCGAGGAGGAGACGTCGACGACGGTGACGTTCTCTTCGACCTTGCCGCGGCTGCCGCCCCAGTTGGCGTGGGTGACGCGGATCACGCGGTCGGTCAGGACGTCGGAGACGACGGCGACGTGGCCGGCGCTCATGCGGCCGTGGGGCTGGAACACCAGCACCGAGCCGGTCTCAGGCGCATCGCCGGTGCGGAACTTGCTGACGGCCTGACGCCACCAGGTCCAGGCGTCGCCGAAAATCTGAATCCCCGAGAACATGCGCGCGAAGGTCACGCACTGCCAATAGGGGTCGCCGGCTTGGGCGGGGGTGGTGCTGAAGGCGAAGAACCCAAGGGTCGCCGCAAGGGCGGCGGCTGTGAGCCGTTTCATCATCTGGCGTGCTCCCGACTGAACGCGGACAAGCCTTAGACGATAGGATCAGAATGTTGAAGAACTGTTTCCGACTGTTTCCCCTGTCGATCCACAGATGATCGACGCCGTTTCGCCCATCCGCGCAGGAAACTGCGGGCCGGGCGCTCGATCAGCCGATGAACAATCGCAGCGGCGACAATCAGTCCCGCGATGATCGCCAGCCACAACGCCAGCGGAAGCTGCTTGTCTTCCGCTCCGATCAGACGCGCCACCACATTGACCGCCAGTATCTGCCACGGGGCGCACAGCATATAGACGGCGTAACTGATCTCGCCGAGATAGACAGCGGGCGCCGAGCCCAGAACGCCCGCCTTGCTCGCCGGAATGCTGGCCAGGGCCAGGATCAGAAGACCGCCCGACAGGACAGTGATCCCGTCCCAGCTCAACAGGGCGGCGCTGAACGCCATCACGACCGCCGCTGCCGCAGCCAGCAAGCCCGCGCGCGGCAGGGGCGCGCGGCGATAGACCAGATAAAGGGCGCAGCCGTAGGCGAAGCAGGGCACGATCCGCAGCGCCCCCCATTTGAACGTCGCCTCGGTCAGGCGATAGCCGGCGACGCGCTCGAACCCGACATAGAGGGCGGCCAGCAACAGGGCCGCCGCCCCCGTCGCCACCCACGGCCGATCACGCAGCTTCCATGCGGCGGCGGCGAAAATGGGGAAGGTCAGATAGGCGAACCACTCGGCCGAGATCGACCAGGACGGATGGTTCCAGCCCGCCTCGCCGGCGAAGCCCCAGGCGTGGACCATCAACAGATTGGGCAGCAGGGTCTTCCAGCTGAGGATGCCGGAATCGATCGCCATGCCCGCCGCCGTCGCCGCCAGGCCCAGGGCCATGACGCCGAACAGGGTGAATAGGTGCAGCGGATAGATGCGGGCTATGCGCGCCCACAGGAAGCTTCTGTAGCCGAACCGCTTCTCGCCGAAGGCCTGCAGATAGACGTGGCTGAGGATGAAGCCCGACAGGACGAAGAAGAGTTCGACGCCGAGATAACCCTTGGCCGCCAGGGCGGGCATGCCGCCGACCGCCAGGTTCGGCCACATCAGATAGACCACGACCCACAGGGCCGCGAGGAACCTGAGCGAAGTCAGGGGACGGATGTCGATCGGCGTCGCTGCGGGCGTCATGAGACCATCCTGGCCGGTGAACCGACCGGGGACAGCCCGGCCGCGCTGAGGGGATCAGTGCAAGCCCGGCGCCAGCTTGACCTTATTCTACGCGGCCGCTCTCGCCCGCGCGCTCGATGGCGGCGACGGCGGCGGCGCAGCCGGTCAGGGTCTCGCCGCCGATCTCGACCTTGGCGGTCAGGGGATAGGTGCGGTCGCTCATGCCGTCCGAACAGTCGGTCGCCGTCAGGGTGACGGCCAGATCGGCGCCCGCTTCCGTCTTCGTCGTCCAACTGACGAGATTGCCCTGAAGCGTCGGGCCGGGGTTCGCGGCCTTCTGCTCCGGCCGGTCGACGCCGGAATAGGTCAGACCCTGCGGCGTGATCTCCACGGCCCAGAAGGGCTCGGTTCCCAGCACGCGCACCGGCTGGTCCAGATCGACGCCCGCTAGGACGCGCGGCTCGGCCTTGGCGGCTTCCGGCGCCTTTTGGGCCGGTTGGGAGCAGGCGGCGAGGACCAGCGACAGGGCGGCGGCTGACAGGAATACGGCGCGCATGGGCGATCCTTTCTGAGGTTTGTCGGCCAAGGTCAGGGTTCGCCGCCGCCTCGTCAAGACAGGCGCCAAAGCGGCGCGGCTGGGTTAATGTGGCCCCATGCCGATTCGTCCCGCACCCGCCACAGACTCAGGCGCCGCCTTCACGGCCTGCGAGTTCTTTGCGGGCGGCGGGCTGGCGGGGCTGGGGCTGCATCTGGACGGCGCCGGTTTCCGCACCGTCCTGGCCAACGACATCGACGCGGCCAAGGCGCGCGCCTTTCGCGCCAACCAACCGGACACGCCGCTGATCCACGGCGACGTCTGGGCGGTGACGCCCGATCAAGTGCCCGGCGCGCCTGACCTGTGCTGGGCCTCCTCGCCATGTCAGGACGTCAGTCTGGCGGGCGCGCGCGGGGGTCTGAAGGCGCAGCGGTCGGGTGCCTTCTGGGGCTTCTGGAAGCTGATGCAGGGGCTGGACGCCGAGGGCCGCGCGCCGCGCGTCATCGTGCTGGAAAACGTGGTCGGCCTGCTGACCTCGGGCGAGGGACAGGACTTCGCCGCCGTATGCGGGGCCATGGTCGAGGCCGGTTACACGGTCGGGGCGCTGGAGCTGGACGCCGGACTGTGGCTGCCCCAGTCGCGCCCCCGCCTGTTCATCATCGCCATGCGGGGGATCGAGGGGCCGCGCCTGAAAGGCCCCGCCCTGCCCTTCCACTCGCCGCGTCTGACCGCCGCCTGGGCGCGGCTGCCGCCGAGCCTGAAGGCGAACTGGGCCTGGTGGGGGCTTGAGGCGCCGCCGCGCCGCAATCTCGATCTGGCGGCGCTGCTGGAGCCGGACGTTCCCTGCTTCGACGAGGCGGAGGCGCAGACCCTGCTGGCCATGCTGTCGCCGCTGCACCGGGCGCGGCTGGAGGCGATCCAGGCCTCGGGCGAACGGCGCGTGGGCGCCGCCTTCCGCCGGGTGCGGACCAAGGACGGGCGGAAGCTGCAACGGCTGGAGCTGCGCTTCGACGGGCTGGCGGGCTGTCTGCGCACCCCCTCGGGCGGGTCATCGCGGCAGTATGTGGTCATCGTGGAGGACGGCCAGGTCGCCCTGCGCCGCCTGACCGGGCGCGAGGCGGCGCGGCTGATGGGCGTGGACGAGGCCTATCGCCTGCCCGCCAGCGAAAGCGCGGCGCTGAAGCTGATGGGCGACGCCGTGGCCGTGCCCGTCGTCGCGGCCCTGACGCGCGGCCTGTTCCTGCCCGCCCTGACCGACAGCGCCGAAGCCGCAGCCTGAACCGTCAGTAATAGAGGTCGTCGTTCTTGCGGTCCTCGGAGCCTTCGATGCCGGGGTCCAGGTGGTTGTCGACCCGGTCGTCCCAACCGTCGCGATCCGACCGGAACGCCAGGGCCATCAACCCCCAGGCCAGGCCGACCGTGCCCAGCACGCCCAGTCCCATGGCGATCCAGCCGTGCAGGCTCATCTCGCCGCCGCCGATCAGACGCCAATAGGCCGCCAGCCCAAGCGTGCTGACGGCCGATATGGCCACGGCGAGAACCAGCGACCGCAGAAGCCGGACCAGCCGCCCGCCTCTGGAGGTCTTGGTCATGGTTCAGCTCAGCGCTGGACCCACTGGCCCTGGGCGTTCTTGTACCACTGGCCCGTGCTGATGCGCGGCAGCAGCTGGGTTTCGAACATCCGGGCCCCAGCCACTTCGGCGGTGGTGCCGGCGTCGGCGGCGCTGCGGGCGTAGGCCTGGCGGCGGCCGGCGTTGGTCGCGCTGATGGCGGCCTGGGTGTCGCCGTCGACCGAGGTGCGCACGCCGACATAGCCGTCGGCCTGTTCGCCCGCCGCGCCGGCGGCCTTGGCCCGGTCGACCAGAGCCTTCTGCGAAGCGGTCTGGGCCACGGCGGCGCCGGCGGCGACGCCCAGGGCGGCCACAGCGGCCACGGCCACGAAGAGTTTGCGGTTCGTCATGTCAAAGCCCCCTTTCGTATCAGAACAGGTTGGGGTTTTCGCGGAGCAGGTTCTGCAGTTCCTGATCCAGCTTGATGCGGATATCGGCGTCCAGCTTGGCGTAGATTTGCAGCGGCTCGCTGAACTTGATGTTCACCGTAGGCGCGCATGCGGCCAGGCTGACGGCGCTAAGGCCAAGCATGGCGACGATCTGACGCTTGCTGATCATGGGGCCGATCTCCGAAGGCGGCGTTGGAAGTCACCGCCATCTAACGCTGCGGCGAGTGAACGGGTTCTGAACAAAGCGAAGCCGCCGATCAAGGCTGCTCATCCGTCGTCAGCACGGGCGCTTCGCCGCGCCGAGCATATTCCAGCAGATCCGAGACGATCTGGTTGGCGTTCCACGTCGTGTCGAGCGTCAGGTCGATGGGCGTATCGGACGGCAGATTCAGCTTCTTGTTCATGAAGTCGCGGCGGATCAGCTCCATGAAGGTCAGCCGCAGTTGCTCGCGCTGAGGCGGATCATGGCGGCCGTTGATGCGGAAGCGCACGCCCAGACGGCCTTCGTCCAGACTGTTCACTTCGGCCGTCAGGTCGCTGATCGCCAGGTCCTGCATGGCCTGATAGGCGAGGTCCTGCATGGTGTTGGGCGGCAGGTCGGCCGAGTTGGCCCCGCCGGCGCCCAGATCGTCGAACACCTCCGGCTGGATCGACAGACGGCCGGGCCGCACCCCGTTCAGCACGCCGCCCACGATGCGCCAGCCCGCCTTGGGGTCATAGGTGAAGGGCAGACGGCCGGACACCACGGCGTCCAGCTCCGCCTTGTCCTGAAGATTGGCGCTCTTCAGCAGCTCGTTCAGCTGCACGCCCTCGACGACGATCACCCCGCCCCACCCTTCGCCCGGCGTCAGCGGCAGGGACAGGGGCTCGACGCTGATGCGCCCGCCCGCCGCCTGGATCCGCCCGCCGCCGATGGTCAGGGCCTTTTCGTCCAAGCCGAACGTCAGCTGGAAATCGGTCAGCGGCGTCACCGTCTGCACCCGATCGGCGGTCAGCGTCTGATCGGGCGCGGTGATCAGGGGCGTCAGACTGGTGAACTCCACCCCCCCCTTCAGGCCCTGAACCTTGCCCGCCGGGCTGGTGAAATCCAGATCCGGCACGGTCAGGACGCCGGAACTGGTCGCCCCCTCGGCAGTCCAGTCGAACCGCCCCTCGAACCCGGCCGAGCCCTCGACCGGCGACTTTACATAGTCCGCCACCAACGGGCTGAGATCGGCCGGCTGTAGGCCGTGCTCGGTGAAGGTCAGGTTGGGCGCGGCAATCGCCGCCCCGCCCGCCTGAAGGCGCCCGTCGTGGCGCAGGTCGATGCGACCGACCTCATGGCCCAGTCGGGTGAGATCGAAACCGGCGGTCCAGACCTCATCGGCCAACTGAGCCTCGCCCTTGGCCTGAAGCGGCAGGAAGCGAGCCGGGTCGGCGACGTCGGAAACCTGGGCCTTAGAGATCGCGGCCCGCATCGACAGCCCCTTGGCGGCGCCGTCGACGGCCAGGCGGCCTTCCGCCTGCGAAAAACGCATCTCCAGAAACGGCGCCGTGGTCTGCACGTCCGCGAGGCGGCCGCGCGCCCGCCAGGCCCCGCCCTGGGCCGTGATCAGCGGCTCGTCGCCAGGACAGACCCGGCCCGAGATCGCCTCGACCGAGTTCTCGCCCAGGTCCAGCTTGCCGATCGTCAGCGGGATGCAGTCGTCCGCCGTATAGGTCAGCCGCCCGCCCGACGAGGCCAGTTCGCCTTGGGTGCTGAAGGCGATGTCGCGCGCCGGGCCGAAGTCCAGCCCCGCCCGCCCCTTGAGGCGCGCCGCAAAGCCGCCGCGCGTCAGGCGCCACTCGATCCCTTCAAAGCGAGCGTCCGGCAGGCCGCCGCCGCGCGTGGAGGTCAGGCTCAGCGCCCCGCCCCCGCTTGCGCCCTCGCCCGAGGCGAACAGCGGCTTATGATGCGCCTCCACCCGCAGCTCGCCGCCGTTGGCCGGGCGCGCCGTGATCGGCTGCGACAGCGTCAGCTCCAGTCCGGCGTTGTCGCTGGACAGGCGGATATGCGGAGCGTTCAGGGCGAAGTCGCCCAGCCCGCGCTTCAAGGCGGCCATTTCCGGCAGGTCGTCCGCCGTCGCCGCGCCCAGCGAGGTCACGGCGGCATGATCGGCCTTCAGGGCGCCCTGAACATCGATCCGGGTCACCGCGTCGCGCACGATGTCCAGATTCAGCGCGCCGCTGGCGCCGCGCAGGCTGAAGTCCTTGGCCCGCACGGATCGCGCCTGCAGCGCCACCGGCGCCTGCACCTCCAGCGCGTCGCCATGGCCGCCCGCGCGCACGCTGGCCGAGCTCAGGCTCAGGCCCTCCAGCCGCGTCTCGCCTGCGCGGCCCGCCCCGACGTTGAGGCGCGCGCGCGTCGTCACCGACCAGCGCGCCTTGTCGGCCTCCACGCCCCCGGCGACCGCCACTTCG
Source organism: Brevundimonas sp. M1A4_2e (assembly GCF_053345555.1). Taxonomy (NCBI): domain Bacteria; kingdom Pseudomonadati; phylum Pseudomonadota; class Alphaproteobacteria; order Caulobacterales; family Caulobacteraceae; genus Brevundimonas; species Brevundimonas sp. M1A4_2e. Next base: position 33,798 of record NZ_JBKFAI010000002.1, on the reverse strand, counting down.
GCGTCCGTCAGACCAAGATCCAGCGCGCGCGCCTGAAGCCCCTCGGCCGTAACCGAGCCTGCGGTGGTCGCCAGGCGGCCCTTGCCCTTGAGATCATAGCGATTGATCCAGCCCGCGACCTGACCATCGAAAGCCACGTCGGCGTTGACGGCGCGGGTGTTCACGCCGGCCGCGCCGACTGCATCCGCAGTGAACCGGCCGGTCAGGGCGACGCGCCCGTCGCCACGCCGCGTCTTCATGTCCGGATAAGGCAGGTCGCCCTTCAGATGCAGGACCGCGCCCTCGCCGCTCGCCTGATCCTTGGCCGCAAACCGTTCGGCCTGAAGATCAAGCGCGACCGCAAGCCGGTCGCCCGTCGTCGTCGCCTCGATCACGCCGCCCAGACCGCGCGCCTCGATCCCGCCGCTCTTGAGCGAGGCCGCAGGCATCCGGCCCGACAACCGCATCAGCTTTCCGTTGTCGATGCGCGCGTCGGCCAGCAGATTGACCGGGCCGTATTCCGTCTCGATCCGCGCCTGTCCGCGCTCGACGATGACCAGAGGCGCGCGCGAATCCGGCCTGGGGGGCCTGCCGGTGAACTCTTCGACCAGAGGGTCCAGACTGCCCAGCGACAGCTTGCCGTCCTTCCACGCCGCGCGGACGATCGGCCGCACCAGCCGCACCCGACTGGGCGTCACGCCCAGCCCGGCCTTCGACCAGGGCAAGCCCAGGGCGTAATCGACCTCGACCCGCTCGACCTTGAAGTCCGGATTCTTGGGATCGCCGATGGAGATCTTGCCGACGAAGCCGTTGACCTCCAGCCGCTCGACCTCGACGTCGGCGTCGACGCCCTTGCGCTCCAGCCAGCCGACCAGCAGTTCGCGCGCCGCCGCCCGACGGTTCAGATAAAGCGCCGCCGCCAGCACGAGCAGCACCATCAAGGCGACCCCGACGCCCTTCATCAGGGTCCGCACAGCGGAAGGCTTGCGAGGTCGCTCGCGCGGCGAGGAAGGATCGGCGTCTTCGGTCAAGGTCGCGGAACGATCATCATCTAACGGTTGAAGGCGACAACGCCACAAAATGCGCCACGATGACAGTCGTTGCCTTGCGACAACTCTACCGTGTCATCGTCGCCACTACACGACGATCAGACCCTAAAAATGGCGAAGATTCACGACAGGACCGCAGCGAACGTCGAAATACTTCATCAATCCCCCGCCAAGTTAACCGAATGTAACCTGACCGCTTCCCATCATGGATCAGCCGGGCTATACGGCTCGCTTCACTGTCGGTCGGGGACGTCCGGCGTGACCTAATTTCGACTGGTCTGGCGCAGCACGCGTCGTTGATTCGCCGGGGACCCATGGCTCAGTTCGATCCACGCCGCCAGCCCGTTCGGCTTGCGCCGCACCTGCTGACCACCTGCGCCGCCGTCGGCATCGCCCTGCTGGCGGGTCGAGGGTTTGAACAGGTGAAGGCCGAGGAGGTTCCACCTCTGACGGCGGAACAGATCGAATTTCTTGAGGCCCAGGCCTACGCCGCCGCCGCCGCTCCGGCCGGCATGACCACCCCCGAAGCCATTCCCGTGCAGATTCGTCGCGGCGAGACGTTCGAACAGGCCGTGCGCCGCACCGGCGTCGGCGCCGAAGAAGCCCGCGCCGTGGCCGACACCGTCGCCAGCGCCTTTGACCTCAAGGACCTGCGCGCCGGCCTGAAGTTTGAAACCGCCGTGTCCAAGCCGCGCGGCGGCATGGGCGACGCCCGCCTGATCGGCCTGACCATGCGCACCGGCCCGGCCAGCCAGCTGACCGTGTCGCGCAGCTTCGACGGCGCGCTGCGCCTGCGCTCGCTGGACGAGAAGGTGACCGAGGAAACCGTCGTCGCCAACGACAAGGTTCAGCGCTCGCTGTCCGCCAGCGCCCGCGAACTGGGCGCCACCTCGGCCGTGGTGCGCCGCGCCAGCCAGCTGTTCGCCCACAAGTTCGACATGCAGCGCGACGTGCGCGCCGCCGACGAATTCACCCTCGTCTTCGACCGCAAGGTCACCGAATCGGGCCGCACCGTCGAAACCGGCGAGCTTCTTTACGCCGAGCTGAAGGGCCACGCCTTCTATCGCTTCCAGCCCGCCGGCTCGAAGACGGCCCAGTATTTCGACGCTACCGGCAAGAACACGCGCACCGCCATGATGCGCACGCCGCTGCAGAACTTCCGCCGCGTCAGTTCCAACTTCGGCGTCCGCACCCACCCGATCTCGGGCTATCGCAAGATGCACCAGGGGATGGACTTCGCCGCATCGACCGGCACCCCGGTCGTGGCCCCCGCCGACGGCGTGGTGGTCGAGGCTCGGCGCTGGGGCGGCTACGGCAACTGGCTGCGCATCCGCCACGCCAACGGCCTGGAAAGCGGTTACGGCCACCTGTCGCGCTACGCCTCGGGCATGCGCGCGGGCCAGCGCGTGACCCAGGGCCAGGTCGTCGCCTATGTCGGCTCGACCGGCGCCTCGACCGGACCGCACCTGCACTACGAAATCTGGCGCAACGGCCAGCGGATCAATCCCTCTGGCATCAAGACCCAGGAAGGCACCGTCCTGGCGGGCGCCGACCTGAACGCCTTCCGCGCCGAGAAGGCCCGCATCGACCGCATCATCGCCGCCGGCGGCCAGCGCCGCCCCGCCGCCGTGCAACAGGCCGCCAACGGCCTGCGTCCCGCCGAAGGCTGATACCGGGCGACAGTCGCGCCTCAGCCGACCAGTTGCGGCGCGCCTTGCTGATTCGGACACCGCACGCCGTGGACCCGCAGGTCCGCCTCGCCCAGACGCACGCCCAGAAGCTCCAGCAGGGGCTGAACCACCCCGTCCAGAACCGGGCCTAGCGGCGTCAGCAGCCCGCGGACGCTCCCCAACAGCTCGCTGACCGGCAGACTGATCAGTCCTCCCAGCAACTCGACCTTCAGGTCCAGTTTCGTCAGCAGGCTCGCGATCACCCCCTGGCCGAACTGTTTGGAGCCCACTGTCTTGGGTTCGCCCGCGGCGATATCGGCAGCGGTGAAACGCACCTGGCGCCAATCAGGGTCGGCCGCCTCTATGTCCGCCCGGCCGGTCACATTGGCCGCCTTGATGCCGAGAAGCCCCAGGACCGACACCAGAGGCGCAGGCGTGACGGTCAGTTTAGACTTGAAGTCCCGCAGTTTGGTCTTGTCGACGGCGCCGATCGCCGCCCGCGCCACGCCCGGCTTGACCTCCAGCGTTGCACCGGGTCCCGGGCCGCAGTCGATCTGCTTCAGCCGCGCCTGCGCGCTCGCCGCTTCGATCAAGACAGGAAGTTTGATCGCGGTGAGATCCGACAGGGCCTTGGCGGTCGTCGCCTCAAGATAAAGCCGCGTCTGCACCGTGCGGATGATCGGCTCGCCTCTACTAGTCACCGTCAGCCAGGGCGACCGGTTCGGTCGCTCGCCGATGGCCAGCATGACATCCAGGTCGGCTATGCCGAGCCGCGCGCCCACATCCAGCGCCAACTGGCGTTCCTTGTTCGCCGTCTGCAGGCTCGCCATCAGCAGGTCAAAGACAGACACCTGGGCGTTCAACCGCTCACGCAGTCCCTGACGGGCGTCGGCCTCCACGCCGATCAGATCGCCGAGTTTCAAACGGGCGTCCGCGGGCGCGCCCGTCAGCTTGCTCAGCGCGCTGCTGGGCCCCGCGCCTGCGATCCGCTCCAGCACGCGTAGGACACGCCCGGTCTCGACCTCATGCTTCAGCAAGGCGTCATAGTCCCCCGCCGTCACCCCCAGATCCGCCGCCAGCGCGTCCGAAAACTGCAGCAGGCTGACCTGGGCGTCGAGCAGGCTTCTGTAGTCCATCAGGGTCAGCGACACCCGGCCTCCCAGAAGGCCCGACAACAGACTGTTGGCCAGCCCCCCGTCGACCGACCCCAGCCGCGACCCGATCGAGAACAGGGCTGTCGGCGCGCCGCCTGGCCGCGCGGCTGTCGCCTGTTTGGTGACCGACACCGCATCGCGCCCCAGAACGACGCGGCCAAAGAACAAGGGGGCGGGCGCCGTCGCCGTCACCTGCGCGGCGTTGACCTGCCCTTCGGCCGCGACGAACCTCTGCGACGGCTTCAGCCTGGGGTCCGGCGTATAGACGCCCGTCTGCACGCTTAAGGTCGCGATATCCGCCAGATTGGCGCGCGCCGTCGCCTCCGCCGCCGCTTCGGCGCGCTGAAGCGAGCCCGCGGCCGCCAAGGCCGACAGATCGACTGCGCCTTGCAGCTCACGCCCCTTCAGGACCACCATTCCCACATCGACCGCCAGGGCGGCGCTGACGCAGATCAGCGCGCCGAAGGCCGCCGACATGATCGTCACCCCGCCGCGCCGGTTGCGTCCCAGACGCCTGATCGCCCGCCGCAGACCGTTCGACCCGTTCACATCAGGCCTCATTGATCTGAATGACGGCGGCGCGACGGATGACCTTGGGCGGCGACACGGTCAGGGGCGCCAGGGCCATCAGAGGGTGATGAGCGGCGTCATAGGCCACCACGACGCGGAAAAACCGACCGTCAACGCTGGTCTCGACAGAAGCGTCTGCGCCCCTCAACCCCAGATTGCGCAGATGTCCCTCGACGCCGTCACGGGCCAGTTGCTCCCGCTCTGCGGGATCGAGCCCGGCGACCGCCGCGCGCGCGCCTTCCGACACCGCCGCCTGAACCGAATGGGCCATCCACAGCCAGCCGCCGTAGACGATCATGCCCACGACCAGCAGCAGAAAGAAGGGACCGACGATGGCGAACTCGATCGCCGCCGCGCCTGTGCGCCTGCCCGCTACACCAGAACCACACGCCTTCTGCATCGTCGCGCTCCTGACTGAGCAGCGATCATGCGCAACACAACTTAAGGGAGAATGTAGGCGCTGAACAACTCGCGAGCGCTGCCGCTGCGTCGAAGCCCTGCATGCTGGAGAAAGCGCTGGGAGGTGTTGGAGCGGGTAGCGAGAATCGAACTCGCGACATTCAGCTTGGGAAGCTCCAAGGGTCATAGATAAATCAATAGCCTAACGCCCAACCGGCCCACTTTCGCCGTGTTTGTTTTCAATGGGTTACGGCCGTTTTCCCAACTAAATCCGGGCAGCGCCGCCCCCTCTTGTTCTTATTTCGTTCTCATGTAGGAGTCCGCCTCGGGTCGGTGCTTGAGGAGGACGAACATGGAAACGAAACCCCTTGGCCCCGATGAGGCCTTCGCTCGCGATCTGGAGAAGCTGGACCGCGACCTAGAACAGCGCGAGCGCGCGGACATCCCTGCTCCGACAGTCGAACTCGTCGCCGGGCTCGTCGCCGGCATGCGCCTGGTGGGGCGGCCGCAATGAGTGAGCGGGACAAGGAACTCGCCGCGCTGATGCTGCGCCTGACCGGGTTGGACCTGACGACGGCGGACGGTCGGGCTGGGGCCGGTTGCATCCTGCGCGAGATCGAGTCGAAGGCCCCTGGGGCTTTGGCCCGGCTGCGCAGAGCCTGCACGACGCGGGGGGCGACGGCGCATTGAGCCATGTCTTTGGAAGAGGACACCCCCTTCTGGCGCGGCATCGGATCCGTCGCTGACGACGACTTCCCCATCGGCCTGCGCCACTTCCCATTGATCGAGGCGCCCGACCGGGGAAACCTGCTGCGCGTCCTCTGCTGCGCCTGTCGGGCACGGAGGCAGATCTCGGGCCTGGAGCTGATCAGGGACTTCCCGGACTGGCTGACCCGCGATGCTTGCGAGTGGGCATGCACGCTGCGTTGCGAAGCCTGCGGCTCCCAGCGGCTGGCCCTCTCGATCGCCGACGATCCGTCAGCACAGGGCTTTCGAGAGGGACCGGGCGACACGTCCGAGGTTGTGCGCATCCGCCGGCTGCTGGCCTGGCTGCCTGAGGGCGGGCTGCGTTTGGATGATGTCGCCTACCTGCTGCGCGACGTGAACCACGTCTGCCTTTCGGCGGCGGGGATGCCCAAGGAAGTGATCAGCCTGTTCAGCTACGGCGGCCATCACTGCGCTGACTACTGGCCCAGATCTCGTCTGGCGGCGAAGCGCGGCAAATGATCCATGGGCATGAACCCTCGCTACAACGCCTGGACACGCGCTCAGTGGATGGGCCGCGCCGCCAAGGTCGGCGACCTGCAGCGCCAAGGCTGGCCGGTCGTAGCCCACTGCCAGCGGTGCGGTCTGGAGATGGATGTAGATCTGTCGGTCGTGCGGCGAGCGCTCGGGCCGGACTTTGTGCTCTGGGGCCGGACGGCCCGGTGTCGACGGCGCCGCTGTCAGGGCCGAATGCTCTTCTGGACCTATCCGCCCGAAGGCCGCGGCCTCAAGGTCGAGATGTTCTAGATGGGGTAGCGCAATCTGGCGGGCCACCACCCCTACAGCCGCCTCTGCGACTCGACAGCGCGCGAAAGCCGTGATCGGTTCCGCTTATGTGCAACCTCTACCGCCAGGGCTCAGGGCCTCAGGCCATCATGGATGCAGCCAGGGCCATGCGTTCGGATGTGGGCAACCTGGCGCCGGGCGACATCTACCCCGACTACAGCGCCCCGATCGTTCGGTGGGACGGCGAGGACCGCATCCTGACGTCTGCGCGCTGGGGCCTACCGTCACCCTCCTTCGCCCTGAAGGGAAAGAAGACTGACAAGGGCGTCACGAACGTCCGTAACCTTGGCAGCTCCCATTGGGGCCGATGGCAGGGGATCAGGAACCGGTGCCTCGTTCCGTTCACCAGCTTTAGCGAGCCGGGTCGCGATGCTGACGGCAAGTACAAGCCCGTTTGGTTCGACCTCGTGGACGCCGCCCCTGATGCGCCTGCCTTCTTTGCGGGCATCTTCGTGCCGCAGTGGACCAGCGTGCGAAAGCTCAAGGAGGGCGAAGTCACAACCGACCTCTGCGGCTTCCTGACGACCGAGCCCAACGAGCCGGTGAAGTCGGTTCACCCCAAGGCCATGCCGGTGATCCTGACCGAGCCGGAAGAGATCGAGGCTTGGATGAACGCGCCTTGGGAGATCGCGCGACAGCTTCAGCGGGCGCTGCCAGACGGCGCATTGGTCATCCAATGAGCGAGACCGATCTCGAGAAGGCTGCCCGCTTCGAGACCGAAGCCCTCGACCTGCACCGTCGGTCGCGGTCAGCCCGCACCCTGCCCGGCTCGATCCTGCTTCGCTTGCGGGCGCTATGGAAGGAAGAGGCGGCGCGGCTGCTGAAGCAGCGCTGCCGTTCCGCTGCTGGCGATTCGGATGTCTGATATTGTCCGAAAGCAACGGCGGCCTTGTGCAGAACCGCCGTTGCCAAGGGAGTCCTAATTTACTCCGGGCGCCCAGTAACGGGCGCGCGGTCTTGGGTCATATCGACATGTGCCGGATTAGGCGTCAGGTCGAGCATTGCGCCGGTTCCCGCATCGATGCCCGCACCAATGATGCCGCCGACAAGCACGTTTCCAGCCATGGCCACGCCGCCGCCGGTCGAGACCTTATTGGTCACGGTTACGGTCGCGGGCTGATACCCATCCAAGGTCAAGGTCGCGATGAACTCCGACTTGCGCGGCATTTTGATAGAGCAGGGCGTGGCCTGGCATTGGAAGCCATTCGACGTCTCGACTCGAGCGCCGGGCGGTGTCGAGGTCACTTCCCACGCGGTTTTGGTGCCGCGCGTGACTGAGGCACAGGCAGACGTGAGCGATGTGGCGACGCCAAGCGCCGCCAGAATGACGATCTTGTTCATTTTTTGGGATGCCCCGAAGTTAATCCGCCCAAGCCCCCTGCCTAAGCGCATAACGGCGGAATATCACGCCGTTCGTACAAGTCTAGACAGCAAAATCACGATTTTTGGAACGTGCCAGGCCGCATGCTCGCGACTCAGCTGCACCGCTGCGCCATGACCCCCGATGAACTCAACGCCACCTCGACGCCATGGCCGCTGCCGACGACCCCAACCGTTTGCCCGGTCTCATCGAAATCAACAGCGCCGAATGGTGCGAAACGCTCTATCAGATCGAACACACGGCCAAGTCATTAGACGAAGGCGTCCGACATCGAGGGATCAAGATCGCCATCTCCTCCGCGTTTGACACTCGCGTGATGACCCGCGCCGACGCAGGAGAGCGGGGCGCGCCCTATCGCGATCTTAAGCCGAGGGTATAAGCCAGAAGGTGGATATACGCGAGGTCCGCTAGGGTGGAAAGCGGACGCACCCGATGTAAGCGAGCCTAGAATTTCTGCTCGTTAGACATTCCACTCGCGGGATGACAGGTGCCCTCAAACGCTTCTTCTATAGGTGCCTCGTGGCCGCTGATGTCGATCTGCCGTTGGCCGTCCACCACACGGCCTGTCCTTCGGTCGAACTGAAGCGTGTAGGTCGACGACAAGTTGAGCATCGTATTCGGCGGATCTTGTCCATCGAGACTGATAGTGTTCGTGTCGGCGCGGAAAGTCCGTTGACCGCGGTTGTCGAAGTGCCACGTCCCAAAACGCACATCTTTGTATTCGATAGTCTTGGTCTCAAAATTCACGCGGTAAGAACGTTCCGTAGGCTCAGCAGCTGTCCCGGTTGCGCTCCATTGGCCAGTGCATTCGAGCACCAGAACCCCGACATCAGATTTCTGGCCTGCAAGCCCGCAACCCACTAGTGCGCATGACGCCGCCAATACCGCAAATCTCAGAAGCATCATTTGCTTTCCTATCCCGCCGCCCAAGAGAGGCGGACACACGTCGTTCCGCCAGTTGAAACGCGAAGCTCCGCAGTATGCAACTGACAGGTTGGCAACATGTCTGCAACGGGTCGAAGCCGATCTTGATCACCTCGTCCGAAATGCGACGTCCGTAACGAAGAAAGCCCCGCCACGGGGGGGCACGGGGATAAGTACGCGTCCGTTAGCCTACCAGCTTGTCGCGCATTCTTTTGAACTCCTCGTCCGTAACGAGACCCTCTTTCCGCAGCTCTTCCCACTTGCGGAGTTCATCAGCCGCTGAAAGCCCGGCTACTGTCGGCTGACGGGGAATGGCTCGTTTGACCGAGGATGCGGCCGTCGTAACCTTCGCGCCCGCTTTCCGCCCTATGTCGAAAAATGCTTCATAGTCTTCAAGTCGAGGGGACCCGATATAGTATCGCGGAGACACGAAAATTAGGAACGTTAGAAACAGCAGCGCGCCGATCACATAAGCAATGAATCCCCCAGCCCAGTTGGTCAGCCGCTCCTGCTCAAACGAAACCAAACTTTGCAAGTGAGAGCGCCTTGCGTCTTCCACAGGCGAATAATCATCCCGCAACTGGAAGCCGTGAGCGGTGCTAGCCGTTTTGGCGGGTCCGTAAAGCGCGACCTCCAAGGCATCGACCGTCTTAGAAATCTCATAAACTTTCGAGCCGATGATGGCGCCGATGGTGATCGCTATAACGACCAGGACAACATTCCGCGCCCAGTTTGATTTTTTTTCGGCCGCCATTCTTATTCTCGTGAGCTAGTCCTCGAAGCTTGCATCGACTGACACGGAGCGCAAGTTTCCCATGTCGATCGAAGCTAGGCTTTTGCCGCTAGGCCACGCTGCGGCCTCCGCTCCGGAAACGACGAAACGCCCGCCCTCCGAAGAGAGCGGGCCTCGATAGCGGAGCCTTAGGCTCGACGCAGCAAGGATAGTAGGCGGTTGGCACCTAGCCCGGCCTCAGGCGAGCCCACCACGGCCGCCCTATTCGCTCGACCGCCTCCGCGTCCCTCGCCTCACACGCCCGCACGATCCCGATCACGTCCGCCGTCCGGCCGTTGGCTGTCCGCAGGGCGCCGGTCTGCGCCACGCCGAACGCCATCCAGGACCGCTCGTCGGAGGGCTCCTGCGGAAGGGCGGCGGACGGGACAGGCTCAGTCCACCCGGCCGGGATCAGTGCGGAACACGGCGCACTGTGGGTCACGGTAATCGGAGAGCTGGCACACCCTGCGGCGAGCAGCATCAGCGGCAGCATTGCGATCAGGCGCATGGCGGATTTCCTTTTCAGCCTGGGTGACGATGGAGGCGGTGGACTGGTCTCGGGCGTCGGCGCGGTCGCGGATGGCGCTGGCGTCGCGTGCAGCGGCCGTGCGGCCGTCGGCTAGGGTCTTGCTCGCGTCGGCCTGCCGAGCCCTGTCAGCGGCCTTCTGGCGGTCATCGGCGACGCACATGGTCACTAGGATCATGGCGAGCACTAGACAGGCGACGGCGAGCCAGCCGGTCGCGGTGATGTCGCGGAGGCGGATCATTGCGCGGCCCGCCCCGTTTCCATCTCGCGCGCGAGGCGTTCAGCGCGCCCCTTGACCTGCTTGGCCCACAGGCTGGCGCGCATCCCGGCGGCGGCTTGGGCGTAGCGGCCGGCCTCGACATGCGCCAGCGTGTTGACGAAACCCGACAGGCCCTCCCGCTGGGGCGTCTTCGGATCGTCCCAGCCCATGTTGAAGTGCATGTTCTCGATCACCCGACGGCGCACGGGATCGAGGCGCTTCAGCCATGGCAAGGCGGCGTGGATCACCCGGTTGTGCTCGCGGGCGTCCTCGATCAGCCAAGCCTCGGCGGTGGCTTCGGTGATGACCTGGCCTTCCTGGATGCCGCGCGCTCGGCCGTACCCTATCGTCCACGGGGCGCCCGAGCCCTTGCCGGCCTTGGCGCGAGGCGAAAGCGGATCGGGATAGGCTTTGAGCCGCAGCCCTTCGTCCTTCTTCAATGCAGCGATCAGTTCTGGGTCGGGATCGCCAGGAGCGTCGGCCGCCCGAGGCAGGCCCATGGCGTCAGCAAGGGCGTCGATCATCGGCACCCAGTCAGGCTTCAGTTTTCCACCCGGCGCATGGGGGCGCACGGCGTCGAACAGGGCCTTACGGTCCATGTCGGTCTCCAGTTCAGATTGTGAGGAACAGAAAGCGCCGTTTCAGCGCTGCTTATGGGCTGGGCGGCAGCGCGTAGGAGTAGGTATGCTATCGGTGAAAGAGCAGATCATTGCTGACGCTTGGATGCAGCACTTTGGAGAGACTTTGCCTGTGCTCGGCTGTATAGAACTCGCGGCCCAGATCCTCCGCGATTACGGAGTTGACATCGAGCTGACGGCTATTCGCGCTGATCCCATTTGGAAAAGAGCGGCGTGAGCATTCGGCGAAGGCAACAGCCTGTAGCCCCGCGGGCCGGTCACGCCGCGGTAAGCAGCACGGCCACGATGATCAGGATGACAGCGACGGCCCCGGTCATCATGCACAGGCGCAGGCAGCGGCAAGGCTCGCGCTCGCTGGCGGATCGTCCGTGGGGTTCAGGTGGCAGGGCGAAAGCCATCTCTGCCACCACCTGATCAGAGACGCCCCGGCGGACAGCAAAGCCCAGCAGCCGCTCCGTCCACGGCGGCGGCGCCCGGTCCCGCATCACCCATTCCAGCAGGACGAGCGCCAGTCCCAGGACGACTACGGCCGAAGCTGGGACCAGCACGCTCATATGCTGGGCCGCGAAGGCCCTGCCGGGGAAGACGAACGACAGGCCACGCGCCACCAGAATGAGGGTCGAGGCGAAGAAGAAGCCCCGCACTGCCCAATGGGCCGTGATCTTGGTGTGATAGGTCGGCCCGAGCAGGCGGAACACCTGGCTCAGCACCGCCCCGGCCGACAGGAAGAGAAGCCCCGTCGCCAGAACCATCCAGTCGTGAGCGGTCATCGCTGTGTCTCCTTCAGAACCGCGTGAAGCGCCGCATAGATCAGGCGCTTGGTGAAGCCGAAGAAGCCGCGAGGGTCGTTCGCCGCGATCCAGCCCAAGGTCATCGCCACCCCGCGCATGTCGAGCGCGGGAACGACGGCGATCAGGCTGGGCGTGAACGCTTCGGCCAGAATGGGACCGGCTACGACGCCGAGCCCCAGATGCAGCCACGCCTTGCGCTGGGCCAGCGGATTGCCGGCCTTGGCGGAATAGGCGGTGACCAGACCGACGGCGCCGAAAAGCACGCCGCCGCACAGGCCCCAGAACGCGGGGAAATCCCTCGGGTCGAGCATCCGCCCCTCCAAGAATATCGGCCATAGGTGAGAGGCAGCCGACGCGTGGGCGTGGCTTCAGGGACGAACCTGGTTCGTCAGGCTTCCGGCTGGACCGGGGCCTCGGGCGTCGGCTGTAGAGCCTGGACGCGCGCCTGAGCGGCGGATAGGCCGCTCTCCATCGACGTGACGATGCGCTGGAGCATTTGCTTCGTGCCTTCCGCGCCGGGCGTGCCGAGCGGGCGCGGGAGGTCGTCTACGCTGGCGGCTATGGTCGCCTTAAGGTCAGCCAGAAAGGCCGCGCCGGCTTCGCTCTCCAGCAGCGCCACAGCGGCGCTGGCGGATGGCAGGCGCGCGGCCTTGGCGGCTTCGGCGGCAGCCTTCATGGCAGCCTCGGCGGCGGCCAGTTTTTCGGCGTCGGTCAGTTCGGTCATGTCGATTGCTCCGATCAATGCTTGTCAGCGCCGGGGCGGCCACCCGCACCGGGTCCGCGGCGGGAGGGACCTCTGCGAGAGCGCAGGTAGGCGATGAGGCCCACTACGGCTGCGGCGAAGGCGAGTGCGATCAGGACTTCCATTTTCAGGCTCCTTTGGGTGGTTGATGAAGATGGTGGCGCTTTCGGTTCAGGCGGCCGAGTGGGTCAGGGTGTAGCGATAGGTCGCCGTGGTCGTGCGGCCCGTGACCGTGTCCCTCACCATGCAGAGGAACACGACGCTCTTGGTTTCGCCCGAGGCCACCGTCTGGTTAATCTGGGTCGCCGCGCCCGTCGGACTGGTCGCGGTGGCGCCAGTGCTGCCGGCGAAATAGCCCCACTGATATTCATAGAGGCCCGACCCGCCGGTGACATCGACCGTGACCACAGCCGAGGCGTAAGTTCCAGGCGTTGTGACCACCCGACCGCTGCTTGGCGGGTTACATACGGCCACGAAAGGCGCAGTTATGGTGTTGTCGAAGACGTATGGCGCAGAGGTCATTCGGCCCTGAAGTCCGTTCACCGTGTTCATCGCGCCTAGAGCGACGCCGGTGGGGCCCCACCACTCCAGCAGATTGTTCGCCGCGCCGAACGGAGCGCCGTACGCAACTACCCGAACCCGGCCACCGACGACGGTTTGCATCGTATCGGTCGCATCGTCGAACACGGTGCTGTCGCCGAAGTAGATCTGCTCCGCGCCGAAGGCCACATATGAGCCTCCCAAAGCCGACACAGCCTCGATGATCGCAGGCTTGCTTCCTGACGCCGCCGACTTGATGCGCCAAGAGGCGATGTTCCGCTGGTTCTCCAGATCGACGATGGCGAGGGACTGCTCGGTGACCGTCGCAGCCAGCACCGTGGCCGAGTAGTCATCCGAGAAGTCAGCCGCCACGGAACCGAAGTTGACCTTGATGGCCCATACCGGAAGCACCCCGCCCGGAGGAGGAACGACAACCACGCGGAAGCCGGTTGTGCCCGCCGGGGCCGTTGAGGGTGTTGTAGAGCGGCGACGGACATCATACCCGCCCGCGCCCGAAGGAACGGGTGCCGCATCCACAAAGCCGCCGGGCGTCACATATTGAAGGCGGACATGGCCCCCATCGCCTACAGGCGACGACACAAAGCCGAGGCTGTGTTGATCGCCCGGCGCGGCAGGATAGACCTGCGAGACCATATAGCCGTAGACGACGAAAATCCGGCCTGCCAGACGGTCGTCATCTACATAGGACGCCGGGCTGCCCTCCTTGATCCAGCCCCTGAAATCATCCGCGCCGCTGGGGTTGTCGATCAGGTTGGCCCGGTGTCCGGCACGCGCCGAGACCTGACTGATCGCCTCCGCTCGCGCCGCCACTTCATTGGCCAGAGCGTTTTCGAGGTCGATGATGTCGGCTTCAGTGTGCGCAGTCCGAGCCGTCAAGGCGTCGACCGAGGCGACGCTGGCCTTGTTTTCCTGGAGGTCGAGATCGACCGACTTCAGGTTTTGGATCTGGCCGAGCAGAGAGGGAGCGCCATCGCGAGCGGCCTGAACCTCCCCCTTCAAAGTGTCGTATTCGCTCAGTGCGACCTTGCCGTTTTCAAGATCGACCAACGCCAGCGCCTGGGTCGCGTTGACAGCCTCAACGTCATCGATGCGAGCGATTTGTGCGTTCAGCGAAGAGACCGATGCCTTGTTGTTCTCCAGGCTCTGTGTCTGCTCTTCCAGGACGCCAGCGCGCTCATCCAGAACCACTATGTTGCCGTAGAGGGTTGCGTCCGCCGCCTCCAGATCAGCGCGCGCCCGTCCGACCAGCTCCGACACGTTGAAGATGTCGCCGAACGCCGCGCTGATCTGACCTTGTAGGCCGACGATGGTCGGGGCGGTTGGGATGACGTCGCCCGCGACGAGGTCGCCGACGGTGATCGGCCCCGCCAGCTCCGGCGCAGAGACGTTGTTCCCCCGTTTGTACCGAACGGCGATCCAGATGTGAGCGCCCGGCTGCGGCCCCTGGATGGACAGGGTGCGCGTCGTCGGAGGCCAGACGCCAGCGTCCACCCAACCGGGCAGAAGCTCGCCCTCCTCGTCCATAAACGGGGGCTGGGCGTCAGGGTCTTCGCCCGCCGCAACCTCGCGCCAGTTGATCAGCATGGCGTCGGCGGTGGCGTTGCTGACAATGCCGCTCAGGTCGATGACAGGAAGCTGGCCGCCGCCGGGGGCCGGCGGACGGGGGATGATCGTCCAGTCCCCGGGCTGGGGTGGCGATACTTCTGTCGGGTCGGGCGCCGTCAGGCCGGGATAGTCCGGCATGGTGGTGGTCTTGCCCAGCGCCAGCGGGTGCTTGCTGTCCGTCTCCGAGCGGAAGGCGATGCGCACTTCGCCGGCCTTGGGGTCGTAGGATCGGCCCAGCACCAGCATCTTCACGCCGTCCAGCATGAAGCCCGGTTCGTCGATGTCGAAGCAGTCACCCGGTTTCAGACGGCGCAGGTGCGGCAGCAGGGGGATCGTGCCCGCAAATGGCTCGCGCGCGTCGAGGATGTCGTAGGCCGCCAGTTCCGCGCCCTGCTTCACCTTGGAGACGAAGCGGTACTTGATCTGGTCGCTGCGCTTGCCGCCGTCCTCGGCCACCAGCGGCGCGAACGACACCGGGTTCATCGGCGCGTGCTCCCACTTGTGCGCCTCCGACATGATCACCGGCGTGATCGTGTTCAGCCGGTTGAAGCGGCTCGCCCCGGTGTCCAGTTCGATGGCCCCTGCCGTGTCGCGGCGGGTGATGGTGACGATGGACGGACGCGGAGCACCGCGGCTGACGCAGCTGATCTTGCCCGCGACGCGGGAGCGCTTGGCCCCGCCGGCTTCCAGCAGTTCATCCAGAACGACCGAAGCGTCCTCCGACGTGTCGGGCCAGGCCGCGACTGTCCAGGCGTTCGCATCGGCGATGTTGGCCGCCTCGACGAAGGCTGGCAGGTCCACGCCCTGCAGCGACGCGCCGATGCCCCCCACGACCTGGCCGTTTTCGACCATGCCGAGCGCCCAGTTCAGAGCGGCGATGATGGCGTTGTCGATGTACCGATACGTCGAGCGCACGCCGTAGCGGCATGGGCCAGCTCCGCCCGGATAGCTGTCATCGTAACGAGGGTCGTAGCCGTAGACGCCTTCCAGCACCTGCATCGGCTTCGGCTCGCCAGACGGGTAGACGCTGAACTTCGAATCCTGCTGGAGCGTCAGCAGATCGCACGCCTTGCCCGACAGCTTGTAGAGCGCCCCCCACATCGGCATGACCGCGCCGCCGTCGAGGCCGGTCGGCAGGCTCAGGGCGGTGTCGGGCTGTGCGCCCATCCGCCAGGACCGCCACATCTGGCGATTGTACTTCCCGACAGCCGTGCCGCCGTTAGAGACGAAGGAGACGGGCAGTTCGTCAGCCGTGAAGCCCTGGAACGACTTCACCGGGCCCGCGCCGGAGTAGACGGAGACGATGCCCTGCAGGCGGTTGTCCTGGCCGTACTCGTCCCGGTGGACGATCTTCCCGGCCACGCCCATGCGGCCGAACAGGAAGGGGATTCCCTGATCGGGGTTCGACGTCCAGTCGCTGGGAGAGCCCGAGGCCGTCGACTTCGGCTTGTCGAGCATCGATCCGGCGGCCATCAGGCCCGCGGACATCAGCTGCAGGTTCGCCACGGACATGGTGCCGATGCCGGCGATGCCCATCGCCGTGACCTGCAGGCCGGCTAGTGCCCCGACGCCCGTAGCCATCAGCACCGCGCCGCCGATAATGGCGCCGGCCGTCTTCAGGGCCTTACCCATCGAGCGTCCTCCATGCGCAGTAGCCCAGGTCGTCGCGCGCGAAACCCGTCAGCCCGGTCAGGACTTCCGCGTTCGGGCTGTGATCGGTGAAGGCCAGGTAGTTGCTGTTGCCCATCGCAACGGAGATGCAGCCGACCTCGTGGTCGGTCTCCAGCGCCACCAGATCGCCCGCCAGAGCGCGAGCGGGAGCGATCCGGGCAAAGCCGAGGCTGTCGATGGCCTCGATCAGATTGGCGAAACCCAACGCCTTCAGGGCGCGCAGGCCTTCGGCCTCGTTTCGCCACTTCAGGCCCTTGGCGAACTGCACCTTGATCCTGAGGCCATGCAGGACGTGCAGAGCCATCTTCGGGCAGTCCCGCTTGCCCGGCTCGTAGGCCAGGCCCTGAAACCGCTTCCGGGTCGCCTGGGCCGCCTTCATCCGACGCTGGAGGTTCTTCACGCGGCGCGCGTGGTCGATGTCGCTCATACTTGGCTCGCCACAATGTTGGAGCTTCCGCCGCCCCCGCCGCCGCCGTATCCCCCGCCTCCGCTGATCGACCCGCGCGGCTCGTTCTGCCGCCAGTAGATCTTGCGGCCGAGGCCGGTGACGTGGCTGAGCCCCAGCTCGCCGGGCCAGACGGATTGGTGGAAGGGATGGGAGAGGCGCCGGTCCTCGTTCGGCTCGTTCAGCCGGGCCTCTTCGGTCCCGCATTCGAGGATCAGTTCTTCGGTCTCGCCGATGATGAAGCGGGCGAAGTCGTACTCGCCTTGGAACAGCAGGTCGGGTTCGCCCCACAGCAGGCCGGTGTCTGGATCCAGCGCGCAGTCGTAAATCTCGACCTTGGCATCTTGGTGCTTCCGGTCGGCCATCGCGACCAGGGCGTCATAGCTGGCCGGATAGAAGCCGATGTCCACGCGCGTGGTCTGGCCGTCGACGCCGTCCTCGAAGGTTGGGAGGTCGCTGATGACGCCGTAGGTTCGGTCCCGCTGGGTGAAGAGTTCGCCGTTCCAGACGAGGAAGCCGCCCGTCGTCAGGCGCAAGGTGAAGTCAGCCGTGGTCAGGCGCAGGATTTGCACCAGCCAGCGGGCCTTGCCGGAGCGACCGGCGACGGCTGCCGGCTCCATTATTCACGCTCCTCGATGGTGAAGCGCAGACGCACCAGCCGGTCCACGGCGTCGATTGCGTGGGCGTCCTGTTCGAGGGTCGCCCACCCCTCCACCTTGGGCTGGGCGATCTCGACGACGGCGTTGTTGACCAACGGGTAGCGGATCAACGTGCGCAGCGGCACGGCCAGATTGCCCGATCCGTCGGCCGTGGCCGCAGCGCGCGACTTGTAGGCGTAGCGCTGATCCTGGCTGATCACCGACAGCCACTGACCCTTGCGGAAGACGTAGCCTGGGGCCACGCCCTTGAGGTGCAGGGTGCGGCCGGACTGCATGGCGCCGTTGACCAAGGGCGAGCCGGGATCACCGATGGCGAGGCCCGGCTGCAGGATGTCCGCGACGA
Source organism: Brevundimonas sp. M1A4_2e (assembly GCF_053345555.1). Classification (NCBI taxonomy): domain Bacteria; kingdom Pseudomonadati; phylum Pseudomonadota; class Alphaproteobacteria; order Caulobacterales; family Caulobacteraceae; genus Brevundimonas; species Brevundimonas sp. M1A4_2e. The sequence continues at coordinate 16,109 of NZ_JBKFAI010000002.1, read as the reverse complement.
TGGTCTCGTCCTCGGTCAGCAGATCGTCGAACGCCAGACTGTCGACGTACGACATGGGCGGGTACTCGAAATCCCAAGCCCAGCGCGTGCCCGGGCGCAGGTTCCGACCGACAGGCCCGCCGTAGCCCGGCCGGGTCTCATTGCGCGCAAAGACGGGCCGAGGCGTCATCTTCGACGGCCTCGGGGAGGTCGGCAGTATCAAAGGCATGGAGCTTCCCTACGAACCGCGTCGCTGGCGCCCGACCGCCTGGCGCTGCTGCCGGGCCGTCTGGCTCATCGTGAGTTTGGGGGCATCGTTCATGGCGCGGCCGTAGGCGCGAGCCTCGCCGGCGGCGACTTTTTGATCGACCTCGCGCATGAAGGTCTCAGGCACAAAAGCCCCACGCATGTCGAAGATGATCGGTTCCGAAGAGCGCCCAGCTCCAACGGCAGCCAGTCCACCTATTGCCGGCGCGAACGACGGAAGCGACAGGCCTACCAAGCCGCCTTCCGCGTACCCTGGCAGGTTGCCGAACCGCATGACCTCCAGTCGGGCCAGTCCAATGCGGGAGACGGCCTCCTGAGGAAGGACGTATTCGCCCTTGTGGACCAGCCCCGCAGGCTCATGCTTGCCGCCAGCGCCGGTGAAGCCGCCCTCGGAGAAGCCGAGGAAAGAACGACCCGCCGAGAAGATTTTCGACAGCCAGTTGGACGAGCCGCCGCCAATACCCTTCGCCGCCCGCGCGGCCGCTTTCGCACCGCCGCCTCCGCCCCCGCCGAACAGCATCTCGGCGAGCGGTTCGGTCAGGTTGCGACGGATGCCGATGGACACGATGTCGGCCATCATCTGCTTCGCGACGTTCGAGAAGACCTCGCCAAGGTCGCGGGTATTCATGATTGCGTCGACGATGCCCGCGTTCAGCGCATCCAGCCCGCGAGCCGCGACGCTCTCATAGGCTTCCCGAACCTCCGCGATGGATTTGAGGCTCTGGTCGCGCCAGGCGTCCAGCGGCGACAGATTGGCTCGGTTCACCGCATCTCGCTGCAGGCCGAAGACGCGTTCCTGTTCATCGCGAATGGCTTGCTGCCGCTGGGGCGAAAGCTGCCTGAACTTCGGATCGTTCTCGCGTTCGTCTCGCGCCCGTTGCTGCGCCATGGCCAGCAAGCGAAGCTCGATGTCTCTGCGCTCCTTGGCCGTGCGAGCGGCGCCCGATTGGAGCGAAAGCAGATCGGCCGAGAGGTCGGAGAGCATGCGCTCCTGGGCGAGCCGCTCGTCGGCCAGATCGCGGGCCAAGATGTCCGCGGCCACCCGGTCTTCCAGCGTCGCGGTCTGGTCGTTCAGAAGTTTGAGCTGGTCGAACTCGGCTTGGGTTATGTCCTTGCGAGCGAGACGGCTCTCAAGCTGCTTCTGCTCGGCCTCGCGCTCCAGTTTCACCTGGGCCTGCTCGATGTCGAAGCGTTCCTGAACCGTCAGGGCCTCTCGGTCGAAGATGCCAAGGGCGCGCTGGCGGGCGCGGAAGATTTCCTGCTCCACACGTTCAGCACGGCGGGCTTCGCGCTCGGCCTCGCGTTGGGCGCTGTTGCCGCTGGACCGCCCTCTCGGCTGGACCGGCGTGAGTGAAGTTCGACCACTGCTGGAGGCTCGGTTGCGGCGGCCGGCGCTGGCGTCAAGCTGCGCAATCAACTGGCGGGTGACAGCGGGATCGTCTTCGTCGCCGTTTGGCGTCTTGGCGGCTCGACGCATAGCACCGGCGCGACCGCTGGTCTCGGCGTTCCACGCGTCGCGGAGCGCTCCGGGAGCGTCCCGCCAGAGGAACTTGTCCGTCCAGCCCGGGCCGTAGGCCTCGTCAGTACTGCGCTTCCAAGCGTCAAACTTCCCGATGAAATCGTTCAGGCCCTTCAGGGCATCGGCGATGACCTGCGTAAATGCCAGGACCTCGTCGCTGAGGTTGATGAAGGCCTCGGCCATCTGGATCCCGATGACCTGCGACAGGTCGTCGAGCTTGCCCTGGGCTTCCGCCCCTTTACGGATAAGCTCCTCGTCCATGACAAACCCGAGCGCCGCAGCTTCATCGCGGAGGCGCGCCACTTCGTCAGAACCCTCCCGCAACGCCGGAACCAGTGCGCCAAGCCCCAGCTTCTCGGCGATAGCGGCGCGGTCGGACGCGCTCGAGAGGTCGCCAATGCGATCGACAACCGAGTCCAGCGCTTCTTCAGCGCTTGCGAAACGGCGCAGATCTTCCTGCTGGAAGCCGAGCGCCTTGAACGCGTCCCCGGCCTGTTTCGATAGGCCCGCCTGTGCCTGCTCCCACTTCGAGGCGAAAGCCTCCAGGGCTGCCCCGGCTTCCGTAGCCGTAGACCCGCTTTTACGGGCCACGTACTGCCATTCCTGAAGGGCGGTAGTGGACATGCCGATGCGGCGCGCGGAGTTGGCCATATCGTCAGCCATCTTCAGGCTGGCCTGGCCGAACTTGAGTGCCATCGCCAAGCCGGCGGCGAAAACAGCAGTCAGTGCCGTGATGCCTAGCGTCAGGCTGCGCACCACGCCGCCGAAGGAGTTGCCGACGCTTTTCGCGCTTCGGTTCGCGTCGCCCTCAACGCGATCCATGAAGCCCTTCACGTCGCGCTCAGACTGACGCAGATCGTCCGCAAGCTTCTTGCGGGTGGCCCGTAGCTCAAACTCGGCGCTGCCGACGACGTTGCCTTCAGCCATGGAGCCTCCAAAGAAAAAGGCCCGCCGGAGCGAGCCTTGTTCGAATTCTGTTCAGGGTGACGGCGTTCTGTGGACGCGGCAGTTTAATCACTCGCACAAGCGGTCGAGGGGAAGAGAGTGCCTAGCGTGTATCCGGATGACGTTTCACCACAACTCACCAACGATCAGGTGGTGCTGAAGCGAATGCTCTTCTTCGCTGCCGGAATGGAGGCGGTCGCGGAGCATTCCTTGATGGAGGCGCATGTCAGCCACCTCCTTACAAAACTTCTCGGTAAGAACCCCGGCGCTTCAATTGCAATTTTTGAAGGCTTGAGAGGTGCGCAAGCTCAGGCAAATGCCCTGAAACGAGTAGCGAACGAAACGTTATCTCCCGACGACAAAGCGCTACTCATCAAGATCATGGACTGCTGCAAAGCTGCTTCTGCAGGACGAGATGCAATCTCGCATCGGATATGGCTCATGGACGACCAATATCCAGATGCCGTAGTCCTTTATGAGCCCGCTGCAATGTGGCGCCTGAGCATCAAAAGCGAGACCCTAAACGCTCAGGGCCCGATTACCATCGAAGCCGCCAAAAGCGTCCAGGCGCAAATGCGCCAAGCCGCACAGATATGGCGAATGATAGATTTCGATCTGGTGAAACGCCAAGCAGGCAAAGCGTTGGTGGCTCTTGTCGCGTTCGGCGAAGCGTTAGCGTTAGGATCAACGGAAGCCGGTCAGATCAAACGCCAGCAAATCGACGCCTTGTTGGACTTCTAAGCGGGCGCGAATACTTCGCCAACCGGCCGAACAATGCGAAGGCAGGGCCAGCTCATTCGCTCCGTCTGGCTGATGAGAACGTGGCCTGCGCCGTCGAAGTGCAGAGGAAGATCGCAGTCCTGGGCGCTGTGACCGGCCACTCGGGCAAGCAGACGCTCATACCGCTCGATGATCTCCCTCGCCTCTTCCTCAGTCATGGTGATCTCCTGGGCACCTGATAGTCTCCCGCCATGGCCATCGACCCCGACGACCGCTTTGCTGATATGAACGAGCGCATCAGGCGGCTTGAGCAGAGGGCTCCCAAGCCTGATGTGGTTGTTCGACAACGGCCGCCGTCGCCGCCCCCACGCAAACTCGGACCGCGAGAACTGTTCGCCCGGCGATGGTTTCGACGCGCGGTGCTCGCGTGGTGCCTGCTGCTCTGGGCCCTAATGGTCCTGCAAGGAAAGGGCGAGATGTCGGTCGTGACGATGATCCTGACCTTAGCCCTTTGCATCGCCGTCGGCCTGGGCATCAACGTGCTCTATTGGGACTATTGGGAGTTCGGGAGAGGCATCGTCAGTCGCCTTCTACGGCGGAAGAGGGATGCTCCGTGAGATCGACCGCAGTGAAGGCGATCGCCTGGGGCTCAACGATCAATCAGGATTGAGTTGCGAACCCTGTACCACCAGAAGGAAACGGCTCCGACTACTGCACCGCCTGACGTGTAGCCCAGGAGAACCAGCAAACCTGAGCCAGGAAGGAAAAACAGGCTGGCGCAGGCGCCCATGAGCGCACCTTGGCCCGCTGCCAAGCCGATCATAGCCCTCTGCGTTACAAGGCCGCTCAGGATGATCTCGAACACGAGGATCATGCATAGGCAGAAAAGAGCGCCAACACCGAAGAGTGGATAGACCTTCTCGCCCATGAGCATGCCGCCTAAACCTGCAAAGGCCACGGCCAGCACCGCAAGGCCGACAACGGCTGGGCCAATGAAGCGGGGGATGGGCTGGGTCATGCCGACGCGAGGCTATTCCGCGCCGCCCTCGACCTGCAACCCCCAGTCCTCAGCCATGCGGCGGAACTTCGCGAGGGCTTCGGCTTCGGCCAGCGCGGGATCGGCGGGCTTGAGCATGGTGTCGACATAGTGCTGCGGCGCCTGCAACCGCTCTTCGCGAGCGAACCGCTCTCCCCACCATCCGGTGAACAGAAACGCCTCCATTGCAGCGTCCAGGCGCTGGCAGAGCCGGAAGGGGGTCAGACCCCAGAACTCGGCCTCTTTCAAACCCGCCCTTAGCGCTGCCCGAAGATGCGCCCCCACCACGTCCTGCGGGGGCTCCGCGGAGGGTTTTCAGAGCCATCCGTGGCAGGCCTCCCGCTCGGACCGTACTGCGCTAGCTCCCAGGCCTTCCAGCAGGCCTTCAAGCATTCGGCCATCGGATATTCGGCCATCGGCGCGGCCATCACGTCCGCAGCCTGGACCTGGCCGGCGCTCATGATCTCGAGAGCCTCGGCCATAGCCAGAGACGCCCCCGGCTTGCCTTTCTGCATGGCCTTGAACTGTTCCAGCAGCCAGTCATGGCCCTTGGCGTCCAAGGCCGCGTAGGTCAGTTGCAGCGGAACCGCCCGCCCATCCGGCAAGGGCAGGCGGACGATCCCGAGGCGTTCATCGGTCGGCTGCATCAGGCGCCCTGATTATCACGGACCGGTGCGGCCATCGGCTCCAGCGTGCCCGAATAGGTGACCTTACCGTCGACGGGGGCGGACAGGGTCAGGTTCGGAACGGCGTTGAAGCTGATCTGCTTGGCCTGGGCGCCCGAACCGAACGTGATGCGATAGGGCTCGGGCGTGTTGGAGGCCATCGCGGCGAACATCGCTTCCTGTTGAACGTCGCCCTGCTCGTAGTGCATCGAGAAGGTGTACGGCGACGGCTCGCGCGGGCCAGAGATGTACTCGCGCGTCCCGGCCGGCGTGTCGAAGTCCGTGGCGTCGATCTTGTTGGGCGTGAACCCGCCACCGTCGACGCCGAACACGCCGCGGACGGTATCATACGTCGGGGTCTCGCCAGTGCCCCGCAGCAGCTTCATGAAACCTTGGGCCAAAACAGCCATGGCGCTCTCCTATGTTGCAGGCATGGAAAAGGCCGCGCACAGCCTGCCCTGGGCGCGTTGGGGATGACCGGCTGGGCCGGGGTTCAGGTGTTGACGAGATCCAGGCGGATCGTGACGCGGCGGCCGGTGTAGGCCTCCTCCGAGGTTGGGGCTTGGACCGGGCCGGTGACGCGGGCGACGTCGCACTTGCCGCCGGTGACAACGAGTTCGCCGGGGCGGTTGTGGAAGAGGTCGCGGACTTGCCGCATCAGCGTGTCCAGCTGGGCGGCTGAGCCGGTCCGGCGCTGATAACCGCGCACCTCCTGCACGATCAGGCGGCCTGTCTCGGTGAATGTCTCCAGCGCTTCGTCACGGCTTGGCACGGCGATGATCAGAAACGGCTTGGTGGGCTTCGGCTCTTGGTCGAGGAAGTCGTCGGGCGCTGTCTCGTTGAAGATGGCCGGGGCGTTGTTCCAGGTGGCCAGCGACGGAGCGACAGCGGCCAGGCGGGCGAAGATCGTTGCGGTCGAGTTCAATCCCTCGCTCCCTCGATGAAGGCTTGCCGCAGATCGTCAGCATGGTCGGTCGCCAGCAGGCCGAGGAAGGGGCGTGGCGCCATGCGTTCAGTGCCCTTCTCCAGCGCCTCGGCGTAACCGGCATTCGCGACGATGCGTCCGACCAGCTCATCGCCCTCCTCACGGATGTTCGGATCGGCGTTGGTGTTGGAGCGCAGGTTGTTGGAGTCCGGCGCGGGCGGCTCGCCGGGGGCCGAGGCCTGGTGCTTGCCGTAAATCTTGCCGGAGCCGGGCCGGCGCAGGATGTCTTCCTTCAGGATCGTTTCAGCCTTGCCCAGCGCGCCTTGCAGGCCCTTCTCCCCGGCGTCCGCAGCGATCCGGGCGAGAACGCCGTCGTAGAGCGTGACCTTGGTCATCACCGAGCCTGCAGCTTGTAGAGGGCGCTGGCTGGGTCGCCGGTCTTGGCGATGATGTCGAAGGTGCGCATAGCCCCGCCGTTGGAGGGGTCCGGTGCGGTGACCTTGTGTCCCTTGGCCGGGACAACGCCTGCGGGGAGACTCCCGCCGAGAACCAGCACCTGCCGATCCGTCGCGGGGATGCCCAGGCTGATGCGGCGATAATCGCTGTAGTCGGTCACCAACGCCTTGCAGCCATGCGTCGCCGGAGCGCCCGGTATCCACCCGCCTTGACCATCGGAGGTCGCCTCCCCTGGCACCGTCAGGACGCCGTCTTCAAAGTCCTCGGCGAAGTCCTCATAGGCGGCTTCGGCTTCACCCGTGATGATGCTCATGCCGCCCTCCGCACGGAAATACTCTCGTCGCAGCGGCAGGCCACTATCTCGTCGGCCCCGGCCCCGAGGGATGAGTCGCCCGGATACATCATCAGGGCGCCGCTCGGGCTCTGGAAAGGCAGCGTCAGGCCGCGCACCTTCTGACCGCCCATGGCGTCGTGGGTGTCCCTGACACGGCGGTCCCCGGCGTTGTGCCAGGCCCGTTCAATCTCGGCTTCAGTGATCCGGCCGCTATCGACCAGCTGCTGATAGGCTTCCTTCTTGGCCGCCCGGATGGCGGGGATGCCCTCAGTTCGCGCGATGATCTCGCCGCGCAGTTGAAGGAGCCGGCGCTCATAGGCGGTGATGGCCTTGGCGGCGATCTCAGGATCAACGGCTCGGCCTTCTCGAATGGCCTTGGTGATGGAGCGGTCGAAGCGGCGATCTCGACGTCCCCGCGTCAGATAGTGCTTCAGCAGCTTCGGATCAGCTGAAGCCAACTCAGCGCGCGCCGTGACGACATAGGCCCGCTGCGGGGCCGAGAGCCCCATAAGCCCACCCTCGCGCTTTCCCGTCAGCCTGCTGATGCGGCCGACCAGGTCGAGCCCCACCGCCCGAGGATGCGCGCCGCGCGCCATGCCCTCGGCGATGAACTGTCGGGCCTGTTCGCGTTCGGCCTCCAGCAGGCCGGTGATGAGGCGCCCGGCTGTCGCGCGGATGATGGCGGCGGCGCGCTGGTTGCCGGGGTCGAAGCGGAACCCGACCGCGACGCTGGCTGGCATCGAAGACGTCGCCGCTTGTCCCCCGGCGATGAAGGCCTCGTTGATCTTGGCTTCCAGGGCGTGGAAGGCGGCGCGGTCGAGGTGCAGCGCTTCCATGGCGCCGTTCAGATCGCCTTGCTCAATGGCGAGCCGCAGACGCTGGAACTCCACGCCGGATTTCAGGTCCGCGACCACTTCCAAGAAGGCGGCTGCGATCTCCACGCCAAACTTCGCCGCCAGCTCCGCGAAGAGCTGTCGTTGGATCGGTCGTCTTGCCATGGGCTTAGGGCCTCAGCTGCCCGGCGTGGTGCGCGGCCTCGGCCATGAGGTCGAGGTAGGATTCGAACTGCGCCTTAGCGAGATCACGATAGCGCTGGACTTCGCTCTGAGGCTGACCGTGAGCGATGGCCTGCTGCATCTGGCCGGCCGTCGAGGCGCAATCCATGATCGTTTCCGTCGCCAGCGCCATCGGCATGCGATGGGCGGATAGGCGCGGATCATCTGCGTCGATGCGGCGGGTCACGATCTGGACAGTCGCACAGGTCATGTCAGACCACAAACACGGCGATCTGCGGGGCGGAGAAGTACGGCGCGAGCAGGCCCTCGACGGCGCTCAAGCGCAGCGTGTTGTCGGCCACGGCGTCGCCGCTGCCTTCGAAGTATTCCTTTTCGATGACGTCGATCTTCTTGCGCTTCAGGGCGCCGGCGCTTGTCGCCGTAACCGACAGGGAGCCGGGCTTGATTGCTTCCTGAAGGGCAGCCGCATAGGTCGCCTGCTCGATGGCTACGGGGATAACGTCAGCGGGGATCGACTGCCCATGGGCGCTAGCGTCAGCACGAGGCCAAGCGCGATCCTGAGCAAAGCCCCCGGTCGGCTGGCCGGAGAAGTGGGAGCCATACAGTCCGTCGATGTACTGGCTCCCGCGCTGCCGTAGGATGGCGGGCGCAGGCGCGCTCTCGGGCAGGACATGGCCATTCATGGTCAGCCAGTCCTCAAAGCCCTGATCGGTGCCGTAACCCGCCATCCCCTTACTCCGCCGGCTTGGTCTTGCTGGCGATGAAGGCGGTCTTGGCGTCAGCGTCCATCTTGTTGAACGCCTCGGCCTCGTCCTTCGTCAGCTTTTCGACCAGTTCCTTGGTGCCCTCGACGACCGAGTAGGAGCCGGCGCCGCGGTGAACGGCCTGAGGGCCCTCGGCGGGCTTCTCGGTCTTCTTGGCTTTCTCGGCAGGCTTCACCTTCACCCCATCACGGGCGAAGGCGTCGATCTGCTCTTCGGTCAGCGGCCGCGCATTGGCGACCTCCGCCTCGGAGTTGGCCGCGACGACATGGAAGCCGCCGCGCACCTTGAAGGCCTTGTCGAGGGGCGAGCCGTTCTTCACGGCGTAGGTAGTGACGTCTGCCATCACTTCACCCCCTTACGCAGCACGTCCGGGCGTTGGCAGAAATACAGCGGGTAGCTGTACAGCTCGCCGCGGGTCCACGCCTGGCGGTCCCGGTCGGGGATGTTCATGGCGTAGGTGTCCTGGCCCAGCGTGTTGACGTACGGCCCGAACTCCGCCGGAGCCATCGCCTTCTTGAAGACGTCCTTGGCGCCAACCGGGAAGAACTTGGCCTCGTCCGGATCGATGGCGACGGTCGAGTTGTCGTCCGTGCCCCGGTAGTTGTGCCAGGTGATCCCGCCGTAGGTGAACGCCTGCCAAGTGCGGTCCTGACGAAGGTCCGCAGCAGCCGCCCAGTTCTGGTACGTCTTCTCGACTTCCGGATGCGTGATCAGGGCGTCGTAGAACGCGTCACCGACGAGGGCGTGGATGGTAGTGCCCGGCGTGAAGGCGCCGCCGGCCGAACGCGACATGGAGCGGATGACCTCGGCCGTCTTCAGCCGGATCGCGCCAGTGGCGGGGTTGGCGTTGTCCAGGTCGAAGTCGATGGCCGCCGCTTCGGTGACGCCGAACTCGGTGAAGTAGTTGTAGATCACCGTAGTCCCGTCCGCGTCCAGCAGGAGGCCCTGCAGGGCGCCCAAGCGGTGGAACTCGTGCGTCAGGTCCATGTCGTCGCGCACCGAAGCCATGCGCTTCAGATACTCGGCTTGGACTTGGGCGAACTCCGTCTCGGAGCCAAAGGCGCGAATGCCCTGGATCTCCTCGGCGTAGAGGGTGAAGCCCTCGGCCAGACGGGTAGTTTTCAGCGGCACCGCATTGCGCGGGTCCACGACCAGCTCCTTCGGCGGGGCGCCGACCGGGCTCGACGGGATCAGCGTCAGCTTGCCCTCGCGGCGGTCCACAAAGACCGTGCGGGTGCGCACCGGCATGGGCTCGAAGATGTTCAGCGAGCCCAGCAGCTGGGGCTTGTAGCCGACCTTGTTGACCGCGCCGGTGAGCGAAGTCATCGAGAAGGCCGACGAGTTGAAGATGTCCATGGACGCCATGGTGTCTGCCCTCCTTAGCGGACGATGATGCCGAGGGCTTTCAGCGCCGCGTTGGCCGTAGCCTTCGCAGCGTCATTCGCCCCGTTCTGGTAGATGAGATGCGCGCCGTTCACTTCGGCATCGCGCACGACGATGGTCTTCTTGACCGTGCCGGCAGCCGCCTCGAACAGGATGCCGGCGACCGTTTCAGCGCCAGTCGACGCGGCCGGGTCATACCGGACGAAGTTGCCGCCCGCCGTCAGCTTGCCGAGGATGGTGCCCGGTAGCAGGCCAGGCGCGGCGCCAGCGGCCACGGTGCCGACATCACGCGAGCGGTACATGCCGTTGGCTTCCGACACGATGAAGTTGGCCGTGCCGCGGTTCTCGTTGAGTTGAGCCATCGCTTAGGCCCCCTTCTTGATCAGATCGACGCCGGCGCGATCGAAGACCGCGTCGTTCCAGGCATCGTTCGCGTTGATGGAGTGGTCCTGCGACTGGATTGCGTGACGCACCGTGTCGTCCTTGGCGTCCACGACCTTCAGGTCCCAGGCGGCGTCGACGTAGGCCTCGGACTTGTCCTTCACCGTATCGCCCAGGACCGCGCGCTTGATCTCGGCGATGGACTTGCCGTCGGTGACGACCTTCGGATCCAGTGCCTTGGCCTTCGTGACGACGGCGGCGCGGTCAGCGACCAGCGCGTCCAGAGCGGCATCCTCGACGACCTTCTTCTTGGTCTCTTCGAGTTCGACGTCCTTCTTGGCCAGTTCGGCGTCCTTGTCCGCGATGGCCTTGGCGTGGTTGGCGTTCGCGGTTTCGAGGGCCTTGGCGGACTGATCCAGCAGCCCCTTCAGCTTGTTGATCGCGGCCTCGCCCGCGTCCGTGGTCTCGACCGGGAGGCCGTCCACGATAATGGTCTTGAGCGTCATGCGACGGTCTCCATGGTGGCTGGGCGCTTTGGGGGAGCCGGTCTCGAGGGCGCCCTGGTCCCCGATGCGGCATTCCGATCCGGCCCGGCCTCGCGCCACGATGGCGAGGTGGTTGCCGCGGATGTCTGTCTGGATGGCGTCGTAGGCCTCGCCCTGGGGCGTCGTGCCGGCGTCGAAAACGATCTTGCTCTGGTAGCCGCAGGACAGTTCGCGCTTGCCCGCCTTCACGTCCTGAATGGCGGCCTGATCCATCACGACCATGGGCACGCGGATGAAGTCGCCGTCGCGGGCGATCTCGTTGCCCGTCATGCCGACGCTGTGTGCCTTCCAGTTCGTAGCGGAGACCGCCTCGGCGGGGTGATCATTCGTCACCGGCCGATGGGCGAAGCTGGCCAGGGCGTCGGACGAGAAGACCTCGCTCTCCGGCCTAAAGACGCGGACGATGGCCTTGTCCCGGAAACCGGCCTTGTTCTCCGGGTCCACTTCCTTGCCCGTGTAGAGCTGGATGCCGGTGCGCGCGATCTTGGCGTCGGCCACGAGGTATCCATCCCGCGTGAGCCGAGGCTCGCCGAGGGTGACGGCGTCGAACAGTTGCATGCGGCTATGCCTCGCGGAGGTTCTCGGCCCAGCCCTCAGTGATCTCTTCGAAGATCTCGGGGCCGAACTGCAGCTTGCCGCGGAACGGCTCGACCTTGGACAGATCGATGTCGCCGCCGGCGTAGGTGATGGTCACGTGCGGCTGGTAGGACGGGAAGTCCCATGAGGCCTCGGCGTCCCGCCTGATCGCCTCATGGCGCCACGACAGCTCGGACGAGTTGAACAGTAGGACGACCGCACCCTTTTCGCCGAGGGTCTCGATGATGCGGGCGCCGCCGGCCGGCACGGTCAGGCTACCGTTCTTGTCGTTGCTCCAGGGCTCACCAGCCTTCATCCAGTCCACCGGGCGACGGCTGTAGGCGATGGTGACGTGCGGGTCGTCAACGGTCGTGGTGAAGCCTTGCGCCTTGGCCCAAGCGTTGATCTCAGCGGCATTGAGCAGGTCGCGGCGGACGTAGAGGGTACGCGGCGCGGCGTCTTTGGTCTCGGTAGGGTTCGGCTGGTCGGCGGGCGGCACCAGGGCCGCAGCATCGTCCTCACCCTCTTCATCCTGATCGCCGAGCTTGCCGTACTCCTCAATGGCCGCCTCCAGCCCGGCCAGGGAGCCGTCTTCGACCAGCTCGTTGACCAGGGCGTCCGACAGCGCCTCGATGGGCATCAGGGGCTCAGACGTGCCGCCATTGCCCGCGATGGTGCGAGCGGCGTCGGACTTGGTTTTGAAGATGTCGGCCTTGTCCTTCTCGGACAGCTGCCAGAGCGGGTTCCAGTCGTAGTGGATGGCCGGGTCACGCGAGCCCGTGGCCGAGCGGATCAGCGCCTCGTCTAGCCGCGTCAGGGCCGGCCCCATCTCCAGCGTCTGCCCGGCAGCGATGCGGTCGTAATAGTTGCGTAGATCGCTCTCGCCCGCGCTGTTGAGTCCGCCCGGCGACATGCCCATGAACCGGGTCATCGGGATGTCTGCGGCGCCCGCGGCGTGCTGGTCGAAGCGGTCAAGCAGGTCGGGCAGAGAGGCGAAGCTGACGGCCTTGCGGGCGTAGGTGTTCTTGGCGTCCAGCACGAGGGCGCGCAGGTTGGACTTGGCGTCCAGGTTCATCTTCAGCAGGTCGCGGACCTTGTCCTCGCCGCCGGCCATCTTGAGGATTTCGGCCAGGCCTTCGATCGACACGACGTCGACGTTGGCCTCGAAGATCAGGCTGTTGATGTTAGCCGACGCGCTCTCGGCCTGCTTCACCGCCGACATGACCGCGATCAGGACGCTGTCGCCCCAGCCGAAGGCGCTGCTGGTGATGTCCGGCTCTGGCAGTTCGTTGCCGTAGAAGATGGTCAAGCGGGACGGGTGGATGCGAGCCTGCCCGGTCGCGCCGCCCGCGACGGTGAACTCCTTTGGCATTTCCGAAAACTCGGACAGCGGATCCGTCTCGATCTCTCCGGCCACCAGTCGGCGAGGCGTGAAGACCTTCAGGAAGCGAATGCCGCCCTTCTGGACGCGGCTCAGGTCCAGCGGCTGCGACGCGTCGTCCCCGAAGTCCGCATAAACCGCAGCGCCGCCGAACAGGCGGGCCTTCTTGCGGGCCTCCAGCACCTTCCCCTTGATGTTGAGCCGCTTCTCCTCGGCCTCGATCAGTTCGATCTGGCCATCAGCAGCCTGCCAGGCGCGCCATTCTCGACAGCTATCCAGCGCCGGGATGTCCACGATCTTCCGCGCCATCCAGGACCCGCGGTAGGCGTTGACCAACTCCTGCGGGTCGACGGTCGGCTCGGCGTAGTAGGTCGAAGCCGCCTTGTCCCGCTCCGTGCCCAGGCCAGAAAGCGCATTGGCGAGGCCGTCGCCGATGGTGATCACTTCACCCATGGGTCTGACCTCACAGAAGGCTGTCGATGTCGAGCGTGACTGGCGCTTCTCGCGGCGCGAACGCCATCACAAACGCATCGGCTTTGTTGGGCGACGGGATGTCCCGCTTGGCCAGGTCTTTCTTGCTCTCAACTTTCACCTTGCCGCTCCCGTCATAGTCGCGCCGTGGCGTCGAAAGCTCGTCGATCAGCAGGTCCAGGTGCTCGCAATCAGGAGAGATCGAAATCAGCTCCCCCTCGCCGAACGTCATGCCTTTAGCGACCGCGTTGAACGTGTTGCGGAACCGAGCCGCCACCTCCCACCAGGCCTGAGCCTTGAGGTTGAGGTAGAAGTCTTCGTTGGCCGGGCTCTTCGGGTCTTTCGGGTCGATCCGCGCCTTGGGGTTCAGGATTGCGCCCGAGGCGTTGAACTTGTGGTAGGCGACCCGAGCGTTCTTCTGCTCGTTCAAGGTGGAGAAGTGGGCGCCCGCAAAGGCCCCGACCCCGATGCTGTCGTAATCGATCTCTGCCCCGGCCTCGACGGCCTGGGCATGAACCCGAGAGGCCGACTTTAGCAGCTCGTCTTCGCCGGCCTTCCATTCATCGACCCGGACCGCCTCGATGCCGTGAGCCTCGACAGTCGCGCACTTGTCGTCGCCGCCATCCGCCACGTCGAAGCCGATCCGACGGCGTCCCGTTGCGGGCAGGCCCAGGACATGCCGCGCGTTGATGGCCGCCATGATCCAGGAGCGCTTGATAATGACCGCGTCGTCGTCTTCCCGAGGCTCCCCGAGATAGACGTGGCGGTATTCCTCTTCGTCCTCGGCCTTCTTGGCCTCGATCACCTTCAGGATGGTCGGCGAGAGGAATGGGTTCTCGGTGTAGTTGATCGTCCGAACGATCGTGTCGGGAGGGGTGTTCGTGACGAAGCGGCGATAGACGAAGTCCGTCACCAGCCTGGGGTTGAAGATGATCCAGAACTGCGAGCCATCCTTACGGACGGTCGGCTCCAAAATCTCCCATTGCGCCTTCGTGAGGTTGTGGGCCTCTTCGATCCAGCAGACGTCGATGTCCTCGAGCGACTTGATCTCGTCGATGTGGCGCCACAGGCCGTAGAAAATGAACTCCGAGCCGGTTGTGTTGTGGACGATCCGGTTGTTGAGGATCGTGAACTCTGCCTTCAGGCCAAAGCGCTCGATCTGGATCTTGAGGAGCGTGTAGACGCTCTCCTCGATCTTGTTCTGGAACTGACGGGTGCAAAGGAAGCGGACCCGGTAGTTGGCCGCCAGGAAGATCGCGAACCCCGCTGCGTCCCAGCTCTTCGATGACGACCGGCCACCCTTCAGAACCCGGTTGCGGGCTGGCGTTAGCCAGAAATCCCGCAGGGCTGGATTAAGCGTCGCCGCCATAGAAGTCGTTGAGCGTCTTGGGCGTCGTCACCCGAGCGTCGATGTCCAGCGACTGCTTCGGCTTGCCATGACCCCGGTCGAGCAGCGCATTGGCGGCAGCGACACGGGCGGCGGCGGGCTGAGCGTCATCGCGCATGATGCTGGCGAGCGTGCTCAGCGCGTCCTCAGTGAACGCCTGTGCAGCGTCCCTAACGACCACAGTCGCCTTGTTCGGTGCGCCCTTACGACGGCCAGCGCCGGGGCGTGCGCCTCCTCGGGCCATCGTTTGATTTCCTTTGATTGTTTTTCAATCAGCTGCCGCTACCAAACCGCTCATGGCGGCCGTTAATTAGATCGGCCAACTGATTTCGCTTGGGGCCTCGGCGAGGGCTGCGCCTCAGCCTTTACCCGCTCCGCAACGCCAGCCGCGTCCAGGCGATCAGCAGCCTTGGCGTCCTTGGCGTTGAAGGTGGCGCCGGCGGCGGCCGAGCCGTCAGACAGCGAGAAGCCGACGAGGGCTTTCATGGGGACCATGGTTGATCTCCGAATGTCGTGGGGTGTCCTCCGATCCAGCCGTACGCCGCAGCTCAGAACGTGGTCGGAGAGCAAAATAAAAGGCCCCGCCCGAGAGGGAGGAGCCTTGCTTGGGCCGAAACGCCCTGTTTGGCTTATGTCAGGGATTACCTCTCCGCTGTCAAGCTGCGGCGCTGCAACCTATTCGGTCAGCTCCAAGTGCTCCATCGGCCATCCTGCAATCGAGAGTGGGTTGCTTTCAACATACTGCAGCATGTCGCCGCACACTTCGCGTAGTGGTTTGGAGCCAAAGGAGGACCTCGCCATATCAAGAAACTTGTCGTGAAGATCCTTGAAGTCCCCGTCCTGAATGAGCTCGGGATATTCCGCCATCTCAAATGTCCGAAATATAAGCATGGAAGGCGTGACCTTCTTAAAAACTTCACCAAAATCAATCACCGCTGCCAACACGTTAAAGCTGGCGAGCGATGGATTGTAGTCCTTTAGTTCGGCATTTGGATCTTTGTCAGCATGCTTAGAGTGGTTGTACGCCGCACGATCAAGATCTCGCCACTCCTTGAGGCGGTCTGGCTTAATGAAAGCCTCCATCGAGCCCTTGAAGGTTTTGGCGCCAGATTCCCTCGCAAGGCTACGAAGCACATCGATAGCTGCGTGTGCGACTAAGTTGGCGACGACGGGCTCTTTGCGAACCCGTAGCAGCCAAATCGCGCTGTCTATTTGGCGGGTCAGAATCTGACGCCGGGTCAAGTTCAGTAGCTCTTCCAAGTGACGTGACCCCCGTTTCTCATCCAGCCATAACAAGAGTCCGAGGTTGATCTGGGTAGAGATTGGTTGGGTTGGCAATAGGGCGGCCTGCGCAGCCGT
>NZ_JBKFAI010000011.1:0-449 GCF_053345555.1 Brevundimonas sp. M1A4_2e | reverse complement strand
TGGGGCCCGCCCTTCACCACCACGGCCGACGGCGCGCCCGGCGACGCCGCCTATTTCCTGTGCGCCAACCGGGGCAAGAAGTCGGTCGAGCTGGACATCGCCAGCCCCGATGGCGCCGAGGCCGTGCGCCGTCTGGCCGCGACCTGCGACGTGGTGGTCGAGAACTTTAAGACCGGCGGGTTGAAGAAATACGGCCTCGACTACGCCTCGCTGGCGGCGATCAATCCGAGGCTGGTCTACTGCTCGATCACCGGCTTCGGCCAGGACGGGCCGGACGCGCACCGGGCCGGCTACGACTACATGATCCAGGCCATGGGCGGGCTGATGTCGATCACCGGCCAGCCCGACGGCGCGCCGGGCGCCGAGCCGATGAAGGTCGGGGTGGCGGTCGTCGATCTGTTCACCGGCCTTTACGCCTCCAACGCCATCCTTGCCGCCCTGTGGCACGC
>NZ_JBKFAI010000010.1:0-1272 GCF_053345555.1 Brevundimonas sp. M1A4_2e | reverse complement strand
TGACGTGACCCCCGTTTCTCATCCAGCCATAACAAGAGTCCGAGGTTGATCTGGGTAGAGATTGGTTGGGTTGGCAATAGGGCGGCCTGCGCAGCCGTCAACCAGCGCAGCAGGCCGCCCGGCGTTTCCAGCAAGGGCTTGCGCGTAGGCCTGCGGCGTCAGCCAGCCGAGCTTCGAGTGCGGTCGCCGTTCGTTGTAGTCACGCCGCCAGGCCTCGAGCACCGCGCGCGCGTGCGGCAGGGATCGAAACAGCGTCTCGTTCAGCAGCTCGTCACGCAGGCGCCCGTTGAAGCTCTCATTGAAGCCGTTCTGCTGGGGCTTGCCCGGCGCGATGTAATGCCAGCCGACGCCGGTGTCGTCGGCCCACGCCAGGACGGCGTTCGAGGTGTATTCCGTGCCGTTGTCGCTGACGATGGTGTCGGGTCGGCCCCGCTGCCGGATGACGGCGTCCAACTCTCGCACCACCCGAGCGCCCGACAGCGAGGTATCGGCCACCAACGCCAGGCACTCGCGGGTGCAGTTGTCGATCACCGTCAGGATGCGGAAGCGCCGCCCGTCCGTCATCTGGTCAGAGACGAAGTCCAGCGACCAGCGCTGGTTGGCCACCAGCGGCAGGTCCAGCGGTCGCCGCGTGCCCATTGCTCGCTTCCGCCCGCCGCGCCGGCGCACCGTCAGCCGTTCCTCACGATAGATCCGCTGAACCCGCTTCTTGTTGACCGCATGGCCCTCGCGCCGCAGCAGGACGTGCAGGCGGCGGTAGCCGAACCGGCGACGCTCCTGGGCGAGGGCCCTCAGCCGGTCGCGCAGGGCGCCGTCGTCCGGGCGCGTCGCCTGATAGCGCACGCTCGACCGATCGACGCCCAGAACACGGCACGCCCGCCTTTCGCTCATCTCGTAGGCGGCTTGCAGATGACCAGCCGCCTCGCGCCAGCCGGCGGGCGTCACCACTTTTTTCCCAGCAGGTCCTTCAGGGCCACGTTGTCCAGCATCGCGTCCGCCAACATTCGCTTGAGCCGGGCGTTCTCGTCTTCAAGCGTCTTCAGCCGCCGAGCCTCCGACACGTCGAGCCCGCCGAACTTGGCCTTCCATTTGTAAAAGGTCGCCGAGCTGACCCCGTGACGCCTACACACCTCCGCCGTCGTCACTCCGGCTTCCTGCTCCCGCAGGATCCCGATGATCTGCTCTTCCGTGAACCTTGATCGCTTCATTCTGTCCGTCCTTCGTTAGGGCGGACTCTAGCTATTCCTGGAGGAGTTTCAGGGGGTCACGTCA